>JAILFY010000178.1 GCA_024697285.1 Bacteroidaceae bacterium
TCACATAAACACGGGCAACGGCGCACTTGCGACGTCCTAATGCATTAACTACTGCCATTTCTGTTTACTTATAGAGGTTAATATCAATGGCCTTGGGCTGTTGTGCCTCGTGCTTGTGCTCGGGTCCCTCGTAGATGTAGAGGTTGTTGATCACGCGGCTGGCCAGTTTGTTTTTGGGAAGCATACCCTTCACGACGCGGCGCAGGAGCTTCTCGTAGCCGTTGGGCTTGGCGATGATGTCAGCGGGAGTGCTGGCCTTCTGGCCGCCGGGGTACATGCTGTAGCGCAGATACACGCGGTCTGTCATCTTCTTACCCGTGAGCTGAATCTTGTTGGCGTTAACGATAATGACGTTGTCGCCGCAATCCACGTGAGGAGTGAAGCAGGGTTTGTACTTCCCACGCAGCAACTTTGCCACCTTTGTGGCCAGACGGCCGAGGACCTGGTCTGTGGCGTCTACCACCACCCATTCCTTCTTGGCTGTCTCTTTGTTGACAGAAATGGTCTTGTAACTTAAAGTGTCCATTCTTTTTTGTTTAAATAACTTTTTGTACTACTAATAATGTTTCTTTGCCGGAGCTCTCACCGGCGCGCTTTTGAGATTCTGCGATTCACTAACCACTCTCCCAGGCCAATGAGAAAAGCTATTAACACGCAGATACTGAGCCTTTTAAGGGGCTCTTTGATAATAATCGGCTTGCAAAGGTACTGCTTTTTCATGAATTGACAAGCATTTTTTCTATTTTTTTTGCATTTCCACACATTTTTTCCTTTTTGTGGGAGTTATGCCGATTAGGACTATCAGGTCTGTCGAACTCACGAAACTTCATCCCTTCCTTGTCATCACTACACACTTGATGTCGATAGCTGCGACTAAGACTATTCGTTTTGCTCTACGCATTTACCGCCGGTTTCGTCGGCTTGGATTAGCTGTCTTGCACTAAGCGTTTACCATTGATAACTGTGGCTAAGATAAGTTTGTCTTGCTCTATGGGCTTCCCGTCGGTTCCGTCGGATAACCGATTCGTTGGTCATATTATAATAAAGGTTCGCAAGTGGTCAAATCCTTTTGCGGGGCTTGGCCATTTGCGAACCCATTATTAATGATGTGTGCTTCGTCGCCAGGGTGTGTGTCAGCAGCGACAAGCTTTCAGGTCATTTCAGTACACCCAACTCTTTGCCCACCTTCTGGAAGGCGGCGATGCATTTGTCGAGTTGCTCGCGCTCGTGTCCGGCGCTGATTTGCACCCTGATGCGGGCTTGCCCCTTCGGCACGACAGGGTAGTAGAAGCCCGTGACGTAGATGCCTTCTTCCTGCAGACGGGCTGCAAAGCGCTGCGACAGAGGTGCGTCGTAGAGCATCACGGCACAGATGGCGCTCTGCGTGGGCTTGATGTCGAAGCCGCTGGCCATCATCTTGTCGCGGAAGTAATTCACGTTTTCCACCAGACGGTCGTGCAGTTCTTTGCTCTCTTCCAGCATTTCAAAAACTTCCAGGGAGGCACCGATGATGCCAGGAGCCAGGGAGTTGGAGAAGAGGTACGGGCGCGAGCGCTGGCGCAGGAGGTCTATGATTTCCTGGCGACCAGTGGTGAAACCACCCATGGCTCCTCCGAAGGCCTTGCCCAGAGTGCCTGTGTAGATGTCCACTCGTCCGTACGTTCCGAAGTACTCGCTGACACCGCGTCCTGTGGGACCCACCACGCCAGCGGAGTGGCTCTCGTCGACCATCACCAATGCGTCGTATTTCTCTGCCAAGTCGCAAATTTTGTCCATGGGAGCCACGTTGCCGTCCATGGAGAAGACTCCATCTGTAACAATCAGGCGGAATCGCTGTTCTTGCGCTGCTTGCAGTTGGCGTTCCAGATCTTCCATGTCAGCATTGGCGTAGCGATAGCGTTTGGCCTTGCAGAGTCTTACTCCATCAATGATGCTGGCGTGGTTCAGGGCGTCGCTGATAATAGCGTCTTCCTCTGTCAGCAAGGGTTCGAAAACACCACCATTGGCGTCGAAGCAAGCAGCATAGAGGATGGTGTCTTCCGTGTGGAAGAACCTGCTGATGGCTTCCTCCAGTTCCTTGTGAATGTCCTGTGTGCCGCAGATGAAACGTACGCTCGACATGCCGTAGCCGCGCCGGTCCATCATTCTTTTGGCACCCTCTATCAGGCGAGGATGGTTGCTGAGACCCAGGTAGTTGTTGGCGCAGAAGTTCAATACTTCCTTGCCGCCTACTTTGATGGCTGCTGACTGTGGGCTCTCGATGAGGCGTTCGTTTTTGTAGAGTCCTGCCTCGCGAATTTCATCCAGCGTTTGCTGGAGATGTTCTTTCATCTTTCCGTACATAATTTTCTGTATTTTTTTGGTGTTATTAGATGAGTTGTAATACTTATTGTAGGTTTCTCGGCACAAAGTTAGTGAATTTTCCAACATGTTAGTACTGCAAATGGGAAAATATCGTCAAATAGTTGCGAGAAGATGAAAAAACTGTTGCTAATCGAATACAAAATATCAACTTTTCACTACCTTTGCAGCCGTTAAACCCACTTTTTCCCCAATAGACTTCAAAACACATAATGAAAAACATTCTCGTAATTGGTTCCACGGGTCAGATAGGCTCGGAACTCACAGAGGAGTTGAGAAAACGATATGGCGGCAGCCACGTTGTCGCAGGCTATATCCCTGGGGCCGAACCTAAGGGAGCACTTGCTGAGAATGGACCTTCAGCCATTGCCGACGTTACGAACGCAGAACAAATGCATGAGGTTGTGAATCAGTATCATATAGATACCATCTACAACCTCGCTGCCCTGCTCAGTGTCGTTGCCGAACAGAAACCGCGTCTGGCCTGGCGAATAGGTATCGATGGCTTGTGGAATATCTTGGAGGTGGCTCGCGAGAACCAGTGCGCCGTCTTCACTCCTTCCAGTATCGGCAGTTTCGGTCCCGATACCCCACATGTGGGCACGCCCCAGGACACCATTCAGCGTCCTCGCACCATCTATGGTGTCAGCAAGGTGACCACGGAACTCCTCTCCGACTACTATTTCCGCAAGTACGGCGTCGACACGCGTGCCGTTCGTTTCCCCGGACTCATCAGCTATGTCACCCCTCCCGGTGGCGGCACCACCGACTATGCAGTGGATATCTATTACTCCGCTGTCCGTGGCGAGAAGTTCGTGTGTCCTATCAAGGAAGGAACACTGATGGATATGATGTACATGCCCGATGGCTTGAATGCAGCTATCAGCCTTATGGAAGCAGATCCCTCTCGATTGATTCACCGCAATGCTTTCAACGTCGCTTCGATGTCATTTGCTCCGGAAACCATTTATGCAGAAATCAAAAAACTGCGTCCGGAATTCGAGATGGTCTACGATGTGGATCCCTTGAAGCAGAGCATCGCTTCCAGTTGGCCCGACAGCATGGATGATAGCGCTGCACGTGCCGAATGGGACTGGCAGCCACATTATGACTTGGCTTCCATGACTCGCGACATGCTCGAGAAACTCAGCGCCAAGTTGCTATAGTGCCTTGTCCCGGCCCCAGATAATTATAGGTGTCCTGTAAACCTGTTTTACACCTATATATATATTGAACTTTACGATAGTCAAACCTCTATTTCGAATAAGTTTTCCTTCTAAAGCCTTTAAACCGCAGCCGAAGGCTTCACCTTATTCTTCTTGAACTTTTGAACTTGATCGTGCGAAAGTCCTGAAATAAATAAGCCCCGCCAATTGGTGGGGCTTATTGTTGGTAGTATGTGATGGGCTATTTTACATCATGCCGCCCATTCCCGGGGCACCGCCCATGGGCATTTCGGGCTTCTCTTCCTTGGCGTCGCAGATGACACATTCTGTGGTGAGGAACATTCCGGCGATGGATGCAGCGTTCTCCAGAGCCACACGTGCCACTTTGGCAGGATCGATGATTCCAGCCTTGCGCAGATCTTCGTAGCGGTCGGCACGAGCGTTGTAGCCGAAGTCGCCCTGTTCGCTCTTCACGTTGTTCACCACGACACTGCCTTCCAGTCCTGCGTTCTCCACGATCTGGCGCAGCGGTTCTTCGATGGCGCGCTCCACGATACGGATACCCGTTGTCTCGTCGGCGTTCTCACCTTCGAGTCCTTCCAGCGCCTTGATAGCGCGGATATATGCTACGCCACCTCCAGGCACGATGCCTTCTTCGATGGCTGCACGTGTGGCGCAGAGAGCGTCGTCCACGCGGTCCTTCTTTTCCTTCATCTCGGTCTCAGAGGGAGCACCCACATAGAGTACTGCGACACCGCCGCTCAGCTTGGCCAGACGTTCCTGCAGCTTCTCCTTGTCGTAGCTGCTGGTGGTGTTCTGGATTTCATTCTTGATTTGGTTGATGCGATCCTTGATGAGCTCGCTCTGTCCGTGGCCGCTAACGATGGTAGTGTTGTCCTTGGAGATGGTCACCTTGTCGGCGCTACCCAGCATCTCGATGGTAGCCTGCTCCAGCTTCAGACCCTTCTCCTCGCTGATGACAACGCCACCAGTCAGGACAGCGATATCTTCGAGCATGGCCTTGCGGCGGTCGCCGAAGCCGGGAGCCTTGACGGCGCAAATCTTCAGCTGTCCACGCAGGCGGTTGACGACGAGGGTGGTGAGAGCTTCGCTATCTACATCTTCTGCGATGACGAGCAGAGGACGACCGGTCTGCACAGCGGGTTCCAGGATGGGGAGGAAGTCCTTCAGATTGCTGATCTTCTTGTCGTAGATGAGGATATAGGGATTCTCCATCTCGCACTCCATCTTCTCGGTGTTGGTGACGAAGTAGGCACTGAGATAACCGCGGTCGAACTGCATACCTTCCACGACTCCGATGGTGGTGTCGCGTCCCTTGGCTTCTTCGATGGTGATGACGCCGTCCTTGGACACTTTCTTCATGGCGTCTGCCAGCAGTTTACCGATCTCGGGATCGTTGTTAGCGCTCACGGTGGCCACCTGCTCAATCTTGCTGTAGTCGTCGCCTACCTGCTCGCTCTGTCCCTTGATGCATTCCACGACCTTGGCCACAGCCTTGTCGATACCGCGCTTCAGGTCCATGGGGTTGGCACCTGCGGTGACGTTCTTCAGTCCTTCGCGAACGATAGCCTGAGCCAGCACGGTGGCAGTGGTGGTGCCGTCGCCTGCGTCGTCACCCGTCTTGGAGGCCACGCTCTTTACCAGCTGAGCACCAGCGTTCTGGAAGGCGTCGGCCAATTCTATCTCCTTGGCTACGGTCACGCCGTCCTTGGTGATCTGGGGTGCGCCGAATTTCTTTTCGATGATTACGTTACGACCTTTCGGGCCAAGGGTTACCTTTACGGCGTTGGCCAACTGATCTACGCCCTGCTTCATCTGCTCACGGGCTTCGATATTGAATTTGATTTCTTTTGCCATAGTTCTTGTGCGGGTCTTGCCCGCTATATTAGTTTTTGGGGATTATTGTTTTCTGAACCTTTTGGAGCTCCTTGACAGTTTTGAAGACTATCGTTTCAAAACCTTGTGGAACCCCTCTGGGGTCTTAAGGATTATTATTTCCGAATCTTTCAGAACTCTTTATGTGGTCCAGGTTATTTATGGATACTAGGGGAGTGTTATGCCAAAATGGCAACCACGTCACTTTGGCGCATAATCAGGTACTTCTCTCCCTCGTGCTCCAGTTCCGTGCCTGCATATTTTCCGTAGAGCACTTGGTCGCCAGCTTTCAGCACCATCTCTTCGTCTTTGGTTCCGCGGCCTACGGCCACTACTGTTCCCTGCAAGGGTTTCTCTTTTGCGGTGTCAGGGATGATAATACCTCCGATGGTCTTTGTTTCTGCTGCAGCGGGTTCAATAAGAACGCGGTCTGCTAAAGGTTGAATCTTCATTGTTGTGTGGTTTTTTATAGATGATTAAATGTTCTGAGTTCTTGGTGAGAGGGATACTATATATATAAGGTGTAGTCTTGTGAGCTTGCCTTATTATAAATAGGTGTAGCCTTGTGAACTTGCCTTATTATAAATAGGTGTAGCCTTGTGAGCTTGCCTTATTATAAATAGGTGTGGCCTTGTGAGCTTGCCTTATTATAGATAGTTGAAGCCTTGAGAGCTCGCCTTTGTTGGTGCTAAAGGTGTGCCAGAGAGGAAAAGACTGACAAGATGTCAGTGTTCGTGGCGCCGGTGCTGCCAAAGTTCGTAGGAGTTGATGATATTCTGCCAGAGCACATAGCATCCTGCCCCGATACTGGCAATGGGTGTCAGGTAGACGTACGCAATCCAGATGGCCAGGCCGGTGTTCTTCTGGAACATGGCTTGTCCGGTGCAGATATGTTCATGAAAGATGTTTCCAACAGTTCTGCCCACGCGGAACTGCACAAGGGCCGTCAGCAGCGTGAGTACTGCGATGCAGCCGAGCAATCCCCCTCCTGCTCCGCTGTGCAGGATGTTTTTCATGGTGATGCCGGAGGTGATGGCGAGGGAGAAACTCCAACAGTAGAATCCCAGGTCGGGAGTGGCCACAAACCAGTTGTAGAGGGGTTTTATCCAGTGGCGAACGATGGCTCCCAGAAGCAGTGGCAGCAGCAGTACAGCTGCCAGTCGACGCAAGATGGTCAGGAAGGCGCCGAGGAACGTGACGGCGTGGCCCGGTTCCAGCAAGGGGAAGATGGCAGGGATGAGCAGGGAGACCACCACCGAGGAAAGTAGCACGAAAGACGTCATCTGAGTGAGATCGCCGCCCAACTTGGCAGTCACCACAGGGGAGGCCGAGGCGCAAGGGGCAATGACGCAGATGAGAATGGCCTCCAGCACGAGCTTCAGCTGACGGCTCTCCACGGCCAGCGCCGCGGCGGTGAGAAGGAGCACCAACAGCAGTTGGGCCGCCAGCACTGCGAGGTGCCAGCGTCGTATCGTCATCAAGTGGAAGTCCACTTTGGAGAAGGTGATGAAGAGGGTGAGGAAGATGCTTGCCGGCAGCAGGGTATCGAAAACCGGACCGAGGACGATGGAGGCCTCCTCCAGGGCGGGGGTGTAGGCAAACAGCAGGTAGAGCAGAGAGCCTACAGCGATGGCCACCGGCAGGGTCCAGTCTTTCAGAAAACGTATCATCGAGTGAGGGTTATTACTTGTTGGCAGTGCTCCACAACGGCAGGACGATGGGTGATGAAGAGGAGTGTGGCGCGTATCTCTTGCTGTTCGTTGTGTGCTATGAGGTTCTCCAGCAGCTGTCGTTCTGTCTGTAAGTCCAGCGAACTGGTGGCTTCGTCCAGCAGCAGCACGTTGCCTTTCCTCAGCAGTGCTCGGGCGATGGCAATGCGTTGAGCTTGTCCTTCCGAGAGTCCCGCGCCCTCTTCGCCTACCAGGCTGTCGAGTCCTCCCGGGATGGTGAACACGAAGTCGGCGCAAGCCAGATGCAGGGCCTCCTTCAACTCGTCCTCGCTGGCTTCGGGGGAGCCCAAGAGCAGGTTCCAACGGATAGTACCGCTGAAGAGGGAATTGCCTTGCGGCACATAAACGAGATTGCAGCGTGTGCGGGCACTTACCTCTGTTTCGCAATCTCTTACTTTCGTGGCGAGGGAGGTTACCGTCGTATTTACCTCCGTGGCGTGGGAGGTCGCCTCATTGTCGGGAGCAGTTATCTCCGTTTTGCGGTTGCTTAGCTCCGCAGCGTGGGAGGTCGTCTCGTTGTCGGGAGCACTTATCTTCGTTTCGCGGTTGCTTACCTCCGTGGCGTGGGAGGTTGCCTCATTGTCGGGAGCACTTGCAGCCAGCCTTTCGTCGGTACCTGCAGCCCTCTCTCCGTCGGAGGGACTTCCCGTCTCGTACATCACGACACGACCCTCTTGGGGTTTCAGCAGAGCCAGAATCAGTCTTATCAGCGTCGTCTTGCCGGCACCCGTTTCGCCCAAAATGGCCGTGGAACTGCCGGGAGGGAAGTCGTAGCTGGCTCCTTTCAGCACCTGCCGACTGTGGCTGTCGTAGGCGAAACAGACGTTCTCCACCCGGATTCCCACTTCTCTGCTGAATCGGATGGGCTCGCCCACGTCTTCCAGCGGACTCTCTTCGAGTTCCATCAGTCGTTCTGCAGCAGTCATACTGCCGATGATAGCGGGAATGAAACGCGTGAGGTCGCGGAAGGGTCCTTGGATTTGACCGCACAACTGAATGAAGGCTGTCATCATTCCGAAAGTGATGCTGCCTTCGGCCAGGCGGTTGGCGCTCCAGAGAAAGGTGAAGAGGTAGGCGCCGCCGAAACCGATATTCAGAACGAGGTTGGAGGACGAGGAGAAGAGGGTGCGGTGGCGTACTTGTTGGCGCAGCGTCTCCTGCTGCACGCTCAGCACTTGCAGCATGGTGCTCACACGTTCCATGGTCTTCAGTACCAGGCGGTGCTGTATGCTCTCTTGCAGGGTCGACTGAATGCGGCTGTCGGTGTCCCTCACTGCTCGTGTGATGCTTCTCATCCGGTTGATATACAGGCGACTGAGTAGGATGAATACGGGCAGAATGATGGTGACGCTCACGGCCAGGACGCGGTCCATCTGAAACAGGAATAGGAAAGCCAGGAGGAGTCTCACCAGCACTGCCAACGCCTGGGGAATGGTGTCTGTCACCACGTTGACCACGGTCTGGCAGTCGGAGATGAGTCTGTTCAGCACATCCCCGCTGTGGCGCTTCTCCCGTCCGTGCCACTCGCTGTGGAGCAGGTGTCTGAAGATGCGTCGTTGCATGCGGTTCTGCGCCTCCACTCCCAGCAGGGCAGCAATCCATCTGCTGGCATAACCCAGCGCTATCTGCAGCGCCATGATGCTGATGAGAAGGAGCCCGGCCCCTGTGAGCGTCGCTGGTTGGGGCAACAGTCCCTCCGCATCGCCGGCACCCGTGGCTAAGTCAATGACCTGTTTCGTGGCCCAGATGAAGGCGAAGTCCAGCGTCACTCGGATAATTCCGCTCAGCGCATTGATGGTCGACTGCAACTTCACTTGCCGGAACAGTTGCCAGAACCAGCGCAGGATAGATTTCGCATCTGTCCTTGTCCCTCTCTTCTGTGGGAGAGGGCTCTGCTGTTCGGGGGAGGTGGTGTTCTTTGCCATGATGGTGTGGATGTGCTATTCCCTGGGGTCGGTACCCCACATCAGTTTCTCGCGCAGGGTGGTGAAGAAACACTGGTTGGAGCGCTTCAGTACTTTTATGGAGTAGGGAGCGCGACGGATGGTCAGCCTGACGTCTTCTGCACATTTCTCGCTTCGTCCGTCCAGCGAGACCAGGAATCGGTGGTTGCGGGCGGCCACGGTGAGTTTCACCACCGTGTCGTCTGTGAGAATGAGCGGACGCACCGTCAGTGAATGCGGGGCCACGGGAATCAGGCCGATGGTGCGGCAGCCCGGTTGCATGATGGAACCTCCCACACTCAGAGCATAACCCGTGCTGCCGGTGGGGGTGTTGATGATGAGGCCGTCGGCTTGGTAGGTCGTCAGGTATTTCCCGTTGACTTCCACTCGGATGCTTATCATCGAGGAGACGTCACGTTTCAGCACCGCCACCTCGTTCAGTGCGAAGGGGTAGCCTTCGGGCTCTCCCTTGTCGTATTCCAGCTGCAGCACGCAGCGGTCTTCCACCGAGTAGTTACCCTCGTAGAGTTGTTCTATGGTGGCAGGCAGTTCGGAGGGGGAGATGTCCGAGAGGAATCCCAGACGTCCCATATTCACTCCCAGAATGGGAATCTCCTTGTCGCCCACCCGCCGGGCGGCCTCCAGGAAGGTGCCGTCGCCGCCCATGGAGATAGCAATGTCGGCGCTGAAGTCGTTGTCGTGGATGAGGCTTACGGTCTCGGGCATTGCTATCTGCAGGTCTTCACGGAGGTACTGGCAGAACGACTCGTCGATGAGTAGCTCGGCCTCACGTTCTTCCAGCAGACAAAGCAACTTCTGCACGGATGCAGACTTCTTGGCCTGAAAAGCATTGCCAAAAATAGCAAAACGGAGCTTGCGCATAGTCTTTGAAATTATTTTCGCTGCAAATGTACACATTTCTCTCGAATTTTATCTACTTTTGCGGCAGAAACACTTTAATAACCGTAAAAATATGACGAAACTCAGCGTAAATATTAATAAGGTAGCCACAATTCGCAATGCCCGAGGTGGCAACAACCCCGATATCCTGCGTGTGGCGCAGGACTGCGAGCGCTTTGGCGCCCAGGGCATCACCGTTCATCCACGTCCGGACCAGCGTCATATCCGCTATCAGGATGTCCGCGACCTGAAGCCGCTGCTCACTACGGAGTTCAACATCGAGGGCAATCCCATCTCGGAGTTCATCGCCCTGGTGCTGGAGAACCGTCCCACGCAGGTCACCCTCGTTCCCGATGGCCACGACCAGATCACCTCCAATCACGGTTGGGACACGAAGACCCACCTCAATTTCCTCACGGACGTCACGGCCCGCTTCCACGAAGCAGGCATCCGCGTCAGCATCTTCGTCAACGCCGAAGACGAGATGGTGGACTACGCTGCGCGCAGCGGTGCCGACAGGGTGGAACTCTACACCGAACCCTATGCCGCCTGCTATGCTACCGACCCGGCCGCAGCCATTGCACCTTTCGTGCGCGCTGCCAAGGTTGCCAAGGCGCTGGGTCTCGGACTCAACGCGGGTCACGACCTGAACTTGCAGAACCTCGCTTATTTCTATCGGAACATCCCTTGGCTCGATGAGGTGAGTATCGGTCATGCACTGATTTGCGACGCCCTCTACCTCGGACTTGAGGAAACCATTCATCGCTACAGACAACAACTGCAACCTGCAGAATGAACATTCACCGCCATTTCCTAACCCTATAATTTATAGTCCCCTGCCTCCTCCTTCGCGGCTGAGCGCTCCTCTCTCTTTCTTGGGAGGATTACAGAGCACCGAGGGACCGGAGAGCCCGGGACACCCTACACCGATGATTTATCTTTTCTTTGCCACCGGCACCGAGGAAGCAGAAGCCCTCGTGACTGCCGACATTATCCGTCGTGCAGGCCTTGACCTGCAGATCGTTTCTATCTCCAACGAGCACCTCGTCACGGGCTCCCACGATATTCGTGTTCAGGCAGACGCCCTCCTTTCCGACGTGGATTTCTCCTCTGCCGACCTCCTCATCTTCCCGGGCGGATTGCCTGGCGCCACGAACCTCGCCGATTGTGGCACCCTGAATGCCCGCATCCTCGAGCATGTGGGCAGCGGTCGCCCCGTAGCGGCCATCTGTGCCGCTCCCCTCATCCTGGGTCGGCTGGGTCTGCTTGCCGGCAAGCGAGCCACCTGCTACCCCGGTTTTGAGTCCGAACTGACGGGAGCCACCTGCACGGGCGCTCTCGTGGAGCAAGACGGGCTCTTCATCACGGGCAAGGGACCTGCCGCCGTGTTCGAGTTCGGATATGCTATCGTACAACGGATGAAGGATAAGTCCACCGCCGACGCGCTGCGCCAGGGCATGTTATGGAGCGAGGTGCGATGACTTCCACCCCCTATTGCATCATTGTGGCTGGGGGCAAGGGACTGCGTATGGGCAGTGACCTTCCCAAACAGTTCCTGCCCGTTGGCGGCAAGCCCCTGCTCATGCACACCCTCGAGGCCTTCGAGCGTGCAGTAGCTGGCATCCATATCGTGCTCGTACTGCCTGCCGACCACCAGCCTTATTGGCGCGAGCTCTGCCATCGATATTCCTTCACCTTGCCCCACGACATCGCCACTGGAGGTCCCACTCGTTTCCACAGCGTCCTCAGCGGCCTTCGTCAGGTAGCTGCCATCCATGGAGCATCAGACGGACTGGTGGCTGTTCACGATGGCGTGCGCCCGTTTGTGTCGCCCGAGGTGATTCGTCGGTGCTTCCGTGTGGCGCAGGAATCCGGTGCCGCTGTCCCTGTTGTTCCCGTTGTGGAGACCCTGCGTCAGATGGCTTCCTCTTCTTCCCATACCGTGGACCGTTCCCTCTTCCGCTTGGTGCAGACTCCTCAGACCTTCCAGTTGTCCTTGTTGCTTCGGGCCTTCGAACAACCCTATTCCGATGCCTTCACGGACGATGCCTCTGTCGTGGAAGCTCTCGGTCATCCCATCACCCTCGTGGAGGGCAACCGCGAGAACATCAAGATCACCACGCCTTTCGACCTCACCATAGCCGAATCTCTTCTTGCATCATCCCCTTCCTGACCCTTCTTTCAGAGAACTGAACAGCACCAATAACTCCTCTGCGCGAATCCGATTCGCACAGAGGAGTAAATATATGACTGGACTTTCGCACGCTCAAGTTCAAGAGTTCTAGTTGGGCCAAAGGCGCGGTTTAAGGGGGTATTTTAGTTTAGAGTTTAGAGTAGTTGGAAAGTTTAGAGTTTAGAGTAGGGGCGGGCCATCGTGCCAGCCAGAAAGGCCGACAGGCTGTACGTGTGCTCCCAGGTTTGTCGTTCGCTGCATGGCCCGCGCTGTATTCGTACGCCGTTCCGACGTGCGGACTTTAACGCTACAAAGGGAATCATATTCATGCAATAATTAACCTGTTTTTCTCCTCCAAAATCATTAATTTGTCAAAAAAAATCATTCAAAATACATTTTTACATCCTGAAATACATCATAAATACATCATATTAACCAAATGAAATTAAATCATTTAACCCATGTTGAGTGTAAAAATGTATGGAAAACTATGTTCTCACGTGCGCGCGCG
>JAILFY010000210.1 GCA_024697285.1 Bacteroidaceae bacterium
TTTCAAAGGTCCGAAGGGAATGATCTGCACGCTGGCAGGCAGTGCACCCGTATTCTTCATCACCCGCTCGTCGCCCACGAAGAACCAGCGGGCGCCACTCTTGTGCAGCAACAAGTCTATCTCATCAGCCGGAGTGGTATAATAGACAGGTACGCTGACGGCTCCCAAGAGCCCAATGGCATTATCAATAGCTGCGTGTTCGGCACAGTTGATACCAGAGAGCGCCACGGTGTCGCCTGGTTGCACGCCTAGTTGTTGAAGAAGACCCACATAGCTGCAGACGAGGTCATTCATCTCCTTGCCGGAAATGCATTCGGTGCCGTGGGAGGTGATATTATAATAGGTGATAGGATAATGTCGGCTCGCCCGCCGCCTCATTGCCTGCTGGAAGATGGTCTGGTCCGACAGCCTCATGAAATTATGCCGGCATGCGAAGTCGAGCAGCACGGGCAGGTACTGGCGCCAATCCAAGTCATAGGCTCCTGTGAAACGCTCCGTATTGGTGCGGTCGAAGAGGTGGTCATCCAGGAAATAAGGCATTAGTGCCGTGAGATTCGAGAGCAGCGAGCGGCTCTTGGCCCCCGAGCCGGAGTTGTAGTGCTTGCCTATGGTGCGAAGCCATGACATGGGTAAGAAATGTGCCCTCGGGATCTCTGTCTGCAGGTTCTCGCGGGACCACGTCCTCACCGCCTCCATCAGTTCGCCCGCCTGAGGCAACTGGTCGGCAGGAGCTGTCAGATGGAAAGTGTGTCCCTCGGCTTGCGGGTGGAAAGTGAGGTCGGCCACCTGTCGGGCCACATAATCCACGGGCACTACGTTCACCGTCTGCCTACTGCTTACGGGCAGCAGAGGGAGTCGGCCTTGCAACATCTGTTTCAGCACATAATATACGGTATTGAAATTCCGGGTGCGTCCCGTATGGCTGTTGCCTACTATCATACCGGGCCTACATATTATATAAGGTAGTCCGGAGGTCCTTACGATCTTTTCGGCCTCGGCCTTGCTCTGTTCATAGAGACTATAGAAATGCTTGGGCAGCGGCGCCTCTTCCTGGATAAGTCCGCCTTGGGTGCCTGCCACATAAGCAGTGGAAACGTAGGTGAAACGTTCCAGACGTGGCAGTCCCAAGGCCACCGTCACCACGTTCTGTGTTCCCGTCACGTTGATGTCCCAGAGTTCCTTCCTCGATTTCTGCAGACCCGTCTCTGCGGCACAATGGATGATGTGGGCCACGCTCTCCGGCACCACTCCCTGCAGGGATTGAGTGATATCGCCCGCCACGGGCAGCACCCTGTTGCCCACGGCGCTGACCAGCACTGCATCGTCCCACCAGAGGGCCCTCAGCCTCCCGGCAGCCTCCGCCTCCGAAGAGGCTCGCACCAACACACGAAGCAGGCAATCAGTGGTCTGCAGCAGTCGTGCCACTACCTCTGTGCCCAGCAGCCCCGTGGCGCCTGTTATGAATATTTCTCCTTTAGCCATGATACATCATCGCCATTATAGATCGATGGTTATAAAAACTTCTCCTTTAGCCATGATACAAAGAATTGACTCATCGCCATGGTCTGTTTCTTATAATGAGGCAGGTGGTGCCGGATCTTCTCACCGATTTCCTGCTGGTGTGCCTCGGCCCGTTGCAAGGACGTCGTTATCCGGTTCTCCAGGTCGTGGTCTCCGGCTTGGATCAGGTAGTTGTCAGCCAGTCCCACTTCGCGCATAACTCCACTCAGACGTGCATCTATGGACACCGCCACAATAGGTATTGCATGTTCCATACTTAGTACCGAGGCGTGGTAGCGGGAGGTGAGCAGGATATTGAGTTGGCGCAGCAGGCCCGTCATCTGGAATACATTACTGGTCTTCGAGGTGAAGACAGCGTGAGGGGCTCCCAGCCTCTGTTCCAACAGCTTACAGACTCCTGCATCGAGTTGTTCCATTCCCAGAATGACCACGAAAGCATGGTGCTCCTGGCTGTAGTGGTTGACGGCTGCGGCCATGGCCGAGAGGTATCGTTCGAAACCGGCCCGGCGTTCTGGACTGTCGCTGAAGAAATATAGCTTGTCGTACTGCAGGGAGAAATCACGGGTGAGTTGCGCCTTCAGCCATCGCCACACGGATGGACGTACGGGCCAGCAATAGGGGTTCAGAGGCGCCACTCCCATGAGGGGTTGTTGTCCGTCCCATCCGGCTTCCATCAGTCGCTGGCGGGCCCATTCCTCTCCCTCGGGACTCTGGAAAGTCCAAGCGGTGTCAGTTCCCACGTGTCCCCTCAACCCCAGGGCCTGCAGATTACGCAGGGACTCTTCGGTGCGGACGATGAAATAGGTGTCGCGGCAGAGGTCGCGGCTCAGGCGCGCCAACCAGCCGTGGAGTTGTCCCACCTCCGAACCGTAGGCGATGCAAGGCTTGTGCTGTCGTTGCATGATTCCGGCAGCCTCGCAGAAGAAGACACAGAGGGCATCTGCAAAGGTGGGAGTCAACGTGGAGCCCTCACAGAGGATGGCTACGTGATGGCGGGAGCAGGCCTTGAGCAGGGAGAAGATGAAAACGGTGGTGAAATGCCACATACGAATGGATTCGGAGAAATAACCCTTCACGTTATCCGTGTCGAGGGTCATCACCGTAAGTTCTACGTCCTCGGTTTCCAGCGCTTGTCCCAGCTGTTGGGTCAGAGCCACCACTCGGGCGTCGGCTCCCGTATTGCGAGCCCCGTTGTAGCCCACGAGCAGCACCTTCAGCTGTTGTCCCTTCACATATTCTTCGTAGTGGCAGAGGCCTACGTGCGAGAGAGGTTTGGCCAACCGGGAAAACCAGACCACGAGGCGTACGATAAGAGATAATATCTTGTCCAATTACTTTTCCTTTAAGGTGTTAATAATCCTGTCCGATTACTTCTTCTTTCAGGTGTTAATAATCCTGTCCGATTATTTTTTCTTCAAGGCGTTGATAATAGAATCCAGATCATCAGCCAGCTGGGCGTAGTCTTTCTCTTGCAGGGGACAAGCACAGAGTTCCCTGCCCATGCCTTCTGGGATGATGGAGTATGCTTGTTCTTCCATTGCTTTGCCATGAGGCGTCAGCGACACTATTTGCTGGCGTTTGTCCTGGCTTCCGCGTTTGCGTACCAAGATATTCAGTTTCTCCATACGCTGGAGCAGTGGTGTCACGGTGTTCGTTTCCAGCATCAGTCGGCGGGCGATGTCGTTCACCGGTTGGCTGTCTTTCTCCCAAAGTACCATCAGCACGAGATATTGAGGATAAGTGATTCCCAACTGATTGAGCATGGGTGTATAGGCCTGAATAATAAGGCGAGTTGCCGCGTAGAGGCGGAAACAGATTTGATTGTCCAGTTGTAATTCTGAGTGCATATTCTTATCTATTAAGGATGTATTTATGTCGTTTGCGCCACAAAGGTACGGATAATTATTCATTCTGCATGTAATTTAGCCATTCCTTTAGGTTTATTTAACGTTACATCGTCTGCGATATTTCAAAAGATGATGTGGTATAATATGGAGAAACAATATTGCTGTCCGGTAAAAATATAAAAATAAGTTATATCTTATGTACTGAAGATTTATATCTTATGAGCTGAAGATTTATATCTTATGGATTGAAGATTTATATCTTATGAGCTGAAGATTTATATCTTATGGACTGAAGATATAAACTTGTCATCTACATCTACATGCATTTATCAACACGAAGCTTCGTCTTCGTCAACGTAAATACGTCTTCGCCAACACGTATATACGTATAAAATGTCCTGACTTCGTCACTCATTTTAGCTAAAAACCCAACTGGCTTATACAGAATTATCTGTAACTTTGCGCCGCCCACTTCAGGGAGGCGTAATAGTTGTGTTTTTACGTAATATAGGTTCTACTCATGTAAGATTGAAGAAGAACAGATCGGGTAGTATAAGCGTTGTTATTGTAGACTAATCTTCGGGTCGTAACAAGGAACTGCATACTATCGGCATTGCCAAGGACAATCAGAAGTCATTCAGCTCAGCCAGAAAAGTTTGGATTGGTTACGTCTTCGCAAGTGGGAAAAGCATCCGGAACTTGACCTGTATGGTGAGGAGCGTGGGGCTTGTGAGTATGAGATGGAGATGACCTTGT
>JAILFY010000243.1 GCA_024697285.1 Bacteroidaceae bacterium
GAGTTTGACCTCAACGGCAATGGTGTCAAGGGCGAAGCCGATGCCGATGAAGTAGGCGCCTGGATCATCGTCAACTCATGGGGAGGATGGTGCAACGGAGGTTTCATCTATTGCCCCTACGCCAAGGCAACACCTGCCAAGGGTAACACGGGTTACTACAAACCTGAATACTACACCGCTCGTCGGGACTATCGACCCCTGCGCACCCTGAAAGTGCTCATGGACTACAGCCACCGTTCGGAGATAGCTCTCTATGTAGGTGTGGCCCAAGACCTCAATGCCACCAAACCAGAGAAGGAGACCTTCCTCAGACATTTCTACTATTCCGGACTCGGCAAGGGCGCTACGGCTGACCCTGCCCCCGAAGTGCCCATGCTCGGAAAGTGGGCCGACGGTATGCATTATGAGCCCATGGAGTTCGGCTATGACCTCACGGACCTCACAGAAGGCTTCGACCTCAGCCGACCTCTGAAATACTTCTTCTGGACCGAGTCGAAATCCTTTGCCGTGGGAGAGGGACATATCTATGCCGCCTCCATCATCGACTACACGTTGGACCGCGATGGTATCGAGACCCCCTTCAGTATCCCTGAAGGCGGCACGCAGGTTCTCAACGCCGGCAAGGTGACAACCATCAGCACGGTGGGACGCAGCGAGAACGTGAAAGCTCCGCGCAACCTCTGTCTCACCGACGGCACCCTCACCTGGGAAGCCCCCGCCGCCTCCTCCTACGACGTGAAGAAATACCAGATATATAAGGACAACGACCTCTATACCAGCGTCGAGGGCAACGCACTCAGCCTGAAGGTGGCCGGAGAAGGTAGTTTTGCCGTGACAGCCCTCTACGACATCAATGGTTATGAGGTGGAGAGCGCCAAGAGCGCGGCTATCGCCAACTACAACGCGGCGTCCCTCACGACCAATTCCGTTCTGGAGATTGCCAAGGGCGGCACGTTCACCCTGCCGAGTGTCACCACCGGAAACCTCTCCGCCTACACGATAGAGTTCTTCATGTATCCCTCTGTGGCCTTGATCAACAACACCTTTGGTATCAAAGCCTCCAGCGGAAAGTTCTTCGCCAAGATCAATGCAGCTCACAAGTTCGAAATCGGTTACGACGGCGGCGATTACACCACCGTGAACAAGAATATCGTCACCCGTGTGTGGACCCACGTTGCCATCGTAGTCGACGGCACCAGGATGTCCTGCTACATCAATGGCGCTCGCGTGACCAACTGGACGAGCGGCTACAGCAATAGCGGTCTGGGCGGAAACAACGACCTCATCTTCGGACAGACAGAAGGCACCACTACCAACTACAAAGAACTCCTCAGCGCCCCGTGGACCGGACAAATCGACGAGGTACGCTTCTGGAATGTGGCACGTACGGCCGCCGAGATCAAGGCTTCCTACAAAGAAACCTATGTCTATCCCCTGCTGCAGGCAAACCTGACACACTACTATAAGATGGATCCCGCCCAAGGTTGTTTGGTTGATGCCATGGGTCGTCACGACGCCACTTTGTCCGACCCATCCTTCTTCACCTACGTAGAGAAGGAAGCCGGCGAACGCACCAACCCGCTGAGCCCCGCGGCTTCTGCTGACTTTGAACTCTCTGATGACAACGTAGTAGTGGGACAACCCCTGACCATCATCGACCAGAGCTCACCAAGTACTGTTGCTTGGGACTGGACCGTCACGGGTACCGACAGCAAGCAGCTGAAGGTGGCACGTCCCGTGGTCATCTTCAACGAGGCTGGAGAGCAAACCATAGGTCTGAAGACTACCAATCTGGACGGTACCGTCTCTGAAGCCTCCAAGACCATCACCGTAAGCGCTGCCACGAAGCCCGTAGCCGACTTCGACCTGCCCTCCGGGGACATCGCCGCTGGCGACCACGTCACCTTCGTCAACACCACCACTCCTATCGATGCTTGCAGCTATCGTTGGGAACTCACAGGTGCAGACATCGAGGACGTGCGCACTACCAACGCCGCAGCAACCTATGCCGCCTATGGTAAGTATAAGGTGAAACTGACGGCCAGCAACGCTGCTGGTTCCTCCTCTGTGGAGAAAGAGATAGAGGTGAAGAAAGTGGCCCCGCAGTCCGCTTTCAGAGTCAAGAACAACGTCATCCTGGCCGGAGAGAAAGTCTATCTCGTGGACCAGTCCCGCTACGACCCCTCCGCTTGGACGTGGAACGTCTCTTCTTCTGCCAAGACCTTTATCATACAAGGTCAGACCAGCTCTCTCACCATCGACAAACCGGGTATCTATGATGTCTCCCTGAAAGCCAGCAACGACATCGGTTCCAACGAGGCCGTGCGTGCTCGCGCCATCACCGTGTGCAACGCCGACGGACAGAATGGACTGAAGTTCGACGCCCTGGATGATGAGGTCGTTCTGGGAGCCTCGCCATTGGGTGCTGCCCGTGCGTTCCGTCTGTCTGCAGAATGGTGGATGTATCCGGGAGTGCTCACCGAGAGTTGCCTGCAGATAGGCGACGAGGAAAGTACCTTCCTCCTGAGAACGACCACGGACGGGTCTATGACCCTCTATGCTGGCGGGAAGTCGTGCAGCAGTGTGGCAGGATATGTCATCGACAACGAGTGGCACCACTATGGTGTCGTCTTCAGCAGCGGTACGGTGACGTTCTATCGCGACGGAGTATCCTTCGGTACCGCCAAACCCGGTTCAACCTATATTCCAGTCATGTCGAACTTCCGACTGGGCGGCACGGATGGTCCTATGAACGCTATCGTCGATGAGTTCCGGGTATGGAAGATTGCCCTCACTCAGAATCAGCTGCGCACCTATGCCAATGCGCCGCTGGAGGCCCCCGCCTCCGAGAGCAACCTCTTGGTTTACTATGACTTCAACCAGTCTTCAGGTAATGTGATTGACAAGTCCTCACAGCAGTTGAATGGCCAGCGCAATAACTTCGGTCCCGACGGAGACGCCTGGACGGACAGCAAGGGTATCTTCTTCCTCAATTTCGAAAATACGGGTAAGGATGTCACCGCTACTTATCTGAAGAACTACAAGTCCTCCTTCACAGCCGGCTCTGGCTATGTCAACGGCACAGCTCGTTTCCGCAAGCTGGGAACACCCTGGGTTCAGGAGAACAGCGTGGTGGAGAACGATGTGACCACGGAATTCCATGTGGACACGCAGAAGAACAACTGCCTCACCTTGTCGCTGACGTGGGATGGCTTTGCTGCCGAAGTGAGCGACCTCAAGTTGTACCAGACAGTGGAACTGCCTGCAGGAGCCTATGAGCTGAAAGCCAACTCAGGTACCTACGAATGGAATCCATCGGGCATACATCTTGCTGTGGCTGAGGGCGAAGGACTGCCAGGTTCCAGCGAACTGGACAGCCAGTCCTTAGGTTATGCTTTGTGCGGCAACACCTGTAATTTCTACCTCCCGGAAGCCGCCAAGGTAAGCGTCGGTCTCGTGGCTACGAAGAGTGGCAAGTCCTGCCATACCATCAAGAGCTTCTCGCTCGTGCAGAAAGACCTCACCGTCATCGACGCCGATATGAATGACGCCGTGGAGGAACTGCCTGCAGAACTCTCTGCTTCCAGCACCCTGCAAGCTGCAGGTGGACTGGGAGTTATCCGACTGGTCGTAGGTACGCCCCAGCGCGTGGATATCTTCGACATGGGAGGTCGTCTCGTGTGGTCGGAGTTCGTGGAGGCTAATGCCAACGTTCCTGTTCGCAAAGGCATCTATCTCGTGGGACAACAAAAGGTTATGGTGCGTTAGACGACCGCCTTCCCGGAATATTTTCGGCAGCCGACTTCCTTTTTGGATAAGTTGGCTGCCGTCTTATTTTGATATAAAATATCTTTCTGGAATATGAGTCTTTTATTCTGAAGACAAAGTTCGACTTATTGGACATTAAATAAATGTTGTAGAACTGATAAATCGTGTTAAAAAGTAATGCATAACGGAAGAATCGCACATTTTTTTTGCCTCTTCGGATATTCAATTTCATGGCTATTTCAGAAAATTGTCGTACCTTTGCAGCCGATTTCAGACAAAGTGCTCCTTTTGAGGAGTTTTTGTCGAAAAATGGTAGATAAAATAACTGTTATATTTATTAAGGTAAAGCAAACATCATGAACACAAGTTTCAAATCCATGGCGTTGACAGCGCTACTTGGAACCATTCTGCTCGCTTCCTGTGGTGACAAGAAGCAACAGAGTCAGAGTGCGGCTACAGGACCTATAGCCTATAAGACAATTAAGGTGAAGGCAGATGACCGTACAGTAGATACGAAGTACAGTGCCACTATCCGTGGTCGTCAGGACATTCAGGTTATGCCTCAGGTGAGCGGTACCTTGCAGAAACTCTGCGTCACAGAAGGGCAGCGTGTTCGCAAGGGTCAGCCTCTTTTCATCATTGATCAGGTTCCCTATCAGGCCTCTTTGACAACAGCCAAGGCGAACCTTGAGGCCGCCAAGGCCGCAGAAGCCACTGCCAAACTCTCCTATGAGAGCACTCAGAATCTGCACGCTCAGCAAGTGGTGAGCGACTTTGACCTCCAGACGGCCAACAACGCATACATGCAGGCAAAGGCTGCTGTGGCTCAGGCTAATGCTGCCGTGACCAATGCAGCCAACTCCCTCAGCTACACAGTAGTGAAGAGTCCTGCTGACGGCGTTGTAGGTACCCTTCCTTATCGTGTTGGTGCTCTGGTGGGTCCTTCTATCCCCACTCCTCTGACCACCGTATCCGACAATCATCAGATGTATGTCTATTTCTCCATGACCGAGGCCCAGCTTCTTGCCAAGATTCGTGAGGCTGGTAGTGCTGAAGCTGCCGTGAAGGCTATGCCTGCTGTGCGCCTGCAACTCGTCGACGGAAGTATGTACGAAGAGAGTGGCGTCGTAGAGACAGCCAGTGGTGTCGTGGACCAGAACACGGGCAGCGTCTCCTTGCGTGCCGTATTCAATAACCCCAATGGTCTGCTCCATTCTGGCAGCACGGGTAATGTTGTCATCCCCGTGACCTACAAACAGCACATCGTAGTTCCCGC
>JAILFY010000007.1 GCA_024697285.1 Bacteroidaceae bacterium
AACTCCCAGAGCTATGTCTGGAAGGACCGTTTCATCACTCCGCGCGGCTATTTCCGCGAGGAGGCAACGGGCGAGGGAAAACCCGGTCAGCAGATCATGATGCAGAGTTTTCGCACCATCGCCCGCGAGTTGCAAGGACAATATCCGCTGGACCACCTCTGGGCGTTGCTCCACGCCATCCACACTACGGCTGACTTCGAGATGGAAAAACTCCTCTGCACAGATGCCGGAGCTGTGGAGCATATATATAATAAGGTACGCGCGAGAGCCCTGACAACAATCATAACAGATGTGACGATGGTCACCAGCGGTATTCGCAAAGGAGCGCTGGATCGCCTCGGCATCGCGGCAAAATGCTATCTCAACGACCCCCGCGTGCCCGCCATGGCTCAGTCCGAACAGATCACCCGCACCCAGGCAGGTATCCGATTGGCTGTGGAAGAACATCCCGATGCTCTCTTTGCTTTCGGCAACGCTCCCACGGCCCTCATGGAACTCTGTGAACTCATCCGGAAGGGGAAAGCCCATCCTGCAGGCGTCGTGGCAGCCCCTGTGGGGTTCGTCCACGTGTGCGAATCCAAGCACATGATAAAATCCTTCCGCGATATTCCCAAAATCATCGTGGAGGGCCGCAAGGGCGGCAGTAATTTGGCTGCCACGCTCTGCAATGCCATCCTTACTTTCGACGACGCCCACGAACTAAAGCCCGGTCGCGACCTATGAGATTCATCGTCATCGGAATAACCGATTCTCCCACCCCATACTTTCCCCCCGAGGTGTCGGAACTCATCCGTGGAGGTCATATCTTCTCCGGCGGCAAGCGTCATCACGATTTAGTCGCCCCTTTCTTGCCCGCCGATGCTCTGTGGATAGACATCAAGGCTCCAGTAGAGGCTGTCGTGAGGTCTTACGAGGATTTCTCCGTTCCCTCCTCCATGTCCGGCGGTTCAGCCATCATCATCTTTGCTTCCGGCGACCCGCTGTTCTTCGGTTTTGCCAACACCCTTCGCCGTTTGTTGCCCGGCTGCGAGCTTGTGGTCTTCCCCAGTTTCAATTCCTTGCAGCTGCTGGCCCATCGGTTGCTCCTTCCTTACCATGACCTTCGTATCGTGTCCCTTACGGGTCGTCCCTGGCCCGAATTCGACCGCATACTCATCCAGCATGCTCCCAAGATAGGCGTTCTCACAGACCGCGAGCACACGCCATCCGCCATCGCCCGAAGAATGCTGGACTACGGCTATACGGGCTACACAATGCATGTGGGTGAGCATCTTGGAAATCCCCTGCACGAACTTGTGACCTCCCTCCCCCTTGCCGAGGCTGTGGGGCGGGAGTTCGGAATGCCCAATTGCCTCATCCTCGAATCCTTGTCCGATGGCGCAGAAGTGGCGGGGCGAGCCCTCTTCGGTATTCCCGATGCCGCTTTCTCCCTCCTCGATGGTCGCGAGAAGATGATCACCAAGATGCCTATTCGTCTCCTCACTCTTCAGCACCTGGACCTTCCCCGTCGCCACGTTCTCTGGGATATCGGTGCCTGCACCGGCAGCATCAGCATCGAGGCCCGTTTGCTTTTCCCTCATCTCCATATCGAGGCTTTCGAGATTCGTCCCGAGTGCGAAGCTATCATCACGGAGAATGCACGTCGTTTCGGAGCTCCAGGTATTATACTTCATATAGGTGACTTCTGTTCCCTCTGCTCCGAGACGGATGCCACCTGTCCGCCCGATGCCATATTCATCGGTGGTCATGGAGGTCGGCTCAAGACTATCATGGCAAAGGCGTTGGAGTTCCTCACTCCAGACGGCGTCATTGTGATGAACAGCGTGTCGCCCCGGAGTCAGCAACTTTTCGCGGAGGCGTGTGCTGAGCTGCACCTTACTATGGCGCCTCCCGTGCGCATAGCCCTGAATGATTACAATCCCATAACTATTCTGAAATGCAGAAGATAGCTATTATATCCATTGGTGAGGCAGGTGATTCCATTGCCCGTCAGTTGCAACCCTCTTTGGGCGCCTCTGTCATCTCGCGCCAGGAGGTCGCGGCCTGTTGGCACGAAGTCGATGCCCTGGTGTTCGTCGGTGCCATGGGAATCTGCGTCCGCACTATTGCCCCTTACGTGGAAGACAAACACTCTGATCCGGCTGTGGTGTGCGTCGATACTTGTGGTCAACACGTCATATCTGTTCTCTCGGGTCATATTGGAGGAGCCAACGACCTGACTAAGGCCGTGGCACATATTCTGGGTGCCACTCCTGTCATCACTACACAAAGTGATTTGGCCGGCCTCTGGTCCCTCGACACCCTTGCCCGTCAGTTCCACTGGAACCTTGCCGGCCAGGCGGAGATAAACGAATGCATCTTTGCTTTCGTCAACCGCCAGCCAACAGCCTTGCTCCTGGAAGTGCGAGACGAGGGCACGGAATACCTGGAATCCACCTTACCGGAGCACGTCACTATTGTGGAGACTGCGGATGAGGTGACTCCGCAGCGTTTCCGGTTGCTCCTCATCATTTCTCCCTTTAAGCACGATACACCCCGTGGAGTGCGGATTCTGCATTTCGTTCCGAAGGTTGCCACTATTGGCATAGGTCTTGCTCATCAGGCCCAGCCCGCAGCAACCATCCTGGAAGAGATGCGCGCAGCCTTTGCCCAGCAGGGCCTCTTGCCCTGTGCCAGGGACTACTGCACCATAGACGTGAAGGCCGACGAGCCTTTCGTAGGACTTTTGCGCCAGCAGGGGCAGAACGTTCGTTTCTTCACGGCCGCAGAACTGGCCACTGTGGATGTCCCTAATCCCAGTCCTACCGTAGAGAAGCATGTGGGAACTCCCAGCGTCTGCGAGGCGGCAGCCCTCTTGGGCAGCAATTTTGGTCAGTTAGTTGTCCCGAAGCTCAAGGGCACGAACTGGACGGCCGCCCTCGCCATCGACAGCCGCTATCTCCGTTCGCCCCGACTTCCTCTCGGCTCTTCCCAATGTCCTCTCGGTTCTTCTCAATGCCTTCTCGGCTCTTCCGCAGAAGAAATTGTTCCTGAGGATTCTTCTGTTGCCCTCGCGGGGGAAACGCCTCTCGGACACCCTTCCAGTTCTTTGTCGGGACATATAGAGATCGTTGGCGCTGGTCCCGGCGACCCGGAACTCGTCAGCGTGCGTGGCCGTCGTTTCCTGGAGCAGGCCGACCTGATACTTTATGCCGGCAGCCTCGTTCCCCGCGAACTCACGGAATGCCACAAACCCGGCGCCGTGGTCCTCTCTTCGGCCACGATGGCTCTGGAGGAACAATGTGCGCTGATGCAGGAGCACTATGATCAGGGTCATCTCATCGTTCGGCTCCACACGGGTGATCCTTGTATCTTCGGCGCCATCCAGGAACAGATGGCTTACTTCGATGCTCACCAGATGAGCTATCATATCACTCCCGGTATCTCCAGTTTTCTGGCCGCAGCGGCCGAATTGCGTTCGCAGTTCACCATTCCGGAGCGTACCCAAACCATCATCCTCACCCGTGGCGAAGGCCGAACCCCCATGCCCGACAGGGAGAAGTTGCATCTTCTGGCGCGTTCGCGGAGCACGATGTGCATCTTCCTGAGTGCCGCCATCGTGGACGATGTGCAGCGTGAGCTCCTACAAGAATATCCCGAGGACACCCCCGTGGCCGCTTGCTACCACCTCACCTGGCCCGACCAGCACATCTATCGGGGACAGCTGCGCGACTTGGCTCGGATAGTCCATGAACACGACCTCACCCTCACCACCATGTTGGTCGTCGGCGAAGCCATCGACAACCGCAGGGGGCTCTCGGAACTATACAACCGACATTTCACTCATCTCTTTAGAAAAGGAAAAGCATGAAACGCCCCCTCTTCTTCTTCCTGCTTCTGTTGTTCATAGCTGTCTTCTTCGTACTGAACCTCCTGCTCGGGTCGGTACATATACCTGTCTCGGATGTCCTCCGCATTCTCTGTTCTCCCACAACGGGAACTAAAGGTGGGGGAGATGTCTACACCAATATCATATGGAGCTCCAGAGTGCCACAAGCCCTGACGGCGCTGATGGCAGGCGCGGGGTTGGCCGTGAGCGGACTGCAGATGCAGACTGTCTTTCGCAATCCCTTGGCCGGACCTTCCGTACTGGGCATCAGCAATGGAGCCTCGCTTGGAGTGGCTATGGTGGTGTTGATGTCAGGGTCATTGGGAGGTGTGGCCCTCAGTCGTCTGGGCTACCTAGGTGACGTAGCAATGTCCGTGGCGGCCATCGTTGGCTCTTTGGCAGTCATGGCGCTGATTATGTGGGTGGCACAGCGTGTGCAGGGTAATGTGACGTTGCTCATCATAGGTGTGATGATTGGTTATTTGGCCAACGCCATTATCGGAGTGTTGAAGTTCTTTTCCAACGAAGAGGACATCAAGGCCTATGTGGTGTGGGGACTGGGGTCGTTTGCCCGTGTCTCGGGCGACCAGATGCTGCTGTTTGTGTCGCTGATGGCTGTGCTGCTGCCACTGAGCATGCTGACGGTGAAGGCGATGAACCTCTACGTGCTGGGCGA
>JAILFY010000016.1 GCA_024697285.1 Bacteroidaceae bacterium
GACAACCTCATTGGCACGATGATGGTACCTGCCCTCGGAAGGGCCGCTAACTACAATACGGGAGAACGCGAGCACTACGGAGCCGAAGTGGAGGCCGCCTATCGCATCAACAGTCACTGGAACGTCAACACGAACCACAGCTATCTGCATATGGACAGTCCGCTGCTGGCTGCCCCCGAATATAAAGGTTACTTAGGGGCACGATATCGAGTTTGTAAGTTGGAACTGTCGGCTGGCGTGCAGGTCGTCCATGGCCTCTGCACCAATGTTGGCACAGAGAACAAGGAGAATTTCTGTCTGGTCAATGCTTCCGCCGCCTACCACCTCTTCCCGCAAGTGAAGTTCTGGCTGCGCGGAGAGAACCTTCTCGCCCAACGCTACGAGATTAATGAGGGTTTCCCCATGCCTAAAGCTACGGTCATGGGTGGAATCCACGTAAATTTTTAAAGACCATGCACGTCGTCGCAGCAATCATTGTCCACAATAATAAGATACTTGCCACCCAGCGAGGCTACGGTTCCATGAAAGACTACTGGGAGTTTCCCGGCGGTAAGGTGGAGGCGGGAGAGACGCTGGAGCAAGCCTTATGCCGAGAGATTCGTGAAGAACTGGCAACGGAGATCCACGTGGGAACGTTGTTCCGGACCATAGAACATGACTACGAGGCCATAGCTGAAGGACCACGGGCCCGCGACGCCTTCCACCTCTCCTTGCATTGTTTCTTTTGTAGGCTCAGTGGGCCCGCACCTCAACTTCTGGAACACGAGGCTGCACGTTGGCTTGAGCGCCACGAGCTGCTCTCCGTGGAATGGCTGCCTGCTGACCTTGACCTCGTGCGCGACCTCCAGCAAGCTCACTGGGAAGTGTAGAACCACATCTGTCTTTAGGCCGCATTGAATGAAGCCCTCATGAGCGAAGTGGGAAAAAGATGCCCTGCGGCCCCACTTTTATAAAAAAAAGGTGCAAGAAATTTGGAGGATTCGCCAAAAATCCCTTCCTTTGCAACCAGAAATCATAGTAACGCAACAATCCTGTAGGCCACGCCGAGTGGTAACGCAGGATTGTTGCGTCTTTTTGTATGCAACAATTTCCTGCGCACAACCCACTGAGGATGAGCCTACTGCGTTCTTTGTTTTACTTAAAATTGTTGCAGACTATGAAAAGAAAGCATTTCACGTTCGCAGAACTGCGAAACAGCCAGGAGGCAGAGTCATGGAAACAGGTAACAGCAGGCAAGGTCCACAGCCGACGCAAGGTCAACTGCCTCTGCAGGGCTACTCCCCGTCAGGGAGTCGTGAATCTCCATCCAGATTTGGCCCGACGACTCTACAACGAGCGACTCCACAACATCCTCGCTTCTGACAACCCCGGCACCATCGGCACCCGTGCTATCCGGGCAGGAGAACTGCTCGTCCGCGTAGGACGTCCCGTGCTGGCCCTGCGGCTGATGAAGCACGCCCTCTCACACCTCATCAGCGCCGATTCTCTCCGGCAAGAGGATTATGTCTCCCAACACTACTGGCCCGGATATGAGTACGAGCAGTGGTATGAGTATTGGAGTTGGAGAATCAGCGATGCCGACGCCTATGAGCTCGCAAGCCACATCGACCGACTCAGCAACGAACTGAACCAACAGCTGGGTCATCCCGAGAAATCACACCAACGCGCTCGTGTGAAAAACGATTACGACAGCTTGTTTGAATATTTGTACGAGTACTAATCTTCTCACAAGAGATCACTGCTGGCGGGCCCGTGCCCGCCAGCTCTTCTTTCCCTCGTCGCTTTCCCGTCCCGCTCGCTGGAATTCCCTTTTCTGCTTGCCCGCCCCCTCTCCTAAGTTTCCCTTTCTGCTTGCCTGCCCCCTCTCCTGAGTTTCACTTTCCGCTTGCCTGCCCCCTCTCCTGAGTTTCACTTTCCGCTTGCCCGCCCCCTCTCCTGAGTTTCCCTTTCTGCTTGCCTGCCCCCTCTCCTGAGTTTCCCTTATCCGCTTGCCCGCCCCCTCTCCTGAGTTTCACTTTTGCTTGCCCGCCTACTTTTCACTCTCCCTTCCTCCCTTGGGTTAGATGCGCCTCGGTGCGTCCGCGGCGTTCCCCTCTCTCTTTCCGTCTTTCTCCCCCGTTCCTTCTCTCCTTATTTGTGGTTAATATCTATAAGAAAGGTGATTTGTTGTTCGGGAAAGTTAAGTAATAACAAAAAAG
Source organism: Bacteroidaceae bacterium (assembly GCA_024697285.1). GTDB lineage: Bacteria > Bacteroidota > Bacteroidia > Bacteroidales > Bacteroidaceae > Physcousia. The sequence continues at coordinate 2,199 of JAILFY010000016.1, forward strand.
AGCATCTTTATATCCAAAAAGTTTTGCCATTTCTAAGAAAACTGCTATCTTTGCACAGCAAATTCATAAAAACAGCGAAACATTCATCTCCTATGAAACGTATTTTATTCTCAGCAGCCCTGCTCCTACTGACCTTCCTGGGCGAAGCCATGGCTCAGAAACTTCCACAGATCACTCTGAAAGATATCAGCGGTAAATCCGTGCGGGTGGACACCCTTGCCAACGATGGCAAACCCTTCATCATCGATTTCTTCGCAACCTGGTGCAAGCCTTGCAACCGCGAGCTCGATGCCATTGCTGAGGTCTACGAAGAGTGGCAGGAAGAGACGGGTGTGAAACTCTTTGCCGTGAGTATAGACAGGGCACAGAACATGAATAAAGTGAAACCGCTGGTGGACAACCACGGCTGGACTTACGATGTGCTTCTCGACCCCAATAGCGAGTTGCGCCGCACCTTTGGCGGTGAGCTCATCCCCTATGTGGTCGTCTGCGATGGGCAGGGTAATGTTGTCTATAAGCACAACGGTTACACCGATGGCGCGGAGGAAGAACTGATAGAGAAAGTGCGTGAACTCTTGGCCGAGAAGTAACCGGCAGGGGGCGCAGTGGAATATAGACTGGTGTCTGCGTACACCTATTAATATATATATGAACGAAACGTTGAAAAGTATCGGTCTGGTCCTCCTGTTTCTCTCCTGTGCTTCCTGGAGCACCCTAAGCGCCCAAGAAGAAGAGAGGGACCGAGCCACCCTGAGCGGTAGTATACAAGCTGATATCCTCATGCCTAAAGAAGACAAGGATATTGGCGCCGCTGACTACGATGAATGGGCTTTGGCCAACACGTATGCAGACCTCCGGCTGCAGAGTCGTTATGTGGATGCTGGCGCCCGGCTGGAATGGAATCAGTTTCCACTGCCCGGCTACGAAGCGGAGTTCAAGGGGTGGGGACTGGCTAATTTCTACACCCGTGCCCGCTGGAACAACGGCTCTGTGACCCTGGGTGATTTCTATGAGCAGTTCGGCTCGGGGTTCATCCTCCGTACTTATGAGGAACGCTCGCTGGGGATAGACAACAGTCTGCGCGGTGCACACGTAGCGTGGAACCCGTTTAGAGGAGTGGCTCTGAAGATGCTGAGCGGCAGGCAAAGGGCCTACTGGCAACATAATGAATCCCTGGTCAGCGGAGCCGACGCCGAACTGAGCCTCGACGAATGGATTCCTTCGCTCGGCAACCATGGCACGTTCCTTACTCTGGGCGGTTCTTATGTCAACAAGTACGAGGAAGAGGAGGATATCTTTGTGGATGCCACACATAAGCTGAACCTCCCGACAATGGTCCACGCTTTTGATGTGCGAGCCCGTTTGCAGACGGGAGGATGGAATTTCCTGGCCGAATATGCCCGCAAGAGCCAAGACCCCAACTTCGATAATGTCTATATCTATCGTCCCGGGTATGTGGCCATGCTTTCCGGAAGCTACTCCCAACGCGGACTCAGTATCCTGCTGCAGGCTAAGAGGAGCGACAATATGTCGTTCCGCAGTCGCAGAACCATGAGCGGCACGTCCTCCATGATCAACCATCTGCCGGCTTTCACCCTCGACCACACCTACGCGCTTGCGGCACTCTATCCCTATGCCACCAACACACAGGGCGAGTGGGCCTATCAGGCAGAGTTCGGATATAACTTCAAGCGCCGCACGGCCCTGGGCGGGAAATACGGGACGACACTCAAGCTGAATTTCTCCCACGTGCACGCACCCAAAGTGGACTACTTGCCAGTCATCACCGACCTCGCCCGCGAGGGCTATAATTCCTCTTTCTGGGGGTGGGGAGATGAGACTTATTATCAGGACCTCAATGTTCAGTTGGACAAGAAACTCAGTGCCGACTGGAAGTTGAACCTCATGTATATGTACCAGCGCTACAACAAGACAGCGGTGGAAGGCGAGGGCGGAATGATCAACAGCCATATCCTCATCGGCGAGGCCAAGTGGAGGATGAGCAAGAAGCTGACGCTGAGAGGCGAGGCACAATACCTCTTCACCAAGGAGGACCAGGGCGACTGGGCCTTCGGACTCCTGGAACTGTCCTTCTCTCCGCACTGGATGTTCACGGCGAGTGATATGTACAACGTGGGCGACACCAAGTTCCATTACTACCAGATTGGTGCCACATACAACGTGGGAGCCCACCGGCTGCAGGCCGCCTACGGCCGCACCCGTGCCGGCTTCAACTGCACGGGCGGTGTCTGCCGATGGATTCCTGCCACCCGCGGCTGCACCATCTCCTATAACTATAACTTCTGAGTTTCATGACATACTTCCAGAAACCTTTCCTTATGACTACAGCCTCGCTTCGCTCTGCAGGTTATGCCAGCCTCGCAGTCCTTCTGTCCTGCTTCGTCCTCTTCTGCGCCTCCTGTTCGGGTATTGCTGAGGACGAGAGGCTTATCTTCGTGAAACCGGCTCAGAGTGCGCGGGCGGTGCTGATAGAGGATTTCACAGGACAGAGGTGCATCAATTGTCCCAATGCAGCGCTGGAGATAGAGAAACTCAAGGAGCAGTACGGAGCAGACACCATCATTGCCGTCGGTATCCACAGCGGACCGCTGGCCGTGTTCTCTCGCGGAGCGGTGCTGGGACTGCGAACGGAAGAAGGCGATGCTTACTATGAACATTGGGGCATCCAGCAAGAACCCATGGGGTATATCAACCGCAGGGGGAACATCAGTACCGTGGACCAGTGGCCCACGCTGGTGAGGGAGGCGGTGCAGCAGCCATCTGACGTCGCCCTCTCGCTCCTTTCTTTCCTCGACGAGGAGACGCGCCAGCTGGAAATCACCCTGCAGGTCATCAACGGAACGGACATCGATGGACACGTGCAGGTGTGGATAACGGAAGACGACATCACTGCCCTGCAGATGATGCCGGATGGCACGGCCAACCCAGATTATGTCCATCAGCACGTGTTCCGCAAGTCCGTAAATGGACTGTGGGGCGACGTCTATCAGGCTGCTGCAGGAGATATCGACGACCTCTCCTTCTTCTGCAGTTTGGACGAGGATTGGAACATTGAGAACCTCAATGTGGTGGCATTTATCTACACCAACGAGGGGGTGCAGCAGGTCACAGAGTGCTCGATAGACGTCCTGGTAGACTCTTTTTGACTACGAGACCGCGATTGCATCTTTTCGGCGAAGAGTGTCCATTTCTTCGTATTTGAAAAATGTAATATGCTCTTATAGTTTCGTTTTAAGTGCTTTGCGGTCCATGCAGAGCACTTTTTCTGTAAAATATTTCCCTATTTCAGAAATGTTTTGTAACTTTGCAGCGTATTTAAGAATTTAAAAAGTTGGCTAAATGATTGTAGATAATATTGAACAATTAGGGCGGTACGCTGCGCTGAACCCGCGGTTTGCCGCCGTTGTTGATTTTTTGCAGAATCACGACTTGTCAGCCCTCCCGGCTGGAATACACAGTATCGACGGCGACGACGTCTTCGTGAATGTTCAAGATGCACCCGTAAAGGGGCGCGAGGAGGCTCGTTTCGAGACCCATCGACGGATGATTGATATCCAAGTGCCCGTGTCAGGCTGCGAGGAGATGGGCTGGTGCCCTGCCGAGAAACTGCCTGCCACGACGTACAACGAGGCTACTGACATGTCTTTGCATGACCCTGTTGAAGGTGGAGCCATCTCTGATTTGGCCTCCACCTATTTTACGCTCTGTCCCGGACAGTTTGCGATATTCTTCCCTTCTGATGGACATGCCCCTGCTATCACACCTTCGCCCTTGCGCAAGGCAATCTTCAAGGTGCGTGTCTGATACGTGCTACTTTTCCCTTCCTCTCACGAAATCTTAGAATTCAACATACATGGTTAAGAAGAAAGAAGAAACAAAGACCGCAGTTAGCAAAACCAAGAAGACGACAAAGTCCTCTTCAAAAAAATCAACTGCCCGCAAGTCTGCGGATGCCACGACAACCAAACAGTTGCGACTGATTCGCCAAGACGAGTGGCTCAAACCCTACGCTGCTGCCATAGAGGGACGTCATGAGTTTGTGCAGAACAAACTCAAGGAGTTGACGAACAATGGTAAGATGAAGCTCTCGGACTTCGCTACCGGCCATCTCTATTTCGGTCTTCATGTAGAAAACAAGAAATGGGTGCTGCGAGAATGGGCTCCTAATGCCACCGCCATCTATGTCATCGGAGAGTTCAACAACTGGCAGGTGGATGAGCACTATGCCATGCGACCCGTGGCCAAGAGCAACGGAGCCTGGGAAGTGAAATTGCCAGCCAAGAGCATGAATCATGGACAACTGTTTAAGTTGCTCATCCGATGGGAAGGCGGCGAAGGAGAGCGCATCCCTGCCTGGGCCACACGAGTAGTGCAGGACCCCGAAACGAAAATCTTCTCCGCACAAGTATGGTATCCATCCAGCGAGCCCTACAAGTGGAAGGTGAGCAGGTTCCGTCCGAACACCGCTCCGCTCCTCATCTACGAATGCCATGTCGGAATGGCTCAGGACAAAGAAGGCGTAGGCACCTACAAGGAGTTCCGCGAGAATGTGCTGCCACGAATCCAAAAGGATGGATATAACTGCATTCAGGTGATGGCTATTCAGGAACATCCTTACTACGGAAGTTTCGGCTACCACGTCAGCAGCTTCTTTGCTGCAAGCAGCCGTTTCGGTACTCCCGAGGAACTGAAAGAACTCATCGACGCTGCCCACGAAATGGGCATTGCCGTGATTATGGATATTGTTCATAGCCATGCCGTGAAGAATGAGAACGAGGGACTCGGCAATTTCGCCGGAGATCCCAATCAATACTTCTATCCCGGCGACCGCCACGAACATCCGGCATGGGACAGCCTCTGCTTCGACTACGGCAAGAACGAGGTGCTGCACTTCCTGCTCTCCAACTGCAAATATTGGCTGGAAGAATATCATTTCGACGGATTCCGCTTCGATGGCGTCACTTCCATGCTCTACTATAGCCATGGACTTGGCGACAACTTCATGGGCTATGCAGACTACTTCAACGGCAATGAGGATGACAATGCTATTGCTTACCTCTCACTGGCCAACCTGCTGATACACGAAGTGAATCCAAAGGCTATCACCATTGCAGAGGAGGTCAGCGGTATGCCCGGATTGGCTCTGCCATTCAAGGACGGTGGCTACGGCTTTGACTATCGCATGGCGATGAACATTCCTGACTATTGGATTAAGATCATCAAGGAACTGCGTGACGAGGACTGGAAGCCCAGCAGCATGTTCTGGGAAGTGAAGAACCGCCGAGCCGACGAGAAAACCATCAGCTACTGCGAGAGTCATGACCAGGCACTGGTAGGCGACAAGACAATTATCTTCCGTCTCGTGGATGCCGACATGTACTGGCATTTCAAGAAGGGCGACGAGAACTATAATGTGGAACGCGGTATCGCTCTGCATAAGATGATTCGTCTGCTCACCGCATCAACCATCAACGGTGGTTATCTGAATTTCATGGGTAATGAGTTCGGACACCCAGAGTGGATTGACTTCCCGCGTCAGGACAATGGATGGAGCTACAAATATGCTCGCCGGCAATGGAACTTAGTCGACAATAAGGATCTCTGCTACCATTATCTCGGCGATTTTGATCAGCAGATGTTGCGTGTCATCAAGATGCAGAAGGATTTCCAGAAGACTCCTGTGACTGAGATATGGACCAACGACGGAGATCAGGTTCTGGCCTTCCAGCGCGGTGAGTTGCTCTTTGTATTCAACTTCAGCTATAATCGCAGTTATATCGGTTATGGTTTCATGGTTCGACAAGGCACTTATCAGGTGTTGCTCAACACCGATGACATTGCCTTCGGCGGTCATGGTCTGAACGACGATACCATGAAGCACCTCACGAACTATGATGCTCTACTTGCTCGCGAGAACAAGGGTTGGCTGAAACTCTACCTGCCCGCCCGTTCGGCTGTGGTGCTTACTAAGACAAAAGAAGACTGAATACTTGCGGACCTGATTCCCCACCATCCTTCCGCTATATCAGCCGAATAGATTCCGCAGGAACAATCCGCTATATCAGGGGAATAGATTCCACAAGATTATTAAGCTATAGCCCCGGAGGTCGTGCATCCCGCCGCACCTCCGGGGCTTGCTTTTTTCACATCTTCACAAGACCGGACTTTTTCTTCACAAGAATGGTCACGAATGACAAATGTCTCTTTCCCGATTGTTATTTTTCATCCAGGACCTTATTCCTCCTTTTACCCCTTTCCCTTCCTTTGGCCCATCTCCCTTGGGTCGAGTGCGCCGCGGTCCGTCCGCGGCGATTCTCCTCCCTTCCCCCCTTTCCCTTCCTTTGGCCTTTCTCCCTTGGGTCGAGTGCGCCGCGGTCCGTCCGCGGCGATTCTCCCCCCTCCCGCGAAAAATGTTATTCAAAATAAACTACATACTACATGAAAATGGAGGGAAATGGACGTTTCGATAAAAATTCATGTAGTATGTAGTTTATTTTGAACAACATTTCTCGCGGACACGTACTTTTGCAACTTGTGGTGACAGCAGACTGGATGAGAAAAAGTGGAGTTAAACAGGGGGCACAATGAAGACACAGGGGATAACCGAACTGGGTAGAATCTTATACGAATAAGATATATATCTTATGGACAGAAGATATATATCTTTTGAGCTGAAGATATATATCTTTTGAGCTAAAGATATATACATCTTGTAATCTAATCTACATGTGTTTTTCAACACGTACGTACATCTTCGCCAACACGTACGTACATCTTCGCCCACACGTACGTACATCTTCGCCAACACGTACGTACATCTTCGCCAACACGTACGTACATCTCCGCCAACACGTACGTACATCTCCGCCAACACGTACGTACATCTCCGCCAACACGTACGTACATCTTTGCCAACACGTATATACGTATAAAAATGCAACTATGCCTTCTTGGGGACTGTATGCCAGATGCCAAAACAAAGACTCATCGCTCCTGTCGAGCGATGAGTCTTATTCTATATGTCCTCTTGAGGATTATTTCTTCTTGGCAGAAGCCTTCTTGGCGGCAGCACCCTCCTTCTTGGCGGGAGCCTTCTTGGCCGGAGCAGCAGCCTTCTTTTCGGCAGCCTTCTTCGCCGGCTTCTCTTCTGCTTTCTCTTCTGCTCCACCTTCGAATTTCTGGAGACGGGCCTGCAGGCGAGCGATCTCGGCATCTTTTACGGTGATTTCGTCAGCCTGGTTGCGGATCGTCGTCAGGAGGGCGTTCAGCTCGTCGTTTTCAATATCCAAAGGATAGAGGGAGTTGACTCTGTTGATGAAGTCACCAAGGATATTCATATAGTTCGTGAAGGCGTCGTACGGGGAGTCATAGATTCCACGATAGAAGCCTACGCCCATGTTCTTAGTCGTCATGAAGCGGAAGTTGTTGGAAGCCTGGATGCGATCCCAGTCCTGAGTGATGCGACGATCCTTGCAGATGAGCACACGGTCGGCCACGCTATACAGCTTCTCGAAAGCCTCGCGCTGCATGACATTGCCAAGCCAGCAGCTGGTGTCGCGCTCCTCATCGTTCCAGCTCATCGGGTAAGCTACGTCAAGCTGACCCACGCTCTTGCTCTTGGCGATGATCTCAGACGGGGTGGCAAAGGTGATGCCTCTGTCTTTAGCCACGGCGGGCAGAGCCTTGATGAACTCCAGGATGTTACTGCTCAGGGGCTGATAGATACCCAGTGCACAGAGCTCCATGAAGATGTTGATGACCTTCTCGTCTTCCGGCAGTTGAGCAATCCAATCCATGTAGGTGTCGGCAAACAACGGGAACTCGTTCCACGAAGAGTCGTTGAAGCGCAGCGAGATGTCGTCGGACAACTTATAGTCACGCAGCAACAGCTTCAGGTTGGGATTCTGGTTGCAATGATAGAGGAAGTGAGGGGATTTCCAGCCAAGGATATGTTTGGCTCCTTCGCAGATCATGCCTTTGTAGCCCATGTCTGCTACCAAGCCACCGATGTCGTCGCTGTAGATGAGGGAACTGTTGCGGAGCACCGTAGGCTTCTTGCCGAAGAGTTCTTTCATCTTCTTTGC
>JAILFY010000043.1 GCA_024697285.1 Bacteroidaceae bacterium
ATGGAGGAACTGCCTGGACCCGATGCTTTCCCCATGGACCTCTCCGCCCTGATTTCCAACTTCTACGGTCGTGCCGGTTATGTCTATCTGAACAACGGCGAGCCCGGAAGTATCACCTTTATCGGTACGGTGTCACCTGCCGGTGGTAACCTGAAGGAACCCGTCACGGAGAGCACCAAGAAGGTGGCCCGCTGCTTCTATGGACTGGAGCAGGACCGCGCCGACAAGAAACGTTATCCCGCCGTGAACCCCATCGACTCCTACTCCAAGTACCTGGAATATCCGGAGTTCGCAGAGTATATCAAGGAGCACATTAACGAAGAATGGATTCCCAAGGTGCTCGACCTGAAGACACGCATGCAACGTGGTAAGGAGATTGCCGAGCAGATCAATATCCTCGGCGACGATGGTGTGCCCGTTGACTACCACGTCACGTTCTGGAAGTCCGAGGTCATCGACTACGTCGTCCTTCAGCAGGACGCTTTCGACGAAGTCGATGCCGTAACTTCCCTCGAACGTCAGGAAGAAATCCTCAACCTCGTGACCGAGATCTGTCGCCACGACTTCGATTTCCCCGACTTCAATGCAGCCACCGACTTCTTCCGCAAGCTCATCAACCTCTGCAAGCAGTGGAACTACAGCGAGTACAAGAGCCAGCAATACGAGGACTTCAAGAAACAGATCCTCGACTATATCCAGCAGGTCGCTTGAACCATGTAAGATGTAAGTCTCTATCCCCATTCCTGTTCCTGCATTTTACAATCCTCCATTCAACAATTACATCCTTAAGATATGGCACAAGCTTTTCAGAAAATCTATACAAAGATCAGCCAGATCACCAAAGCCACTTGCTCGCTGAAAGCATCGGGCGTGGGCTACGATGAACTGGCCACCATCAACGGCAAGCTTGCCCAGGTGGTGAAGATTATGGGCGACGACGTGACTCTCCAGGTCTTCGAGGGCACGGGCGGTATCCCGACAAACGCCGAGGTAGTATTCCTCGGCCACTCTCCTTCGCTGAAGGTCGGCGAGCAGCTGGCTGGCCGCTTCTTCAACGCCTATGGTCAACCCATCGACGGCGGTCCCGCCATCGAGGGCAAGGAAGTGCCCATCGGCGGTCCCAGCGTGAACCCCGTGCGCCGCAAACAACCCAGTGAACTCATCGCAACCGGTATTGCAGGTATTGACCTGAACAACACCCTCGTCTCCGGTCAGAAGATTCCTTTCTTCGCCGACCCCGACCAGCCCTTCAACGAAGTGATGGCTATGGTGGCCCTGCGCGCCAAGGTCGACAAGATCATCCTTGGTGGAATGGGAATGACCAACGATGACTACTACTTCTTCCGCAACACCTTCAGCAATGCAGGTGCCTTGGATCGTATCATCTGCTTCATGAACACCACTGAGGACCCGGCTGTGGAGCGTCTGCTGATTCCCGACATGGCGCTGACGGCTGCCGAATACTTCGCCGTGGAGAAGCACGAGACGGTGCTGGTGCTGCTCACCGATATGACTTCTTATGCCGACTCCCTCGCCATCGTCTCCAACCGTATGGACCAGATTCCTTCCAAGGATTCGATGCCTGGTTCCCTCTACTCCGACCTGGCGAAGATCTACGAGAAGGCCGTGCAGTTCCCCGAGGAAGCAGGCGGTGGCTCTATCACCATCATCGCTGTGACCACCCTCTCCGGAGGCGACATCACACACGCCGTGCCCGATAACACCGGTTATATCACCGAGGGTCAGCTCTATCTGCGCCGCGACTCCGATGTGGGTAAGGTCATTGTAGACCCCTTCCGCTCGCTGTCTCGTCTGAAGCAGCTCGTGGCTGGAAAGAAGACGCGCAAGGACCACAGCCAGGTCATGAACGCTGCTATCCGACTCTACTCCGACGCTGCCAACGCCAAGACCAAGCTGGAGAACGGTTTCGACCTCACCGACTACGACGAGCGTTGCCTCGACTTCGCCAAGGATTATGCTACCGCTATCCTGGCCATCGACGTCAATGTGGACACTACCGAGATGCTGGATGTCACCTGGGGACTCTTCCGCAAGTATTTCAAGCTCGAAGAGGTGAACATCAAGAAGGAGTTCACCGATATCTACTGGAAATAAGGGAGGCACCGCTCTACCGTCCTCCCCTTGTACGGACGGAAGTGGACACCTTAATTATATATATATGACAACAAGTAATAACCTATAGCAGAAGTATCCATTCCTCTTCCCCGCAAGGGAGGGGCAGGGGAGTGGGTCTTTATCCTATGGCAATAAAGTTTCAATACAACAAAACGTCGCTCCAGCAGATAGAGAAGCAACTGAAGATGCGACAGCGTACTTTGCCCATCATCAAGAGCAAAGAGACGGCGCTGCGTCTGGAAGTGAAGCGCTGCAAGGAAGAGGCCGCTGCGTTGGAAGCGAAACTGCAGGAACAGATAGCCGGCTACGAGTCGATGTACGCCCTCTGGGGCGAGTTCGATGCATCGCTGGTGGAACTGAAGGACGTAGAAATGGACGTCAAGAAGGTTGCCGGAGTGCGGGTGCCCGTGCTCCTCAACATCAAACTTGAGGCCAAACCCTTCGGAATATTCAGTGCCCCGAAATGGTATTTCGACGGCATCAATCTGCTCCACGGACTCGCCAAGACGGCAGTAGAGCGGGAGTTCGCCATCGCCAAGCGCGATTTGCTGGACCACGCTCGTCGAAAGACCACGCAGAAAGTGAACCTCTTCGAGAAGGTGCAGATACCGGGCTTCCAGGAAGCGGTGCGCAAAATCAAGCGTTTCATGGAGGACGAGGAGAACCTATCCAAGTCCAGCCAGAAGATCCTCAAGTCCTTGCAGGAGAAACGCAAGGAGGAAGAGGAAGCTGAAGCAAGAAAGGAGGTAGCGTCATGATTCAGAAAATGAAGAAGCTGACCTTCCTGGTCTATCATAAGGAATATCAGGACTTCCTGCACCGCTTGCAGGATCTCGGTGTCATGCACATCGAGAGTGGCGCCCTCAGCGACGACAAGTCGGCAGCCGTGGAGGCTGATATGGCGGAACTGCGCCGGGTGGAGGCACTGCTGAAGCAGGTGAAGGAACTGCCCAAGGCAAATGATGTCGCTCCCGCAGACGCGTCGGAAGACTATGTCTCCGTCCTCGAGAAGGCTTTCGCCCGTAAGGCAGAACTTGCTGCACGAGAGAAGGAACTGGCCGCACAGATCGAACAGTTGACTCCCTGGGGCGAGTTCGACCCCGAGAAGGTACGGCAGCAACTGGATGAGGCTGGCTGCAAGATGTCGTTCTACACGGCTTCCACGAAGGCTTACGCGAAGACCATCGCCACGGAATATCCGGTCGTGGCAATCAATGACATCAAAGGCCTCACCTATTTCGTGGCCGTGACACGCGACGAGGAACTGGAGATTCCAGCCACCGCCGTGACGTTGCCCGAGGCAGCGCTCAGCGACCTGCAGAAGGAATATGACCAAGTCCTGGCCGAACAAACCGCCAACCTCACTGAACTGCAGCAGCTCGCTGCCGCCCACAGCAAGGACCTCACAGCCTACCAGCAGGAACTGGAAGGACGTATGAGTTTCGACCATGTCTGTGCCACGACAGAGACTGTGGCCGACGACCATCTCATGGTGCTCCATGGATGGGTGCCTGCCGACCAGCAGGAAGCTATCCAGACGGCCTTCGCCACGGACTCTGCCTGGTTCGAGATTACCGACCCGCAGCCCGACGACGATATCCCCGTCTGCCTGAAGAACAACCGTTTCTTCAGCCTCTTCGAGATGATCACCGAGCTCTATATGTTGCCTAAGTACAACGAGCTGGACCTCACCCCCTTCTTCGCCCCCTTCTACGTCCTCTTCTTCGGACTCTGTCTGGGCGACTCGGGCTATGGATTGTTCATCACCCTCGGTGTGCTGGCTGCCAAGTTCTTCATCAAGGATATGAGCAAGTCGATGAAGGCAGCCATGAACCTGCTGCTGACGATGGGTATCTCTGCTTTCCTCTGCGGCTTGCTCTCCGGCGCTTTCTTCGGATTCAATCTCTATGAGCTGAATGTGCCGTTGTTCGATAAGATAGGTAACGTCATCGCGCTGGACAACAGCCAGATGTTCAACCTCTCCCTCATCCTCGGTTTTATCCAGATCATCTTCGGAATGTGCCTGAAGGCCTACAACCGCACGATTCAGTTCGGCTTCCCCTACGCCCTCAGCACCATCGGCTGGATGATGATCATCCTCTCGCTGGCCGCTTCCATGTTCCTCCCGGAATATGCTGCTATCGCCAAGTGGTTCACCATCGTCGGTTTTGTCTTCGCCTTGGGCTACAACAGTCCCGATCGCTACAAGAAGAACCCCGCAACGGGACTGCTCATCAATGTGGGTGCAGGACTCTGGGACGCCTACAACACGGCCACGGGAATGCTGGGAGATATGTTGTCCTACGTTCGCCTCTTCGCCCTCGGACTCTCCGGAGGAATTCTGGCAACGGTCTTCGACAGCCTCGCCACCGGACTGGCTCCCGACAACGCCATCCTCGGTCCCATCGTCATGGTGCTCATCTTCGTGATCGGTCATGCTCTGAACATGTTCATGAATGTCCTCGGCGCTTTCGTTCACCCAATGCGTCTGACCTTCGTGGAGTTCTTCAAGAACGCAGGCTACGAGGGCGGTGGTACAGCTTACAATCCCTTCAGGAAATGAATCCTCATCAAAAGGGTAATAACATCGTCAAATCATTATATCCTCCATTCATCAGATGACGAGGAAATCAAAAGTAAAATCATTAAATCATTAAATAATCAAATTACAATTATGAACGCAACACTCCTTATTGCTTACATTGGCATTGCACTCATGGTAGGTCTCGCCGGTATCGGCAGCGCCTATGGTGTCACCATCGCTGGTAACGCAGCTATCGGTGGTCTGAAAAAGGACAGCAAACTTTTCGGTAACGCCCTCGTGCTGACGGCTCTCCCCGGCACCCAGGGTCTGTACGGTTTCGCCGGTTTCTACATGTGTCAGAACATGTTCAACCTGTTGACTCCCGAGACAACGGCCATCCAGGCTGCCACCGTCTTCGGTGCTGGCCTCGCCTGCGGTCTCGCTTGCCTCTTCTCTGGAATCCGCCAGGGTCAGGTTTGCGCCAACGGTATTGCCGGTATCGCTCAGGGTCACAGCTACCTCTTCGGTAACACCCTCGTCCTCGCCGTATTCCCCGAGCTCTACGCTATCGTTTCCGTGGCTCTCGTTTACATGGCAGGCAGCGCTGTCGCCGCATAATAAGAGACAGAAACAACGATTTCATCGGGCGTTCCCTTCGCAGGGGACGCCCGTTCTGTTTGGAATCACTCCCTCCTCTCACAGGAGTACTGGGTGAGTCTCGCTTCTGGTCTTGTTTCTGGTTTGC
>JAILFY010000053.1 GCA_024697285.1 Bacteroidaceae bacterium
TTGGTCACGGCCTGATAGCGCGTGCCCGTGGGTTCGTGGACAATGGCCACATTGGCCCCAATGATGGTCTCACCCTTCTGGCTTTCTATGGTGACCTTGCCACTCAGCCCAGATGTGGTGACCTGCGCCTTGACACCGAAGCAGATCAGTGCCAACGCCGCAATCAGAAAGAAAATTCTTTTCTGCATAGTTGATAGTTGTTATGAATTGTAGTTATGCGGCACGACGCCGCAGAAAAAAGAGTTTTTCTCCACGTATCTTATTCCACTTTGCGGCAATAATTCAGTCCCATCTGGTCGTAGAGTTGCAGCATGCGAGGCAGTCGGTTCTTGAAGTCCTGGAAATCCTTCTGATCCGGACGGCACCATTGCACTTCGCTGATGGCGTCCAGACGCGGAAGCAACATGTAGAACACGTGCTGCGGATAGGCCACGTACTCTGTCCAGAGGTTCACCTGCGGTCCGAGGATGTATTTCTGCTCCTCCTCGCTCAGCGCATCGGGCATGAGGGGTTCGAAGCTATATACCTTGGAAACGGGCAGATAACCACCGATGCCCAGGGGTTGGTTCCACTGATCCTTCAGCTGATAGTAGTCGATGTAGCAATAAGTGGTGGGGCTCATGATCACCCGGTGGTGCTGGCGAGCCGCTTCCACGCCGCCATCGACGCCGCGCCACGACATCACCGTGGCACCTTCCGTCAGTCCGCCTTCCAGAGTCTCGTCCCAACCTATCAGGTCGCGTCCGCGCTCGTTCAGGAAGTGCTCTATCTCATGGTTGATCCAGGTCTGCAGCTGGTTCTCTACGCTGTGTTTGCCGTCGTCCACGAGTCCCAGTTCCTTGGCTTTTGCCTGACATTTCGGGCAGTTCTGCCATCGCTCTTTGGGGCACTCGTCTCCTCCAATATGGATGAATTTCGAGGGGAAGACGTCGCATAGCTCACCCAGCACAGTCTTTAGGAAGGTCATCGTCTCGGGATTACCGGCGCAGAGGACATCTCTGGACACGCCCCAGATGGGCCACACCTCATAGGGACCGCCCGTGCAGCCGAGGTTCGGATAGACGTGCAGGGCACTCAGCATGTGTCCCGGGAGATCTATCTCAGGAATGATGTTGATGTAGCGCTCTGCTGCGTAGTTCACCAGTTCGCGGCACTCTTCCTGTGTGTAGTAGCCGCCGTAGCGCTGACCATCGTAGACGCCTGTGTTGCGCCCTACCACAGTCTGATTTCTCACACTTCCTTTCTTGGCCAGGTCAGGCAGGGCTTTCACCTCGAAGCGCCAGCCCTGGTCTTCGGTGAAGTGCCAGTGGAACTGGTTGCAACCGTGGAGTGCCATCACGTCCAGGTACTGCTTGATGACCTCCACGGAGAAGTAATGGCGCGCGCAGTCGAGATGTGCGCCTCGATAGACAAATCGAGGCTCGTCCTGAATCTCTGCGTAAGGCAGTTGCACAGCGGTGCCGCGATCCTCCTTGCTGGCTATGGGCAGGGCTTTCCTCAGAGTCTGAGCGGCACGGAAGAATCCTATGGGCTTGCGGGCACGTATCTCCAGCCCAGCTTTCCCCACACTAATCGTGTAGGCCTCCTGTTGCTGTTCGCTCTGCGTCTGTGCCGCCTGTCCTTTCTTTGCCTTCTTGGACTTCTTGTCGGATGCCATTCCCAGCACCAGCTTCACGGGGGCCTTCTTGTCGTCGGGAGTCAGCGCCAGAGTGATGCCCGTCAGTTCCTCCACCCATTGTCTGAGCATCTGCACGTTTCGTGAGACCTCAGGGTCGCTGGCGTCGTAGGATATGCCCATGCCACTTCTGAGTTCAAAAACCTGAGTGGAGTCCACAGCCACGCTCTTGGGCTGAGGGATGATGCGATAATCGGTGCGCGCTGCACGGATACTCAAGCAAGCGGCAACCATCATAATAATAAGGAGAAAGCTTTTTTTCATTTCTTCAGTTTCTTGGGGGTTAGTAGTCAGTTATATAATTCATTCAGAATTTGATTCAGTTAGCAATGGATTGGCTTCTCCTGCGGGAAGCAGATAGGTCCGCAGGGTGGAAAGTGAACAGATGTATTTCTTATTCTTTTGCGGGGCAAAGGTAGAACAAAAAAACGAAGTAACCTAATATTTCTTAAAGAAATATCAGATTATTTCCCAAATGAGGAACGCCGCCCCACCAATACCATACCTCCGAGTATCAGAGCAGTGCCCAGCAGGAAATATACCGTGATGTGCTCGTCCAGCACCATCCAGGCGAAGACGACCGTCATCACGGGATTGAAATAGACGTAATTCGTGGTCACCACCGCTCCCAGTTTCTTCAGCGCCCAGTTCCATACCACAAAGCAAATCATCGAGGCCACGCATCCCAGGAACAACAGGTAACCCATCACCTCGGGGCGCAACAGCACCTCCCAAGCGGGCCACTCGGGCCACAGCAGGAAATAGGGAACCATAGACACGAGCCCATAGAAGAAGACCTTGCGGGTGATGAACAAGGTGTCGTAGCGCGAACTTGCCGGTATCATCAGCAGCGAATATACGGCCCAGCACAAGCAGGCCACGAAGGCCAGCGCATCGCCCAAGGGCGAGAGATGCAACAGGAAATGCCCGTTCAGCACCACTACCACCACTCCTATGGCTGCCAGCACAGTTCCCACTATCTGATGCCTCTGCAGACGTTCCGAACGATAGAACAATGCTATCAACGGAGCCGCAAACAGCGGGCACAGGCAAACGATGAGTGAGGTGTTTGTGGTCGTTGTGTAGATCATGGCACTGTTCTCTGCCAGGAAGTAGAGCGAGCCGCCCGACACGCCCAGTCCGGCCATCAGCAACTCGTCGCGCCACGACTCCGACCACAGGCGCCAGGAACGGCGCGTAAGCGAGAATGCCAGCAGCAACACGTAAGCAATGATAAATCTCAAGGTGAATATCTGTGCGGCGGAGAGGCCATTCATCAGCAGCAACTTCGTAAATACAAACGTGGAGCCCCATATAGTCACCACCAGCAAAGCCACCAGATGGTACCAAAGGTTGCTCACGTTCTCATTATTTCCCATTGTCTTTCAGTCGTTTATTTCTGTTTGTATACCGAAAGAGTCCTTCAGTTCTCGTCTGACGCCACTTTTGTCTTTATCTGCTGTCAGGGGCTTGTCGGCAGAACCACATCGGGTTTCGGCGGCGCAAAGGTACGAAGAAAAACGATAAGAGCAGAAGATTTTCCAGAAAAAAACACCTCCTCCCTCCTCTCTCCCCACGAATCCCCTGCCATCACCAATCACTCATCTTGGAACTCGCGCTTCGCCCCCCTTCTCTCACATATCATGTTCATGATTAGGGACATATAATAAGTTACTGAGTCCACTTTAAAAAGTCATCATTTCCGGAACACTCAAAAAGAGAACCTACACTTTGCTCCGTTCCGTAGGAATTTTCTGTCGTCTGTCAAGAAGAAGTGGCAGGTTGTTCCTTATAACATGTTGTGATATATCAGATAGTAAGACTTAATTCAGTAGATTACTTTTTAAAGTGGACTCAGTTATCTATTATTTCTTATTTCTTATTGTACTCCCCACCATCTCCACCTTGTGCTCCCCAGCCCCATATTCTTTTGAACTCGTCTGGCCGGGCAGAGTGACAGTGGCAGTGGCACCTTCGGGAATCGTGAAGTGCCAGATCCAGCGGTCACCGTCATAGCGCCAGGCACTCTTGATGAGACCTGCTGCAGAGCGATATGCAGCCGTCAGATGCCCCAGGCGCTTATCCGGAACAGGACGCATGATGATATGCTGGAAGCCCGGCTGGGCAGGGTCTGCAGCAATGCCCGCAGCACTCTCCCACAACCACTGGCAGACACAGCCATAGGCATAGTGATTGAAGCTGTTCATACCCTGAGGTCCCATTCCCTGATCTGCCATATAGCTGTTCCAACGTTCCCAGATAGTAGTGGCGCCCTGGTCCACCGAGTAGAGCCAACTGGGATTGCGCCGCTGGAAAAGGAGGTTGTAGGCGAGGTCCTCAAGGCCATTGGCAGTTAGCGTGGGAAGCAAGATGGAAGTGCCCAGGAAGCCTGTCTGCAAGCATCCGTCGTGCTCCTGGAAGTTGGACCGCAAGCGAGCTATCATCTTCTCCTTGGCAGTGCCCTCCACGAGGTGGTTGCGAAGGGCAAAGAGGGCAGGCGTCTGCATTGTGTTGAGAACGGCACACTGGAACGTTCCATCGGCATTCAGGAAATGCTGGCGCAGATAGGCCACAGCATCTGCAGCCATCTTGCGGTAAGGCGCAGCATCCCGTCCTACAGCCTCTGCCATATCCCCCATGAACGTGGCATCTATAGCCCAATAGCTGGCACTGAGGTAGTTCCAGTAGGTGATGGCATCGGGTTTGGGTTTCCCATCCTCGTGAGAGCGACCACTGCAGCTCTCCAGCGGCTCGTAGCTGAGCCAGTCGGCCCACTGGTAGTTACCATTCTCTCTGGCAAGGGTGCCGTGGTCGTAGTGCGTCTCGTTGACATGGTTCATATAGCGGTTCATGGTCTCCCAGTTCTCCTCGATGATCGTGGCGTCTCCGAACTGCTTCCACACGGTCCATGGCACGATGATTCCGGCGTCGGCCCATCCGAGGCGCATCATTCCGGCGTCGCCATACTCGCCCCAAGGAGCCACTCCGGGGAAACCGCCCTCAGGGCTCTGCGTGTCGCGCATATCACGCATCCATTTGTGGAAGAAGCGGCAGGTGTTGGCAAAGAACGTGCCGGTCTCCGTGAATACCTGCGTATCGGCCGTCCAGCCTTGGCGTTCGTCGCGCTGCGGGCAGTCGGTGGGAACGGACAGGTAGTTGCTTCGCATTCCCCACAATGTATTTGATATGAGGCGATTGACAGACTCATCACCAGTAACCAAGGTGCCTGTCTCCAAGCCCTGAGCGATGGAACTTACAGGAATAGAACAGATCTGGCGGAACCGCACGTCGGCCGTAGCGGTGATAGATGCATAGCGGTAGCCGAAGAAGGTGTGGGTGGGACAGTAGCTGACGAATCCCTTGTCCGGCCCAAAGGTATATTCCATTCGCATGTGGATGGCATCCGTGCGCAGGTTCCGGCGATGCACGCTCCCCTCGGGCCCGTCCATGCCACGACTCTTGGCACCGCGGCCATCGTTCAGCAGTTCACCGGGCAGGCAGGTGAGCTGCGTCCCCTCGTCGGCGCAGAAGACGAACGAGGGTACGGCGGCGGCGTTCTGTCCGAAGTCCACGACCAACGTCTCTCCCGCATGCAACAAGATCTCAGAACGTGGCTTGTAATCACGCAGTTTCACCACCTTCCCATAAGCCTCATCGTCGGCGCCCTCCACCTCCTTCCACACATAAGCCTCCACCATCGGCAGCGCTATATCCCGGCGCAGATAGACCTCCGCCCCCTGCGAGGGCAACAGCTGTCCCTGGAACTCATGGTTCTCCTCCGGCGCAGCCAGCCCGTCGGCTGAAGTGAGGGGCATTGGCTTGCGGGCGTCGTAGCGCTCTCCTTCGAAGATACCTGCGTGCACGACGGGTCCTGCTATGCCGGCACGCCAGTGCTCCAGGTCGGTACGGAGGCGCTGGCTTGTACCATCTTCGTAGGTCAACTCGAGCACTCCACGGAAGGCGCACTTACGCCCCACCATGCCGTCGTGCCCACCAGGGGTGACGATCTTGTCGGCCCACCAACCGGGAGTGACCTGCACGGCCAGCACATTCTCCGCACCGGCCTTGCAGCGGAGTGCTTCAGTGATATCATAGGTGAACGTGCGGCGAACTTTCTGCGGATGGGTGAACCCCGGACGCAGCACCTCCTCGCCCACGGCCCGTCCATTGACATAGAGGTCATAGACACCGAGCGCCGTGGTCATCCAGCGGGCCGAGACCACCTTTTGCTCGTTGCGTACAGAGGAAAGGAACCAGTTGGCACCTGGGGCTGAACAACTATTATCGTTCCCGCCCACGGAACCCTGGACCACTGGGGCATCGACCACAGAAATCCATTTCGAGCCGGACCAGGCATCGTTGGACAGGGGGATTGTGCGACGACCGACAAAAGCAGGCTGCGACGTTCCGCAGGCACCTAAGACAAGCACCACGAGAGGTGATAACAGGTTTTTCAAGAGAGTTCGTTCAGACATCATCATATACTATATATATTAAGGTATAAACAGGTTCGTTCGGCGCCTCAAAGTTACACATTATCCATGGTCTGGCGACTTCCGTTGTGTTAAAATACGCTAAAAGGAGCCTCTCGGTGTCCATTTCCTTTGCCGACTCGTAAATTCTTGATAGTTTTGTAGTCTGAAAATGCTACTGACGCCAGAAAACCATGCGCCCCTTCTTTTCCTTTCTCGCCATCATGTTGTTAGCCATCCCCCTTTTTCAGCCTTCCCGGCAAGGGGGGAGCAAAGCGCGGCGACCTCTGAAAGTGATGGAATGGAATGTGGAGAACCTATTCGACACCCTGGACGACGAGGGGGCCCACGACGAGGAGTTCCTGCCGCAAGGCGAACGCCGATGGAACTCCTACCGGCTATGGAAGAAGATGAAGGAGATGGCGCGAGTCATCGCCGCCATCGGAGAGAAGGGAGGCATTCCGGACCTCATCGGATTATGCGAGGTGGAGAACGACACCGTCATGACGATGTTCACTCGCCGGAGCATCCTGCGGGAACTGAACTACGAATACGTGATGACCAACGGCATCGACGAACGAGGCATCGACGTGGCTCTGCTCTACCAGCCGGCCCGCTTCAGGCTCATAAACAGTTGGAGCAAACGCGTCCATAGCGCAGAAAAGGGGTTCCGACCTACACGCGACATCCTCTGTGTCAAGGGATTGGTGTTTACAGACGAAGGGACTGACACCCTGCACGTCCTGGTGACTCACCTGCCAAGCCGCGCCGGAGGCGAGGAGGGCGACCAGAACCGGAAGCTGGCAGCACAGACGCTGATGGCGGTGGTGGACAGCATCAAGGACGCCAACAACGACGCTCATATCCTGCTCATGGGAGATTTCAACACCACGGCACGAGACAGGATGTTCAAGAACTGTCCTCTTCGGATTACCGATAACCCGAAATCAGAGGGCAACTATTCCTACCAGGGCTTCTGGGAATGGATAGACCATATCCTCGTATCGGAAAACATTGTCACCTATGGTCCCGCTCAGCCCGTGAAATTTCCTTGGCTGCTGGAGATGAACAAGACCTGGGGAAACAAAATGCCACTGCGCACGTTTCGCGGCCCGTCGTACCACGGCGGCATCAGTGACCACCTGCCCCTGGTGCTCATGATGAAACTGAAATAGCGTCCTGCTATGCAACCACGGAGGACTACTCTGCGCCCCGCAGCCATCTCCCTCGGCACCTGCTCCGCGCTCCCAGTTCCTGTGTGACAGAGAATCAATACAAGCACCCCGCACTCGCAACACTATTCACATTCTTTTCACCCTAATAATAACCAAGAGAAAATGAAGAAAATGTTTCTACTCCTGTGCCTGCTTCTCAGCACGAACGTCTGGGCAGGCCGCATCCTCACGGACAGCATCCAAAGTCAGGTGCTGGGCGCTACCGTGAGATACAACGTCTATGTGCCTTCCGGCTTCGAGCAGTCGCAAGACCAACTGCCCGTGGTCTACCTGCTCCATGGACTTACGGACACCTACACGGCATGGGCCCAGAAAGGGGGCATGCAGGCTATCGTGGACGAAATCATCGACTGCGGCGAGGCTCGCCCCATGGTCATCATCATGCCAAATGCCGGTAATCCGGATGTGAACAATGTATGGAACGGCTATTTCAACATGCCGGACTGGGCCTACGAGGATTTCTTCTTCCAGGAACTGATGCCTACTGCAGAAAGCAAGTACCGCTGCATCTCCGACAAGGAGCACCGGGCCATCATGGGTCTTTCCATGGGTGGAGGGGGCAGCGTGGGCTATTGCCAAAGCCACCCCGACAAGTTCTCTTCTTGCTATGCCATGAGTCCCTGGCTGACCAGCGAATCCGGACGCGTGGACCCGGATGGCCAGAAGACGAAGATGTACTACACAATGGAGGCCGTGAAGGAGCACTCCGCACTGGATTTCATCGACCGCGCTGACGAGGCCACGAAAGAGCAACTGCGCACCGTGAAATGGTTCCTGGACTGTGGCGACGA
>JAILFY010000103.1 GCA_024697285.1 Bacteroidaceae bacterium
CAAACACGGAGTTGAAGATGTTCATGCCAATGACCTCGTCGTGCAGGCGCTGGATATTGCTCTCTGGAGCGGTGTCCAGCAACTCTCGATAGTGGCTGAGATCGATACCATCGCGGTTGAAGAGCGCTTTCCGGCTGCTGGCCAGTCCCACCACATTCAGCCTCAAGCCCTGCTCGCGCATGAGTTTCTCCTGCTGTTGGGCCAACTGTTCGATAAGCGAACTGCCCACAGTGCCTACGCCACAGAGGAAGAGGTTCAGGACCTGGTATTCCGAGAGGAAGAATGCATCGTGAATGACATTGAGAGTCTTGCGGAGATAACGCGAACTGACGACAAACGAGATGTTGGTCTCCGAGGCTCCCAGAGCACAGGCTATCACACTGATACCCGAACGGCCAAGGGTTACGAATACTTTACCCGCGATACCTGGTGTATGTTTCATACGTTCACCGACAACAGCAACAGTAGCCAGGCCACCTTCAGCTTGCATCCGGAACATCGCACCAGTCTCTATCTCCTTGGCAAACTCCTCATTGAGGACACGACAAGCTGCATCGGCATCCTCATCGCGGACACCTATACTGGTACTGTTCTCAGAAGAAGCCTGAGAAACCATGAAGACCGATATGCCGTTCTCCGCAAGTACAGAGAAGATGCGACGGTTCACACCAATGACGCCGACCATGGACAATCCGGAGACCGTGATGAGCGTGGAGCCCTTGATGCTACTGATGCCCTTGATGAGGCGCTGGTCCTCCGAAGCTTTCTTCTTGATGATGGTACCAGGAGCGTCGGGGTTGAAGGTGTTCTTGATGAGGATGGGAATCTCCTTGATGCACACCGGATAAATGGTGGGCGGATAGACCACTTTGGCTCCGAAGTTACAGAGCTCCATGGCCTCTATATAACTCAACTCGGGAATGACATAAGCAGAGGAGATGACTCGAGGGTCGGCGGTCATGAAGCCATCGACATCCGTCCATATCTCCAGCACATTGGCGTCGAGGGCGGCAGCTATGATGCTGGCAGTATAGTCCGAACCGCCTCGTCCCAGGTTGGTCGTCTCGCCGCTCTCGGCATCGGTGCTGATGAAGCCAGGGACGAGAGATACCTTGGGCAACTCACGCCATGTCCGACGTACGAGTTCCGTCGTCAGTTCGCTGGCCAGACGAGGACGTCCCGCCTTGACTTCCGTCTTGATGAACTCACGGCTATCGTACCACACGGCGTCCCGAATCAGAGTCGCCACGATCTGACTGCTGAGGCGTTCGCCATAGCTGACGATGGCAGCCTGAGTCTTAGGAGAAAGGTCTCGGATGAGATAGACGCCCTGATAGATACTGCGGAGCTCCTCGAGCAAGGCATCGACAGTGCGGATGAGCGTCTCGCGATCGTTGCCTCCGGGGATGATAGCACTGATGAGCTCATGGTGTCTGCTGGCCATTTCTGCATAGGACGCCAGATAAGCCACATCGCCGGTCAGGGCCTGCTGAGCTGTTCGGAGCAACTGGTCTGTGATGCCACCCAGGGCAGATACCACTACTATCACGGGTTCTGACTGGGACTCTACGATACGCTTAACGCTGAGGATGCTCTCGACGGAACCTACGCTGGTTCCTCCAAACTTGAGTACTTTCATTAGTATATATTGAATATTTGCGGGCAAAAATACGAATTATCTTTTATATTCTCGCTAAAGGCTAAGCAGAAATGCACGTCCGTTGGGGAAAAACTTGCTAAAGAGCAAGAAAGTCCTCCTCCAGCAGCATCTGATGCAGCACTTGTGCCAGCATCCTGTCTGGCACTCCATCCAGATGGAGATCCTCCAGAACCTGGCGTCCCTGGCTGCGCACCAGTTGAAGGATGCGCTGGCGGATGACCTCGGGACTCGCAGCTGCCGCCGTTCCGGGCAGGGTGTCGTGGCTGTCGAGGCAGTTGTCGCAACAACCACAATCTTGCGTCGACTCTTCGCCGAAATAGCTGAGCAGATAACGGCTGCGGCACTCGGTGGTGCTTAGATAACCTATCATCGTGTCCACACGCTGACTCATCTCGCGACGGCGATCGGCATAGATGGCCGCCGGCAGCACTATCTCATCGCGGTCGAGGCGGCGCTGGACAAAGGTGACATAAGGAATGAACTTACGGGGGATGAAACTGATGATATGACGCCGACTAAGGACTATCAGTGCCTCGCTGACTTCGGAGTCCGACACGCCCAGATCCACGGCAAGAGCACCCTCGTTGATGAAAGCATATTCACTGAAGATGCCGGTATAGGTGCGCAGGAGCAATCCCAGCAGACGGTCTGCAATGGTCGGGAGGCGAAGATCATAAAGCTCGTCCCTCCGGCGAGTGATCATCACTCGGCTCTGGTTCTCCTCCGCGTCCACCCAGTCGATATATCCCGCCCTCGAGAGCAGTTGCAGGGCGTTGTAGGCCCGAACAGGATAGTGCTTGAAGTTCCTGCAGAACTCTTCGAGGGAGAACTCACGTGTTACGCGGTAGCCATCGCCAACTGCCATCTGCAGATAACAGCACATATCCTCATAGACCTGCACGACGTACTCTTCGGGCGGATAGGTCTCATCGATTCTCCTTCGCAGCAAGGCTTCTGCACGAGGTCCACGCAACAAGATGGCATAGGCTGGTTGGCCATCGCGCCCGGCGCGCCCTGCTTCCTGAAAGTAAGCCTCAGGGGAATCGGGGACGTCTGCATGAATGACGGAACGGACGTCTGGCTTGTCGATACCCATTCCGAAGGCATTTGTTGCCACCATGATTCGGATGAGCCCATTCTGCCAGGCACGTGCTCGCTCGTTCTTCTCCACATTGGTCAGTCCAGCATGGTAGAAGGTTGCCGTAAGTCCTTGAGCCGAGAGCCACTCGGCCAGCTCTCGAGTGCCGCGTCTGCTGCGGACATATACTATGGAACTGCCCTGCACTTCCTGCAACAAGTCCTTCACCGCCTGGGCCGTGTTGCCGCCGATGGTTCTGACGCAATACGAAAGATTCTTGCGGGCGAAACTCATCCGGATGACATTCTCGCTGCTAAACAGCAGTTGGCGCTGGATATCGCCGACGACAGCCGGCGTGGCGGTTGCCGTCAGTGCCAATATGGGAGTATTGGGAATGATTTTTCGCACCTCCGAGATGGAGAGGTACGAGGGACGGAAGTCATAGCCCCATTGCGAGATGCAGTGTGCCTCGTCCACGGCAATGAAGCTGATGTGCATGTGGCGCAACTTAGCCAGGAAGAGTTCAGATGAAAGTCGCTCCGGCGAGACATAGAGGAACTTGAAGTTGCCATAGATACAGTTCTCCAGCGCCACGAGCACTTCCTCACGGGTCATACCTGTGTAGATGGCCACCGACTTGATACCCTTATGACGCAGGTGCTCCACCTGATCCTTCATCAGAGCGATGAGGGGACTGATAACGAGGCACACCCCTTCTTTGGCCAATGCTGGCACCTGAAAGGTAATACTCTTGCCACCTCCCGTGGGCATCAGACCGAGCGTGTCGCGCCCCGAACCGATGCTCTCTATGATTTCCTGCTGAATGCCACGAAAGTTATCGAAGCCCCAGTACTGCTTGAGTATCTCCTGATAGCTCATTCTTCAGCCGAAGGCCTGATATCCTCGATTTGCAACTGTACCTCGCCGCGCTTGTGGCTATTCTCCTCTACGGTGTAGCATATATCAAAAGCGCGTTTGCTCTTGATGAATCGTGCCTGGGAGCTCTGTCCGAAGGCGATACCGCTGACCACATTAGAACTCTTGTTGTCCACAAGTTCCAGCTTGATATGCTCCTGATGATGGCCTACCACCTTGCTGGTACCGTAGTCATAGACATGTTCCGTGCAGAACAGAGGCTTCGGGTTATCCGGCCCGAAAGGAGCAAATCTGCGAAGGTCCACGAGAAAACGATGGGTGATATCCTTGAAGTCCAGCATCCCGTCGATGTTCAGTTCAGACTGAATCTGACTGGGAAGGATATTGGCCTCCACATATTCTTCGAAGCGGCGCTTGAACTCCGGAACGTTCTCCACTTTCATCGAGAGACCGGCAGCATAGGTATGACCTCCGAAGTTCTCCAGCAGGTCCCGGCAAGAATCTATCGCCTTGTAGACATCAAAGCCCGCCACACTCCGGGCAGAACCTGTGGCCATATCGTCCGTGCGAGTCAGCACAACGGACGGGCGCGTGAAGATTTCCGTAAGACGGGAAGCCACAATACCAATGACGCCCTTATGCCACTCCTCATTATAAATGACAATGGCTTTATGCTCATGTCCGGGGTCCAGCCGTTCCACGATCGCGTTGGCCTCATGTGTCATTTCCTTGTCCAGGTCCTTGCGCTGGTCGTTGTAGGCATTTATCTGCAGAGCCATACGATGTGCCCTGTCTGGATCACGTTCCACAAGCAATGCCACTGCTTCGCCACCATTCTGCATGCGGCCCGAAGCGTTGATGCGCGGCCCTATCTTGAAGATGATGTCGCTCATGGTTATCTCGCGATCATTCAGTCCGCAGATTTCTATGATGGCCTTCAGGCCCACGCTGGCGTTGGCATTTATCTGCCGGAGTCCGTGGTAGGCCAAGATACGGTTTTCTCCCAGTATGGGAACGATATCAGAGGCGATGCTCACGGCACACAAGTCCAACAAGGGTACTAATTGGTTGAAGGGGATGCCATTGTTAAGCGCAAAAGCCTGCATGAGTTTGAAACCTACCCCACACCCCGACAAATGCTCATAGGGGTAGGTTGCATCCACGCGTTTGGCGTTGAGGATGGCTACAGCAGGAGGCAACACATCATCTGGAACATGATGGTCACAGATAATGAAATCTATGCCCAGTTCCTTGGCATAAGTTATTTCCTCAACAGCTTTGATACCACAGTCGAGAACGATGATAAGTCCAACTCCTGTGGAATGTGCATAATCCACTCCCTTATGACTGACTCCATACCCCTCGTCGTAGCGGTCTGGAACATAGAAATCAATATTAGTGGTGAATTGCTGCAAGAAGCGATAGACGAGTGCCACAGCCGTGCAACCGTCCACATCATAATCTCCATACACTAAGATTCGTTCTTTTCTTCCCAGAGCCCTGTTCAGCCGGTCCACCGCCAAATGCATATCGCGGAAGAGGAATGGATCCAGCAATCCTGTGAGCTGGGGACGGAAGAAACGCCTCGCCTCAGCGGCCGTAGTGATGCCGCGATCGAGCAACAGCTGACCCAGCACGGGATGAATAATCATCTCGCGCGCCAACTCTTTAGCTGCTTCCTGACGTTCTGATGTAGGAGGTTCGTAATTCCATTTGTAGTTCATTTATATGTTGATTTTATCTTATATCTTTGAGGAAGGGCCACAAAAAAAGGACCATATCAGCGGGTAAAAGTAGTTAAAATATCTCAGACGGCCATGCTACTCCATGTTATTTTTCTCTAAAATGGATTCATATACCTAAAAATAGCAAGAATAGCACCCCATTCACTCCCGTTCGGAACACAAATCAATCTATAAATGTCCACATTGTTGGAGATAATCGACCCTTGCTTTCAGAAAAAAATATTGCTGTCCGGTAAAACTTTTTTGAAAATATTGCTGTTCGGTAAAAAAAGCAGTGGACGCATTCGCTCTGCCATGCGTTTTCTTTCAGCTATGCATCCTCCCCCTTGAAGTGGAAGCTAGAGAGGGCTCGGGGCATGGCGCTGTAGTTGAATACGAAAGCTGCAATAAACATTCATGACCAATTATATGTCCTCAATTCATGACTATTATGTGTGAAAAACGTTTCTCCCCTCCTCGTGAACATTCTTTCTCGTCCTCGTGAAACACCCTTTCTCGTCCTCGTGAACATTCTTTCTCGTCCTTCTTGTAAAAACGTATTCTGTTCATTTTATGTAAAATAGCGGGGTAAAGTCTCAGGTTCTCGATGCCAAGTTTCCCGCCATTAGACCTATTTTTCTATACTTTAGGAAGAATTTTATAAATCACCGGGTGATTTGTAAAACTCACTGAGTGATTTGTATAAATCACCGAGTGATTTTGAGAATACATCTATAAGTTCTCAAAAAGTGTCTCATATCCAACGAATTATGAAACGGGAACCTGCAAGTTTGATTTATAAAAGGGGACCTCTTGCTCATGGTCTTGCAGAGACGCATAAAACGGCCATGGAGCTTCTCCGGGATGGCTACAATGGTCAGGATCATGCTGATGTTCTATGTCTACTGCTATACATTCTTCGAAGAGCCCGCGAAAGACTGGTTGAGGCTGCTTGAAAACGCGGAATCGCCACCCGAAGAACCAACACTCTTTGACTAACGGGGGCTTACTCTTTGAAAAAAGAATCTGAAATGGCTGTTTATCGGCTTTTCAGAAAGGTTGTTGGAACTATTTTGATTTTTACCGGACAGCAATAGAAAAAAAAGACCTCCCACTTTCGTTGCCATTTAAAAGCGACAACGAAAGTGGGAGGATGAAGGTGAATTATACGACTTGTAGCTAGTTGACTATATACCTAATTTCTTGCGGATATCCTTGGGAATAGCATTCTTGTTGAC
>JAILFY010000113.1 GCA_024697285.1 Bacteroidaceae bacterium
CTGAGGTAGCCACGGCACACACTCATATCCGGACTGATGCGGCAGACGCTGACGCTGACCAGCACGCCACGTGTGGCCTGTGTCTGGCGCTGGAAGATATCGCTGAGTTCCTTCTGGATGAGGCGGGCGATTTTATTCTGACGGGTTGTTTCCATGTTATTTTCCTTGTTTTAATTTCTCGTTATAGACCAGCGCATACATCTTCATCTGCTTGAGCATGGCCAGCAGGCCGTTGCTGCGAGTGGGGGAGAGGTGTTCGCGCAGGCCTATCTGTTCGATGAAGTAGAGGTCTGCATCCAGGATTTCCTGGGGGGTATGGTCGCTGAGCACGCGTATCAGCAAGGTCACTATTCCCTTCACTATCAAGGCATCGCTCTCGGCCTCGAAATGGATGAGGCCGTCGGCCGTGAGTTCGGCCGTGAGCCATACTCGGCTTTGGCAACCGTCGATGAGGTTTTGTTCTATCTTGGCGCTGGCGGGCAGGGGTTGTTGTTCCGAGCCCAGGTCTATCAGCAGTTGGTATTTATCCATCCAGTCCTCGAAATCCGAGAACTCTTCGATGATGGCGTCTTGTTGTTCGTTAATGGTCATTTATTTATCGGATTCGTTATCGTTGTATAGGAGTTGCAAGAGGGTCTGTCCGACAGCCTTCAGCACCGCCGGATCGATGTTCTCGGGGGTGTCGTTGACGGTGTGCCAGGTGGGACCGAAGCTGGAGTCGCCATCGTTCTGATGGGGAATAATATCGATGGCGGGAATGCGGGCCAGCTGATTCACGGGCACATGATCATCCGTGACATATCCCGCCTTCCGAATCGGGAAATAATCTCCGTAGCCCAGTTGTTCTGCCAGGTGCCAAACCATGTTCACCAGCGGCGAGGCATAGTAAACGGAGAAACCTTCCATCTCGAAACGTGCTCCGCGACCTCCCACCATATCCAGGTTGATGGCATAGCGGGCGCTGTAGCCCGTGGCGTAGGCTTGTTCTGCCCAGTAGCGGGAACCCAGACACCAGTAGTCGCCCTCGTCGGCCAACTCGGCGTCCGCCTCTTCGGGTTCTGCCCATTGCGGAGTGCCCTGGTCCTCGAGGTCGAAGCATACGAAATCCACGCCATAGTTGAGGTCCTGAGTCGTCATGGCGCGGGCCAGTTCCAGCATCACGGCAACGCCCGAAGCTCCGTCGTTTGCGGCCATCACGGGCTGGCGATGGTTCGCCGCGTCCGCGTCGTTGTCCGCCCAGGCACGACTGTCCCAATGGGCTGTGATGAGAATACGGTCTGTCTGTTCGGGACCTACGCTGGCCGATATGTTGCGGCACGGCATCAGTTGCCCATCGTAGCCGCGCAGCTCCGTTCTCTGTTCGCCTACTGTTGCTCCCAGCTCCTTGAACTTGGCAACAATCCAGTTGCCACAAGCCTCGTGGGCTGCGCTGCCGGGCACTCGGGCTCCGAACTCACATTGTGCCTTGATGTAGCTCATTGCGGAGTCGGCCACGAACTCGGGCGCCGGCGCTATGGCGATGGTGTCTGGCCCGTCGGCCTTCTTGCTATGCCCCTTACAGGAGGAGAATATAGGTTGAATAGAAGCCATTGCTACTATTATCAAGGTATAATGGATGATTTGTTGTTTCCTAAACATGGATGTTCATTATTTCAATATTCAATCATTCTTTGAAGGCTTGTACCTCCTTCATCACTCTCAGGAAGTTTCCGCCCCAGATGAGGCGCAGGTCTTCTTCGCTATAGCGTTGTCGCAGCAGACGTCGGGTGAAGTTGATGAGCTCGGAGGCAGAGGCTAGTCCGGGCACGCCGCCATCGCCGTCGAAGTCCGTTCCGATTCCCACGTGTTCTATTCCAGCCACATCTATCATGTGATGGAGGTGTGCCAAGGCGTCCAGAATCGTGGCCTGACCGTTCTCGCGGAGGAATCCGTGATAGAAGGTCACCTGCGCCACGCCACCGCACTTGGCCAGGGCACGCAACTGTTCGTCGGTGAGGTTGCGAGGGTGGGGGCAAAGGGCCTTGCTGCTGGAGTGGGAGCAGACGATGGGTGTGGAACTGATGTCCATGGCGTCGTAGAAACTGCGTTCGCTGCCGTGGGAGAGGTCCACCATAACGCCTCGTCGGTTCATCTCCCGGATGACCTCTGCGCCGAAGGCCGAGACGCCCTCCAGCTCTTCGCCCTCCCGCGGGCGGGCCGAACCGCAGATATCGTTGTTGCCATTGTGGCAAAGGGTGATGTACACGATGCCATGTTCCTCCTTGAAGCGCCGCACGAGCGAGAGGTCTCGACCGAGGGCATATCCGTTCTCTATTCCCAGCATGATGGCTCGTCGGCCTTCTGTCTTCAACCTATAGAGGTCTTCGGGCGTCCGGGCCAGACCGAGGGCTTCGGGATGCGAGGCCACCAGTTGTTCCACTCGCCGCAGTTGGCTGTCGGCGTATTCCGTGGCTGCCGCCAGAGCTTCTTCCGTGCGGGCCTTCTGAGGAATGTAGGCCACCATAATACTGGCATCCAGTCCTCCTTCGCGCATCTTGTGCAGATCCACGAGAATACGTGGGTCGCGCTGGTCGAAATGAATGTCCTGGTCAAAGAACATGGGGGTGTCGCAATGGCTGTCGAGCGTCAGCACACGTTCGTGCAGACGACGTGCCTCGCGGTAGTTGGCCGCCTCGTCCTTCAGCCATCGGAACAGCGTCATCATCGATTCGTCGCCGGCCAGGCAGAAGCATTCGGGGTGCCATTGCACGCCCAGAATACTCTTGTGCTCCGAGGACTCCACAGCCTCTATGACACCATCGGGCGACAGGGCCGACACACGCAAATGGGGGCCTGCCTCGCGCACCGCCTGATGGTGGAAGGAGTTGACGTAGAGGGTTTCTTCGCCCATGATATTTCGCAAGAGCGAACCTTCTTCCGTACGCACCGTGTGGCTGGCTACGGAGCGGTCGAGGTCCTGGGAATGTTTTATCAGAGGGCAGGAGGGAGACTCGGAAGGGAGCTCGCGCTCGCCCAGGTCTTGCCACAAACTGCCATCCAGGGCTGCAGCCAACATCTGCACGCCCCGACAGATACCTAATATCGGCAGCTGACGGTTGTAGGCCAGGCGGATAAGCAGCAGCTCGCAGAGGTCGCGGCGGGGATTGATGCCGTGGAGGGCAGGACTTGGCTCCTCGCCCAGATAGAGCGGATTGAGGTCCGCGCCGCCCGAGAGGAGCAAGCCATCAACCCTGTCGAGCACGCTGACCAGCGCGTCGGCGTCCTCTGTAGGGGGAATGACAACGGGCGCGGCACCGGCACGCAGAAGGCTCTCGAAATATCCTTCGGCCAGCTCACAACCTTTATCGCCAAAATTGCCCGTGATGGCAATCACGGGCACATGACTCGTACCAGGGTAACTGGCATGGAGGGTGTCGAAATGGGATTTCCAGTTAAACATAGGCAAGAATGCACGACGAGGGGAGACCTGAAAGGGAAGACCATTTTCAGGGTTGCCCGCGGTCGGCACCACTTTTTCTTAATCTTCGGCGGCGTCGTTGGTCTTAATCTTCGGCGGTGTCGTTGGTCAGACCGGCTTTCTTGGCCGTGAGCGACTTGATAGCAGCAACGTCTTTATCCGAGAGACCGATAGGAACTTCCGTCTTTATACTCTGCTTCAGAGAGATCAGCGTCTCCGTTGCTATCACGCCGGGAATCTCCTGCAGCCGATCGTTCAGCAGCGACATCAGATGGGCGTTGTCTCGGGCATAAAGCTTGATGAGCATCGTGTAAGGTCCCGTGGTGAAATGGCACTCCACGATTTCGGGAATCTTCTCGAACTCAGATACCACATGCTTGTACATGGAACCTCGCTCCAAGGTGATGCCGACGTACGTACAGGTGTTATAGCCCAAAGAGACTGGATTCACGTGGTAGCCCGAGCCTGTTATGACTCCGATGTCCACGAGTCGCTGTACTCGTTGATGGATTGCAGCGCGGGAGACACCACATTCAGCAGCCACATCCTTAAAAGGTATGCGTGCGCTGCGAGTGATAATCTCCAGAATTTTCTTGTCGAGGCTGTCAATTTTTTCCATATCTTCCTTATATTGTATATCTTACTGCTGGCAAAAGTAGATAAAAAGTTTCAGTGAGCAAGCATTTTTCGTAAAAAAATGTCGTTCAAAGGGTCTTTTGGTATCATTTTGTAGTTTATATTGGGATTATCAGTTTGTTTTTCCCATTTTTACTTGCGCCCGCGAGTACCTATTTATATATCCCTCCTGAAACCCCATATCCCCCCCCTCTCTCATCCTCTCCCACATCTTCTCCTTACATCTCCTCCTTGCATCTCCTCCTTACATCTCCTCCTTGCATCCCCTTCCATACCATTTCTTGCAAGCCCCCGTTCCATAGTTCTCTTGTTTCCTTTCTATTTTGGGAAGCATCAATATGTATTCTTTAAATCACCCAGTGATTTATAGAATACTTCCTTATCTGGGCCGAAACACGTAGCTACGTGACGGATTATACGAAGCTACGTGATGGATTATACGAAGCTACGTGTTCGCTGATACGAAGCTACGTGTTTGCTGATACGAAGCTACGTGTTTGCTGATACGAATATACGTGTTAGCTGAAATGACGCTACGAGTTTTGCTTGTTCCGCTTCGTGATGGCGAAAAAATCGTGCCAATTGACCCCACAAAACGTGACAGTTGACCCCTGACTTCGTCATCGCGCCTCCCAAACTTCTTCGAAACAAAATACGTTAGGTTATGCTTCCTCAAGCGGAGGTCAGTCATGAAAAAAGTTGTTGGAAATAAACTACATACTACACAAAAATAGATGAAATGGACTTTTATCGGATGCTTACGTCTTTGCACACTCGTTTGTAAATATCCAAAAAAGCAATAAATTCTAATCGGTAATAGGGTCGCAGAATGG
Organism: Bacteroidaceae bacterium; assembly: GCA_024697285.1. Taxonomy (GTDB): domain Bacteria; phylum Bacteroidota; class Bacteroidia; order Bacteroidales; family Bacteroidaceae; genus Physcousia. The sequence continues at coordinate 4,927 of JAILFY010000113.1, forward strand.
AGGATGAATGTTTGCTTGGATGAGGGGAATTAGTTCTTGGGAAAAACAAGTATAGGGTGAGGAAAAAGGGGGTTATAGTGTCTTCTTTGTTCGGTCATGATCGAACGTTTGTTCGAACATGACCGAACAATGGTTCGAACATGACCGAACAAAGAAGGGGTTCTAACCTGT
>JAILFY010000114.1 GCA_024697285.1 Bacteroidaceae bacterium
AAAAACAGCTGCCCCTTGACATCATTATCCCTCTTTGAACTCAATAACCTCGTCCGCACCCTCATCGAGCAGACTCTCGACGGCGAATATTGGCTGGAAGCAGAGCTCTCGGAAGCGCGAGTGGCCAATAATGGTCATTTCTATGTGGAATTTATCCAGAAGGACGAGAGTGGCCGCAGCCTTATCGCCAAAGCACGTGGAGTTGCCTGGGCCCGTACTTATAATATGATAGCTCCCCTCTTCGAGCGCGCCACGGGCGAACGACTGCGAGCAGGTATCAAAGTGCGGGTGCTGGTCTCTGTGGAGTTCCATGAGCTCTACGGACACTCCCTCACTATTCATAATATCGACCCCACCTTCACCCTCGGTGATATGGCGCAGCGTCGTCGCGAGATACTTTCCCGCCTGGAGGCAGATGGTATTCTGAAAGACAACCAACAGCTGTCCTTGCCCACCTTGCTTCGTCGCATTGCGGTAGTCTCCTCGTCCACGGCTGCAGGCTATGGTGATTTCTGCGACCAGCTGTTGCACAACGACTATGGATTCCACTTCACCATTCAACTCTTCCCGGCCGTGATGCAGGGAATCAATGTCGAGGAGAGCGTCCTGGCAGCTCTGGGCGCCATTTGCGACGAGGCCGACCGCTGGGACTGCGTCGTCATTATCCGCGGAGGAGGAGCCACCAGCGACCTCTCGGACTTCGATTCCTATAACCTGGCAGCTGCCGTGACACAGATGCCGCTGCCCGTTATCGTTGGTATCGGTCATGAGCGCGACGAGACGGTACTGGACTTCGTGGCCCACACCCGTGTGAAGACTCCTACTGCTGCGGCAGCCTTCCTCATCGACCACCAGGCCCAGCAGTTGGCAAGAATTGAAGATCTGGAGCGCCGGATTGTGCGGAGTACCACTTTCCGTTTGCAACAGCTGAAGGCTCGTCTGAACCAACTCTCTTCTACCCTGCCCCAGACTTTCCATCTGATCACTCAGCGAGAGATTCATCGGTTGGACCGACTGACGACATCCATCCCGCGTTCCTTTGTGCTCATCAGCGAGCGCCAGCGCCATCGTCTGGACTTCCTCAGCCAGCGTCAGCTTACTGCTTTCACTCGGCAACTGGAGCGCGAGCGCCATCGTCAGGCCTTGCTCCGCCAACGGCTGGAAGCCCTCTCGCCAGACCATCAGTTGCGCCGCGGCTATTCTCTCACTTTTGCCGACGGCCGTCTGCTCCGCTCTGCCTCCGACCTCCCCGCAGGAACCCGCCTCACGACCCGTTTGGCCGATGGCGAGATACATTCTATCAAGGAGTGACCAACAAGTCTCTTGGGGACCGCTTCCGAAGACTTCCTGACACACACACATCGGGCGACGATCCTCGCGGATGGTCGCCCGAGTCGTTCATCAGAAGATGAAGCAGGTAATAAGTATTTTGCAGTATTTATGGATTATGTTCGTAGTTTTATCGGTTTGTGGCAAGTAGATCCCGTTCTTCCTTATCTGGATAGGCGGCGACGAAGCTGTCGGTAAGCTCGAACCCCGATGAAGAATCCTTGCGGCTGTAGTTGCTGATGAAAGCGGCCGTAGCATCAGGCGTGAAGGCAAAGACGGTGCGGGCCTGCGCTTCTGCGAAGCAATTGTGGTTCGGGTCCCAGCGGGAGAATTCTATCATATATCCTACGGGAGTGTAGAAGTAGCTCCAGCGGAGAGCGGGTTGCCAGTCCTCGCCGTTGTAGGCAAGAGCGGTTCGGGTGATCACGCGGCCTTGGGAATCACGTTCATATTGAATTTGGAGGTCTGTGTCGTTGGTTGCGGCTGCAGTCGTGTTTATTGCGACGCACATGGCAGCGGCGGTGAAAAGGGTCATCAGTTTCATAATTATCTTTGTAGATTAATGGTTTGTGGTTTCTGAACTAATGACCTGCGCAGGACGATTATTCTTCAGCTGTTTTCTGTCTATTAGACGCCACGAGGTTGAGAATAGTTGCATCGAGGTGCCTTTTTTTTCTCTTCGTACAACCTTTAGATGTTCTTAGTCGATGATTTATTACACAATTAAGCCCCAAAAACTGAATATCTCGATGAAAAAAGCATTTTCTTTCGTCTATTTTGGATAAATACACTACCTTTGCCCCCAATGTTCAAAACGATATATCTATGAAAGTCCTACTTATCAACGGCAGTCCTCGCGAGCGAGGCAACACCTTCCGCGCCCTGACGGAAGTCGCCCAAGCCATAGAGGCCGAGGGCGTGGAGACAGAGATCATCAGCATCGGAAAACAAGCAGTACAGGGATGCATCGCCTGTGGGATGTGTGGTCGCACCGGCGGCCGCTGCACTTTCCGCGACGACCTGTACTACCGCGTCTGGCGTGCCATCAAGGATGGTATCGATGGACTCGTCATCGGTTCGCCAGTGTACTACGGCGGTCCCAATGGTTCTCTCTGTGCCCTGCTCGACCGTGTGTTCTATTCCCTCGGAGCCGACCTTCGTTTCAAGCCCGGGGCCAGCGTCGTTGTGTGCAGGCGTGGTGGAGCTTCTGCGGCTTTCGACCGCCTGAACAAGTATTTCGGTATTCTGAACATGCCGTTAGTCAGTTCCCAATATTGGAATCTGGCCTACGGACAGGCGCCAGGCGAGGTGGAGCAGGACGAAGAGGGAATGCAAACGATGCGTTCTCTCGGACGGAATATGGCATGGATGGTGAAAAGACTCAACGTCAGGGAAGAGGGACATCCCGAAATGGAATCTCCCTTGCGCACGAATTTCATCCGATAGTTAATCCCAAATCGGTCATTAGGCCGAACTGAACAATATCTTTTGTTTATGGGTTCTTTTTTACCAGAACAGCATCTCTTTTTGTGCCTTGCTCACTGTCCACTCTCGCCGTAGTCCACTACGCCTTCGAGAGGAACGGCAAGCAA
>JAILFY010000123.1 GCA_024697285.1 Bacteroidaceae bacterium
ATGAGGGAGCCTGTGCGGTCGGAGCTGTAGCGATAGGTGAAGGTGAAGCCGCGTTCCTTGTAGGGCCGGAGGGAGATGTTCTGCCGCAGGCTTGTGCGCATCTGTTCCTCGAACTGCTGCAGGAGCTCTTCGGTGTACATGGTGCTGTCGTCGAGTTCGCCCGTGAGGCGATAGTGATAGGTGAAACCTTCGGGCTCCGAGGCGTAGGTCATGCTGTCCATGATGACATTAGTACCTTCCAGGCGGGGACATTCGCGTTCCGTATATTCCTGTGCCTCTCGGCGGCAGCGGTCGGAAAAAGACTCGGTGCAAGCGCCCAGCAGGAGGAGGGCACTTGCACCGATGAGAAGTATGTGACGATGGGTCATTCTTGTGGGAGTTCTATTTTGAGGAAGAGTTCGTCGAGCTGTTTCTGTTCCAGGGCTGCCGGAGCATCGAGCATCACGTCGCGTCCGCTGTTGTTCTTCGGGAAGGCGATGCAGTCGCGGATGCTGTCGAGGCCGGCGAAGAGGCTGACCCAGCGGTCCAGGCCGTAGGCGAGGCCTCCGTGGGGGGGAGCGCCGTACTTGAAGGCGTTCATCAGGAAGCCGAACTGCTCCTGGGCGCGTTCTTCGGTGAAACCGAGGATGCGGAACATCTTGTCCTGCAGTTCCGGATCGTGGATACGGATGGAGCCACCGCCCACTTCCACGCCGTTGCAGACCATGTCATAAGCGTCGGCGCGCACGGCAGCGGGGTCGGTGTCGAGCAGGGGGATATCCTCGTCCTTGGGATGGGTGAAGGGATGGTGTGTGGCCATTAGTCGACCTTCCTCTTCGCTCCACTCGAACATCGGGAAGTCGATGACCCAGAGGAGGCTGAACTGATTCTTGTCGCGAAGGCCCATACGAGCACCCATCTCCAGACGCAGTTCGCAGAGTTGCTTGCGCGTCTTCATGGCGTCGTCGCCAGAGAGGATGAGGATGAGGTCGCCGGCCTCGGCGTTCATCGCCTGCTTCAGGGCCTGCAGTGTCTCCTGGTCGTAGAACTTGTCCACACTGGATTTCACGCTGCCGTCGTCCTGCACACGGGCATAGACAAGGCCTTTGGCACCTATTTGCGGACGCTTCACGAAGTCGGTGAGTTGGTCAATCTGCTTGCGGGTGTACACGGCCTGACCCTTGGCGCAGATACCGCCGATGTACTTGGCGTCGTCGAAGACGGAGAAGCCGGGAGCCTGGGCAAAGAGGTCCTTCAGCTCCACGAACTTCATGTCGAAGCGCGTGTCGGGTTTGTCGCTGCCATAGTACTTCATGGCGTCGGCCCAGGTCATGCGGGGAAAGGCGCCTTCGAGCTCAATGCCACGCAGCTCGCGGAAGAGGTGTTTGGCCATACCCTCGAAGGTTTGGAGGATATCCTCCTGAGTCACGAAAGACATCTCGCAGTCAATCTGTGTGAACTCGGGCTGGCGGTCGGCACGCAGGTCCTCGTCGCGGAAGCACTTTACGATCTGGAAATAACGATCCATGCCGGAAACCATCAGCAGTTGCTTCAGCGTCTGAGGCGACTGGGGGAGGGCATAGAACTGTCCGGGGTTCATACGTGAGGGCACCACGAAGTCGCGGGCGCCCTCGGGGGTGGAACCGATGAGCATAGGTGTCTCTATCTCCAGGAAGCCGAGGCTGTCGAGGTAGCGGCGCACCTCCATGGTCATCTTGTGGCGCAGCTCCAGGTTGCGGCGCACCGGCGTGCGGCGCAGGTCGAGATAGCGGTACTTCATGCGCAGATCGTCGCCGCCGTCGCTCTGGTCCTCGATGGTGAAAGGAGGGGTTGCACTGGCGTTGAGGACGCGCAGTTCGGAAGCGATGATCTCAATGTCACCGGTGGGCAGGTTCTTGTTCTTGTTGGAACGCTCGTTGACGGTGCCCGTGACCTGAATGACGTATTCGCGGCCGAGGTGATTGGCCTGTTCGCAAAGTTCCTTGTTGGCGGCTTCCTCGAAGACCACCTGAGTGAGGCCGTAGCGGTCGCGGATATCCACGAAGGTCATTCCGCCCATCTTACGACTCCGTTGCACCCATCCTGCCAGGGTGACGGCTTTTCCCGTGTCGGCGAGGCGAAGCTCGCCACAGGTATGTGTTCTGTACATATTTTTATGAAAATGTTGGGTTAAATAGTCTGATGATGGAAGTACATCGCTGTTCTTTCGGCTGCAAAGTTACGCTTTATTTCTGATTTCTTTGCAGAAAAGCACAAAATTCCTTCCTTTTCCTCTTTACTTTCTGGAATAATGGTTGCTTTGCAGCTTATTATCTTTGTTTTTTTGTAATTTTGCGCCCTGATTCTAATGAACATCTAAAATAAATGAGCAGAAAACGCAAAGAACTGCCTCTGCTGGAGGCTGTGACGATAACAGATGTGGCTGCCGAAGGCAAGTCGCTGGTGCGTGTGGACGACCTCGTGGTCTTCGTTCCCTTCGTGATTCCCGGTGATGTCGTGGACTTACAGTTGACACGCAAGAAACATAGTTACGCCGAGGCAGAAGCCGTGAGGCTGGTGAGCCCTTCGCCCGACCGGATAGAACCTTTCTGTCCGCATTTCGGTGTATGTGGCGGCTGCAAGTGGCAGATGTTGCCTTATGAACTGCAGCTGCAGGCCAAGCAACGTCAGGTGATGGACGCCCTGACCCGAATAGGCAAGGTCGCCTTGCCGGAGTGTTCGCCCATTCTGGGTTCCCGGCTCACGCAGGAGTACCGCAATAAGTTGGAGTTCGGATTCTGCAACCGCCGTTGGCTCACGAAAGAGCAGATACGCAGTGGCGAACAGTTTGAACACCAGGAGAGTGTGGGATTCCATACGACGGGTTCCTTCGATAAGATTCTGCCCATCGAGGAGTGTCATCTCATGGACCCCATCAACGACCGGCTGCGGTTGTTCATCCGCGACTACGCCTACGAACATCGACTCTCGTTCTACGACCAGCGAGAGCACGTGGGACTCTTGCGCGGCATGATGATTCGCACTACGAACACGGGTGGATTGATGTTGCTGATACAGTTCTGTATTACGACGGACGAGGAGCAGGCTCAATCTCAATCCTTGCTCGAAGCTCTGAAGGTTAACTTCCCGGAAATCACCTCCTTGGTGTATGTGAACAATCAGAAGTGGAACGACACCTTCAGCGACCTTCCCGTCGTCGTCTACTCCGGCGACGACCATGTCTTCTTGCAGATGGAAGACCTGCGTTTCAAGGTAGGACCGAAGTCGTTCTATCAGACCAATACGGAGCAGGCCTACATATTATATAAGGTGGCGCGGGAGTTCGCCTTTGCACCCTTGGAGAATGGAAAAGAACTTCCTGCCGGCGAACTGCCCCTCGTCTATGACCTCTACACCGGTACCGGTACCATCGCTAACTTCGTGGCTCGCAAGGCCCGGCAGGTAGTGGGTATTGAATATGTTCCAGAAGCCATAGAGGACGCCAAGGTGAACAGCGAGCTGAATGACATCACCAACACGAAGTTCTTTGCGGGAGACATGAAAGATATCCTCACCGAGGAATTCATAGCCGTCCACGGACGCCCCGATGTCATCATCACCGACCCCCCTCGTGCGGGAATGCATGCCGATGTGGTGCAGGTTATCCTCAAGGCCGCCCCGCAACGCATCGTTTATGTCAGCTGTAATCCTGCCACCCAGGCCCGTGACCTGTCGTTGCTGGATGTGGACTACCGGGTCGAACGTATTCAGCCCGTTGATATGTTTCCTCACACACAACATGTGGAGAACGTGGTGCTGTTGGTGAGGAGATAAGAGCGGGCCCCCGTGCCAGCCTCCATCTCTACGCGCTTAACGTCGGTTGCGTGGCAACTGCGGAAAGGGAATACATGCCAGGAGGCTATTGGGCTGCTGGAATGCCGGTTGTGGCGAGGGAAAGAGAATCGCGGAGGGCATTTTGTGCTGCTTCCAGTGAATCCTGACGTGCCTGGGTCTCGCGGCGTCGGGCTTGGTCCCGGGCCACGTACGCCTGTTGGATGTAGTCGCCGTGCTCGTGCCTGCCGATGTACAGGGCATAGGCTGCCTCCGTGCCTTTGCGATCAGCTTCGCGCCAGTCCAGGGAGTCTATTTTATGGGTGGCTTCTGCCTTGTGAACGGAAGAGGGATATTTGTCCACGAAAGCCTGGAGCTGCATGATGTTCAGGTTCTTGCTGACTACCGTCCATTCTTCTTCTATCCGTTGTAGCTCCTCCAGGCGTGCCCGCACATTCTCGGCATGTCTGCTGTCGGGATACCTGTTGAGGAAGTCCTGGAAGGTCGTCTGCTCGCTGCAGTCCTTCAGCCGTTCGAAATCTTTTTCCTCAGAGACTTCATGTTGTTGGCACTCATAGTAATAGAATCCTCCCAAGGCTAATACAATGATGGCAATCAGCAGCAACCACCAGGGGGTATTGCCCGACTTATGGTTGTCGCCGTCGTTTGCCGACCCGTTTCCTGGATAGGATTCCATCTGTTCTTTCGATTCTGCGGGGCTGTCATCAGTGTCGTCTTCGGTCGTACCGTAGTTCGAATCGTCCTCGGCGGTGTTGTAGTTCGAATCGTCCTCGGCGGTGCCGTAGCCAGTAGCTCCCAATGCCGTTCCGTCGTTCGTATCATTTCCGGCCGTTCCGTAGCCCGAGTAGTCCTTTGCGGCGCCGTAGTCTGGGTCGCGTTCCTCTGTCGGTTCACCTTTGTCCCCAGCGAGCGGGTTGCCGGCGTGGGACGAGATGAGATTATGGATGGCTTGCTTCTTCACGACGAAGTGAGCATGGCACTGCGGACATTCTTCTGCGTCCATCAGAACTAACTCGTTGCAGATGGGACAGCGTTTCACATTATTCTGGATGGGCACTCCGCAACCGGGACAGTAGGGAGCTTTGGTGGATACTTGACGTCCACATTCAGGACACTTTATCAGACTCATGGTTTCTTTACTCCTTATTTATTATACGTTGTCTGGGTATTTCCCATTATAGCCATACATGAATGGCTCCGTTTCTTTGTTTTTCACTGCAAAGGTACATTATTTTCTTGTTTGATGCAAAAAAAAAGGAAAAAAGTTTGGTAGAACGACAAATTCGCATTACCTTTGCAGCGCAAAACAGAAAAACGGGGCATTAGCTCATCTGGCTAGAGCGTTTGACTGGCAGTCAAGAGGTGGCGAGTTCGAGTCTCGCATGCTCCACTT
>JAILFY010000173.1 GCA_024697285.1 Bacteroidaceae bacterium
GCTATAAGTGAGGTTCAGTGGTGTCTGCCTGAACAAAAGGATTTCCAATACTTCAGTCAACGCTTGCCACATCTCAAGAGTCTCTATGATTGTTTGGAAGTGCCTTATTGTCATGGGTTGGAATAGCCGGTAAATACTGGGTAGTGTACTATTGTGATATTGGAACAATAAATCTATCAATGCCGGTTGACAGACTAAAAGGATTGAATCTGCATTTTCAAGTTTCTCTTACGATTTAAGAAAAAGAAGGGAGCATCTAGTGCTCCCTTCATTGATATCATAAAGTCGTTCCGTATCAAGGATTGGGCTCGTCCCATATTTTTGTGTCTGAGCAGGTGAGCTCCACCTTTTGTCCGCCTGCAGTAGCTATGAAGTCTCCTGCTTCCAGTCGCCAACGCATGTCGGTACCTACAAATGCGAGATCCTTGGCCGCAATATCTAGATGTACAATCTTTTCCTCTCCTGGAGCCAGGGCTACCTTTGTGAAGGCGCGCAGACGGGTGTTGTCTGGAGTGAGTGAAGCAACGAGGTCGCTCACGTAGAGCAGAACGGCTTCTTTGCCTGCACGTTCTCCTGTGTTGCGGACTTTAACACTGAAATGCAAGGAATCTTGAGCTGAGAATTCGTTCTTGTCAACGAGCAAGTCCGAGTACTCAAATGTGGTATATGAGAGTCCATGACCGAAGGGGTAAAGGACATCCATAACTGCGTCGTAGTTGTAGTTGCCGCCCATTTGTCCCATGTTTTCGCATGGCTTGTAGTCATAGGTCACCAATGCTCCTGGATGGCGTGGGTAGGTATAAGGCATTCTTGCGCTGAAGTTGGCTTCGCCTGCAAGCAAACGAGCAAGGGCCGGACCACCATAGTTGCTGGGTAAGAAGGTGTGGACCACTGCAGTGCAAAGAGGTTCTATCTCACTGATGAGACGAGGACGTCCTTCAGCGAGAATAAGAATGATGGGCTTTCCAGTAGCGGCCAGAGCATTAATAAGCTCTTGCTGGTTGGGGCTGATATTGAGTTCATCGATATTACCAGGAGTCTCACAGTAGCTGTTTTCACCCAAACAAGCGATAATGACATCAGCACTCCGGGCTGCGCTTGCCGCTGTGTTTATATCTATAGATTCATCTTTATCGAAATGACTAGTGCTCCAACGAACGCCTTCGACAAAGCGAACGTTCTCTGCTCCGAATTGGTCAGACAGCGCTGTTGCAAAGGTTTTGTAGTCTCCCATCTGTGGTGCCAACTCGTTAGTGCGATCGCCTTGCCATGTATAGCTCCATCCTCCGTTTTGTCCACGGAGGTTATTGGCGTTGGGGCCGCAAACAAGAATCCGGGTACCAGCCTGCAGAGGGAGAATAGGGACAGCATTAACACTGTCGTTCTTTAGCAGAACCATGCATTCCTCTGCCATAGCTTGGGCTTCGTTGGCAAAGGCTGTAGAGGCGAAGTCGGGGAAGGCCTGGGCCAGTTGTTCTGGTGTGAGATCCCAACTTTCACGATCCAGCATGCCGAGGCGAATTTTAAGCCGCAAGATTCTACGTACGGCGTCATCTATACGTTCCATGGATACCCGACCTTCTTCCACCAACTCACGGAGATAGTCGCAGAATTCCACTTCGTATGGTACCATAGACATATCAATACCTGCATTGATAGCCAGTTCCACAGCATCTTTTTTCGTGGCAGCTATGTGGTCTCTTGTGCAGAGATTGTTAATGTCGGCCCAGTCAGTGACAATCATACCGTCCCAATTCAGTTCTTCCTTCAGCCATTGAGTGAGCAATTCGTAGTTGGCGTGGAAGGGAACACCATCGTTGACACTGCTGTTAACCATCAGCGAGAGAGCTCCTGCCTGTATAGCTGCGCGGAAAGGCTGGAAGAATTTCTCACGTAATTCGCGTGGGGTAATACTGCTGGGAGTACGGTCCTTCCCAGTGCGTGGTACTCCATAGGCCATATAATGCTTCAGGCAGGCTGCCACATGTTGTCCGTCAATGTGGTTGGGATCCTCACCTTGATAGCCAATCACTGCTTGTCTGGCCATCTCTTCGTTGACGAATACGTCCTCTCCATAGCTTTCCCATAGACGGCTCCAGAGAGGTTGTCTGCCGAGGTCCATGACGGGTGAGTAGACCCATGGGATGAGACAAGCGCGACTTTCATAGGCTGCAATCTCACTGATGCGTCGGGGAATGTCGCGGTTGAAACTGGCACCTTGACCTACTTCTTGTGGGAAGAGTGTTGCTCCCCAAGTGTAGCTGGCACCATGAATCTGATCTACCCCATAGATCTGAGGTACACCTGCGCAGTGTTCTGCGCTGAGGGCATTGAGGCGACGGATGAGCGTGCTCCATACCTCAGGACGCTGGGCCACGCTCTTCGGTACGTTGAGAATGCTGCCTACTTTGTATTTTGAGAATACGCGTTCCAGGGCTTCTTCATTCAAAACAAGAGAATCCTGTCGACTGAGGTCGGTGATGACGTCTATAGTCAGTTCGCACATCTGTCCGATTTTCTCGTCCAGAGAGAGTTTTGAGAGAGTTTGTTCCACTTGCTTCTCCACATCGGGATCTGAAGCAATTGCGGGGTTGCTGGCAGCAGTGCCGCCTTGGCAACTACATAGAAGAGACGCACTCAAAAGCATGGCTGTAGCACTTTTCAAAAAATGTGTTGGTTTCAAAGGTTTCATAAATCATCTATTAATAATAATGGTATAAAAATAGGTTTTGTGGATAATCCCAGCTTTTCTGATAAGGAGTAACTAGAGACAAATATGCAATAAAAAAAGTATTGATTTAGGACGTGCGTTCTCTAGATTGCAGGTCGTGTCATCAGCAGATAGACAACGGCAGCGATTAGTCCAAGGATGATGATTACGGCCAACACACCCAGTATGCAACCTACGGGTCCGCATCCAGGCTGTTCCTCCTGTTGGTCTTTCGTCTCCTCCGCATTCTCTGCGGCCGCATTCTTCTCCGCTTCTTCTATGGCTTCGTCCAGCGTTGGCACTGTCGTATCGCTCTTCTTGCCCTTCTTCTTGGATGTGGAGGTCTTCTTTGCAGCAGCCGCACCGCCTATGCCGAGCATGCTGAGCAGGTTCAGTTTCTTCCAGGTGATGAGTCGTTTGCTGTAGCCCACTCCTTTGCCGAGGCTGACGTTGACGTTGACACCCGTGCTGCCGATATTCAGAGTCTTCCCTTTTGGGCCAATAGTGAAGCTGACTCCGCTCTTGCCTACATTCATTTGCATCCAGGGGAAAATGGTGATGCGTTTGTTGAATCTTACACCCATGCGATTTTATATGAATAATTATCTTGTTGTATGGGGGCAAAGGTAGGGATTTTGCTTCATATTCTGTTCATAAATAGAAAAAACTTTATCCAAGTATCGCTAAAGTATCAACTTTTTTGTACCTTTGCGGCCGAATTATCAAGGGGTGTCCGTTTTTATATTGCGGGCTGAGAACAGACCCTTCAGACCTGATGCGGGCAATGCCGCCGTAGGGATGATAAGAGGAACCTTCTGTGGCAGATATTTCTTCTGCGCCCCTTTATTGTTAAACATAAAACAAATAAAGGAAAAAAATCAATGAAAAAGTTTGTGAAAACGGCAGGCTTGTTGAGTCTGCTTCTCTTCTGTGGCTCGTCGCATAGCGTCCAGGCCCAGGACGTCGAGGATTCTGTACGCTTGGAGAACATGCAAGAACTTGTTGTCAAGGCAGTACGTGTGGACAAGGACGCCCCCTACGCTGTGGCCAATATCTCCAAGAAAGAACTGCAGGCACATTCCACCACCGGTCGCGAGTTGCCCATGCTTCTGGCACGCACTCCCGGCATCACCGCCTGGGGCGAGAACGGTTTGGGCACAGGAACCACCTACATGCGCATTCGTGGCGCTGCAGGTTCTCAGATCAATGTCACCCTGGATGGTGTGGCGCTTAACTCTCCCGAGGACGAGACCGTTTTCTGGGCCAACATGAATTCCTATGCCTCCTTGTTGGGCAATGTGCAGGTGCAGCGTGGTGTCGGTACTTCCACCAATGGTGATGGCGCCTTCGGTGGCACGATAGCCCTCACCACCGCCACTCCCAGCTATGTGCCCAGCGCCGAGGTGAACTATGGCTATGGCTCCTACAACACGATGAACTATGGTGCCAAGTTCTCCACAGGCCTGCTCTGGGATCAGCTGATTATCGATGGCGCCTGGCATCAGACCCAGACCGACGGCTTCATCCACGGCACCCGCGGCAACTCCGGTTCCTTCTATGGCGGACTCACGTGGCTCGTCAACGACCGGTTGACCCTCCGCTACAAGAACATAGGCAACTATGAGCATACGGGTCAGGCCTGGAATGGTGTCACGGCCGGCGACAACGACCTCAGCCTCATGGACGGCACCTATGGCGCCAGCACCGGCATCAAGAACTATAGCGACCTCTACGACCGCGGGCTCGGTAAGTACAACACCCTCTACGAGACACTTGCCTACGACGCCAACGGCGACTTCGCCCGCGACGCCAATGGCAACTACCTCACCACTCGCTATCAGATGGCCGATGGCAGCTATTGGGACCGCACCACCGATAACTTCAATCAGGACCATAACCTCCTCTCCATGACCTGGGATATCGATGACCACTGGTTCACCACTGCCACGCTGCACTACACCTATGGCTATGGCTACTACGACGAGTTCCGTCCTCAGAACAAACTGAAGAAGTTCGGCCTGTCGAACTACACCGCCAGCGACGGCTCCACGGTGAAGCGCAGCGACTTCGTCCGCCAGAAAGGTCTGGAGCAGCACACCTATGGTCTCGTCTGGAACACCAACTACAAGGACGACCGTTGGGACGTCATTGGCGGCTTGTCCTATCAGATGTTCAGCGGCAACCACTTCGGTTATCTGACCTATGTCAGTCATCCCGAGCTCTCCGCTTCCTTGCTGAAGAATGGTCGCTACACCTATTATGATTCCGACGCCACCAAGAACGACGGCACCCTCTTCCTGAAGGCCGCCTACCGCCTGGAGGACGAGTGGACCGCTTTCGGCGACTTGCAGTACCGCTATGTCGACTACAGCACAGATGGCTACAACGATAAGTACCTGGAGCAAGCCGATGGCACTCTGGCCAAGCATTATCTGGACATCGATGAGCAGTACCATTTCTTCAACCCCAAGGCCGGTATCACCTGGCATCGCGATGGTCACACGGCATACTTCTCTGAGGCCATCAGCCACCGCGAGCCGGAGCGCAACAACTTCACCGACAATGGCAACTATCCTGCTCCCAAGGCCGAGTGGGTCTTCGACTTCGAGGGTGGTTACAACTACAGCGGTTCCCGTTTCCGCGCAGGCGCAAACCTCTATTTCATGTACTACACCAATCAGCTCGTACGCACCGGAGCGCAGAGCGACATCGGCGAGAATCTGACCACGAATATCCGTACCAGCTATCGTGCCGGAGCCGAGCTGACGGCCGGCTGGGACATCACCTCCTGGCTGAGTCTCGAGGGTAACGCCGCCCTCAGCACCAACCGCATCCTGGACTTCGACGAAGTGGTGGAGGATTGGGACAATGGTTCGCGTACCATCCACTATGACAACTCCACCCTCTCCTTCTCGCCCAGTGTGCTCCTCAATGGCTTCCTGGATTTCCATTGGAAAGGCCTTCAGGCCACGTGGCACACGAACTATGTCAGCCGTCAGTACCTCGACAATACTGCATGCAAGGACCGTTCCCTTCCCGCCTATTCTCTGTCCGACCTTCATGTGGCCTACACCCTGCCTTGCCATCGCAAGCTCGGTTTGCGTGAGGTCGTCTTCGGAGCAGACCTCTCCAATATCTTCAGCGGCCGTTATGCCGCCAACGGTTGGGTCTATTCCGCCATCTGCGACAGCTATGGTCATCCAGCAGACAACCGCTACTATCAGATTGGTTACATCCCCATGGCAGGTTTCACCGCCATGGGTAGCGTGACCTTGCGCTTCTGACGAGCAATTGCAGCATATATCGTTGGCACACAACGGTATAGTACGTTTGAAACCATAATATTCCAACTGAAATGGATTTTATTCTGAACCACTGGCTGGATATTACCACAACCATATTGGGCCTCGCCTACATCCTGCTCGAGTATCGTGCGAGCATCTGGATGTGGGCGGTGGGCGCCGTCATGCAACTGTTGGGCATCGTCCTTTATTATCAAAAAGGTCTTTATGCCGACTGTGGCATGGAATTCTACTACCTGATTATGACGGCCTATGGATGGATGAAGTGGATGGGACACTCCAGGACACTTGCTGTGGCAGCCTCCGGGGAAGTTCCTGGCGAAGAGCGCACAATGGAGCGTCCCATCCGTCATATCTCCCAACGGGTGGCCATGCGATGGATGGGAATAGCACTTCTGCTTTGGCTGGCTATCTGGTGGGTGCTGTCTACGTTCACGGACAGCACAGTCCCCGTAGCGGATGCGTTCACTACGGCATTATCTCTCGTGGGCATCTGGGCCTTGGCCCAGAAGTACCTCGAGCAGTGGTTCGTGTGGATTGCGGTGGATGTCGTCACCTGTTGGCTCTATTGGCAGAAGGACATCCCCTTCAAGTCTTCGCTCTACGGCTTGTATGTCGTCATCGCTGTTTTCGGCTACCTGCGTTGGCGCCGCGAGATGCGGCTTTCTTCTTCTTCCCAGCCTTGATAGCCGCTTTGCGCAGGGTGGTGTCTGTGCTTAGTGTGGTCCGCAGAGAGTCTTTGTAGTTCTGGATCACTGCCGTGCGCGACAACCTATGTCGGGCCCAGTAAATGCTGTCGTCTTGCCACATGGGTGGTCCCAGGTCGATGTCGGCAGAGTATCCCAGATCCAGTTCCGGATGTTCGTTGGTGGGCTCATATTTGTAGGGCACCTTGCCTGCTATGTATGGCACAATCTCCACGAGTTGGTAACCTTGCTGGAGGATATCCAGTTGGCGTGCGGCGGCCCTGGAGAGGTCAATGACGAACTTGCGGGTGTAGGGCCCTCTGTCCGTCACTGTCACCACCACCTCCCGTCCGTTCAGTAGGTTGCGCACCAGCAGCGTCGTGCCCAGTGGGTAGCGTAGGTGCGCACACGTCATGCTGTCGCGGTGATAGGGCTTGCCATTGGCCATCTTGCGTCCTTGAAAACGGTCGGCATAGTACGAAGCATGTCCTTGTTGTTTGAACAGAATCTGAGCCTGGAGAGTTCCGGCAGAAGTCCATACAAGAAAAAATGGTAGAATCAACCGTAAAAGGCGTGTAGGGTCTTTCATAAGCGTCCAAATAGTAATCTTTTGGGCGCAAGGTAGCTATTTTTCGGCACCTGACCAACTTTTTTCTCTGTTTTTGCATGCAAGGTTGCATAAAAATGTGTAACTTTGCACGCTTTTAAACCCATAACATAAATAATCAACAGACTTTTTCTTTATGAAAGATACAGTCAACTCTCAAAAACGACAGAAAGTGGATGACATGCTTTCGCTGCGTGACATCCTGGACATTTTTGTATATAATTGGAAATGGTTTGTCCTGTCTGTCGTCTTATGTGTCATAGTCGGCCGACTCTATCTCTACACGAAACCGAAAATCTATCAGCGTTCCGCCGTTATGCTTGTCAAGGACGACTCCGGCAGTGGCGGTTCCTCCTCCACTCGCAGTCGTGGCGGCACCGATGCGTTGATGCAGTTGAATGGCGTCGTCATGGGCTCCAGCGTAAAGAATGAGGTGTATATTCTTCAGAGCCATCAAATCATGAAGCAGGTCGTTCGTGATTTGCACTTGGATATATACTATATCTATAAGCACAATCTCAAGTCACGCAGTCTCTACAAGGGTCGCCCCTTCACGATGCAGCTGGACAGCGTTGACATCGAGACCCTGAAGCCCTACAGCTTCCAGGCCGAGATCCAGGGCAACAAGGTTCATATCACCGACTTCGTGTGCGTCGCAGAGAATGACGATGACATCCCGGAAGTGGACATCACGGTAGAGTTCGGCGAACCTTTCACCCTCCCTTCCACCCTGCGCCCTCTTAAGTTGGTGGCCAACGAGAGGATGTTGCCAGATTTCGACGGCAAGAGCATCGTCGTGAGTCATGTTCCCGTGGAGGCGGCAGCCAATGCCTATGGTGCATCGCTCAAAGCTGGTGAGCTGGACAAGGAGAGCACCCTTGTTGGTATCACTTGTACGGACCAGGACATCCCTCGTGCAGAGGACATCCTGAATGCAGTCCTCGAAGCCTATCGCCGTAGCATCATCGACGACAAGAACCGTATTGCCGAGAGCACTGCCGCATTCATCGACGAGCGCATAGAACTCATCAGCCACGAGCTCAGCAAGGTAGAAGGCGACTTGGCCAGCTTCAAGCAGCGCAACCGCCTCGTGGATGTCAAGACCGACGCCAGCCTCTACCTCCAGCAAAGCAGCGCCGCCCGCCAGCGCAGTGTGCAACTCGAGTCGCAGGTGAGTGTGGTGCAGTACCTCCTGGACTATTTGCGCGACAAGTCCCAGGGTAACAACCTGATTCCATCGTTGGCCGGGCTCACCGATGCCAGCATCCAGGCTCAGATCTCGAGATACAACGACCTGATGCTCGAGCGCAACCGTCTGATAGGCAACACGGGTGAGGACAGCCCCCACATCCGCCAGATCTCCCAGAACCTGGACCAGATGCGCCAGGCTATTATCGCTTCCACCGAAGCCTATCTCTCCTCCATCAACGTGCAGTTGAACCGTTCGAAGCAGGAGGAGAGTGGTCTCAGCCAGGCCATCTCTTCGGTGCCCGAGAAAGAGAAACAGTCGTTGGACATCTCTCGTCAGCAGGCTATCAAGGAGACGCTGTACACCTACTTGCTCAACAAACGTGAGGAGACAGCCTTGCAGCTGGCCATCACCGAAGCCAACATCCGTGTCATCGAGCCTCCGTTCGGCAGCAATGTGCCCATCTCGCCTCGCACGAAGATTATCATGCTGGTGATGCTGCTGATAGGTGTTGTAGCTCCCTTCGCATTCTTCCATATCCGTAATCTGCTGAATATGGGCGTGCGCGGTCGCAAGGATATCGAGACCTACACGACCATCCCCGTCCTGGGTGAGATACCCCATCGCAAGGAAGGCCTTAACGATAGTCAGATTCTGGTGGGAGATAAGAAGAGCGATCCCATCAACGAGGCTTTCCGTATGCTTCGTTTCAGCCTGAAGTTCATCTCCAAGGACGCACGTGTCATCATGTTCACGTCCACCACACCGGGCGAGGGAAAGACCTTCGTATCCCGCAACTTTGCCGTAACACTGGGAATGACGGGCAAGAAGGTACTCCTGCTGGATACGGATATCCGCAAGCGTACTCAGAGCCGAATCTCCGGTGGCGTGCATCGCGAGGGCCTCACCTCCTACTTGAGTGGCACCACGGATGATGTCAAGTCCTTGATCATCAAGGAATGTCCAGAGTATAATGTGGATTTGATGCCTGCAGGTATCACTCCTCCGAACCCCTCAGAGCTCCTTATGTCCGACCGTCTGGAGAAGCTCATCGAAGAGTTGAAGAAGGATTATGAATATATTGTAGTCGATAACGTTCCCGCACAGGTCGTGGCCGATGCAGGTATTGTCAATCGTATTGCCGACGTCACCCTCTATGTGCTTCGCGAGGGTAAGATCGATCGTCGCTATCTGCCCGAACTGCAGCGCCTCTACTCGGAAGGCAAGTTCCGGAACATGTGTATCATCCTCAACGATTGCAAGATGGAACAGAAACGCTATGGATATGGCAGCTATGGCAGCTATGGTTATAACTATGGCTATGGCTACGGCTATGGCTATGGCAACGCCGATGGTAAGTAAGATCCATTCATAGTTCCCCCCACAAACCAAAAAGCCCCGACCTGCAAGAGTGTCGGGGCTTTTTGTTGAATGTTTGCTCGCTAGTAAGTGAAGTGCTCAGCACGAAGCTTCATCTTAGCCAATACAAGGCTGCGACTTCTCAGATACGAAGCTACGTCTTTGCCAATATGAAGCTACGTCTTTGCCAATACGAACCTACGTTTTGTTTGATACGAAGGTACATCTTAGCGAACATGTATATACGTCTTAGCGAACATGTATATACGTCTTAGCGAACATGTATATACGTCTTAGCGAACATGTATATACATCTTGGCGAACATGTATATACGTCTTAGCGAACATGTATATACGTCTTAGCGAACATGTATATAGGTTTGGGCGTATACGAATAATCGTCTGAACCAATCTGTATAAATGTGCTCTGTGGCGTCTGAGGTCAGAGAGCTTCCAACATCCGTTTCAGCACCACTTGTGCAGATATCTCACGGTTGGCAGCTTCGGGGATTACGAGAGAGCGGGGCGATTCGATGACATCGTCCGTGACAATCATGTTACGACGTACGGGCAGACAGTGGAGGAAGGCAGCATCGTTGGTCACTGCCATCTGGCGGCCGCTGACACACCAGCCCATCATCGTGTGGTAGTCATCGAGCACCTTTCCATAAGCCTCCGGACGGGTGACACCTGGACAACTCCAGTTCTTGGCATAGATGAAGTCGGCGCCTTCGAAAGCCTTCATCTGGTCGTATTCCACCTTTGCTCCCTTCACGAACTGCGGGTCGAGTTCGTAGCCTTCGGGGTGTGTGACCACGAAATCCACGTCGGCAGCCAACATCCATTCGGCAAAGCTATTGGGAACAGCTTGCGGCAAGGCCTTGGGGTGGGGAGCCCACGTCATGACCACTTTGGGGCGCGCACATCTCTTGTGCTCTTCTATAGTAATAAGGTCGGCGAAGGCCTGCAGGGGGTGCACCGTAGCGCTCTCCATGAAGAAGACGGGACGGCCACTATATTGGATGAACTGATTCAGTATCTTCTCTTCATAGTCGTCCTTGCGGCTCTCGAAGCGAGCGAAACTGCGTACGCCGATGACATCGCAGTACGATCCCATCACGGGGATGGCCTCCAGGAGGTGTTCGCTCTTGTCGCCGTCCATGATCACGCCGCGTTCGGTTTCCAGTTTCCAGGCTCCTTGGTTTACGTCGAGCACAATGACGTTCATGCCCAGGTTCATGGCAGCCTTCTGTGTCGAGAGGCGTGTGCGTAGTGAGTTGTTGAAGAAGATGAGCAGCGCGGTCTTGTTCCGTCCCAAGTGCTGCCACTGGTAGCGGTCGCGCTTCACTTCCTGCGCTTCCGCGAGGGCGACGCTGAGGTCGCCAAGGTCTGTAACATGTTGAAAAACTTTC
>JAILFY010000209.1 GCA_024697285.1 Bacteroidaceae bacterium
GCCAAGAAGGTGGCGGCTGAGTTTATCGCTGGTCGTCCCAATGACAATATTGGTCTCACGATTTTCTCGGGAGAATCGTTTACCCAGTGTCCGATGACCACAGACCATGCAGTGCTCCTGAACCTCTTCGAGGGCCTC
Organism: Bacteroidaceae bacterium; assembly: GCA_024697285.1. GTDB lineage: Bacteria > Bacteroidota > Bacteroidia > Bacteroidales > Bacteroidaceae > Physcousia. The sequence continues at coordinate 139 of JAILFY010000209.1, forward strand.
AACTGTGACATGGTGCAGCGTGGACTGATGGACGACGGCACGGCCATAGGCATGGGACTGGCCAACTCCATCACCCGTCTGAAGGACAGCAAGGCCAAATCCAAAGTCGTTATCCTCCTGACCGATGGTTCCAACAATGCCGGTGATATCTCACCTCTGACAGCCGCAGAGATTGCCAAGAGTTTTGGCATCAGAATCTATACTATAGGTGTCGGCACCAATGGAACAGCCCGTTATCCTTATCCCGTTGGCGGACACATCGAGTATATCAACATCCCCGTGGAGATTGATGAGAAGACCCTTGCCTCCATTGCCCGCACTACCGATGGTGAGTTCTACCGCGCCACCAACAATGCCAAGTTACGAGAGGTCTATCAGGAAATCGACAAGCTGGAGAAAACAAAGATGAATGTGAAGCAATACTCCAAGAGGTACGAGGCCTTTGCACCCTTCGCCCTGTTTGCTTGTCTTTTCATCTTCCTCGAAATCCTCCTGCGTGAAACCATACTGAAGAAACTTCCTTAACGTTGTCTGAACATGCTGCTTGCAGCTAAGAAATATCTATAGCTTATGTTCCGTTTTGAGAACCCCATATATCTCTATGCTTTGGCAATCATCCCTTTGCTTGCCTTGCTCCACTATGGCACAAACATCCTTCGCAGCCGTCGTCTGAAGAAATATGGCGACCCCGCACTCCTGAAACCTCTTATGCCCGACGTCTCCCGCTGGCGCCTGGAGGTGAAGTTCTGGTTGGTGAATATGGCTTTGGCCATGATGATTGTGTGTCTGGCGCGTCCGCAGTATGGCACGAAGATAGACACCCGTACCCGAAAGGGCATAGAAGCCATCATTGCCCTCGACGTCTCCAACTCTATGCTCGCCGAGGATGTCACTCCCAGTCGTCTGGCTAAGTCCAAGATGCTCATCAGCAGCCTCGTAGACAATATGGTGGACGACAAGGTAGGGCTCATTGTCTATGCAGGAGAAGCCTATACCCAGTTGCCTATCACCTCAGACTATGTCTCGGCAAAGATGTTTCTCGACAACATCTCGCCCGATATGATTGCCGTGCAGGGCACCGACATTGCCCGGGCCATAGAACTGGCCACTCACAGTTTTACTCAGCAGGAAGGCGTGGGCCGAGCCATCTTCGTCATCACCGACGGCGAAGATAATGAGGGCGGTGCCGTGGAGGCTGCCAAGGAAGCTCAGAAGAAAGGTCTGAATGTCTTCGTTCTTGGCGTGGGTTCCCCAGAGGGCTGTCCCATTCCGGTTCCGGGTTCCAATGGTTATATCACAGACAATGCAGGCAACACCGTTGTCTCCAAACTCAATGAAGACATGTGTCGCGAGATTGCTCAGGCCGGCGGTGGCGCTTATATCTATGTGGACAACAGTTCATCTGCACAGTCCGCCTTGCAGCGACATGTGGACAAACTGGCCAAGGCTGAGATGGAGTCTGTGCTCTACAGCGAGTACGACGAACATTTCGGCGATTTCGCCTGGGCCGCTTTGTTCCTCCTCTTGCTCGATATCTGTCTGCTGGCTCGTGTCAATCATGTTTTAGGACGTGTACGTCTGTTCCGGGTTCCTGAGAAGACGGCTTCCGTTCTGCTTTTCCTCTTCTTGTTCGGTGCCGCACCTGCACTCTTCGGAGATTTCAGTTCTGCTGCCGCTCAGAAGAAGAATGACCGATTCTATGTCCGTCATGGCAATCGGTTCTACCGCGACAGCACTTTTGCCAAGGCGCAAGTGGATTATCAGAAAGCGATAGAACAAGACGCCTCGAACGCCACGGCCCACTACAACTTAGGCAACGCCTTCCTGGTACAAGGTCAACCGCAGGAGGCGATGAAGAACTACGAGAGTGCTATTCGGCTGGAGAAAGATCCTCTTCGGCAATCTCAGGCTTATCATAATGCCGGTGTCATCTTCCAGAGTCAGAAGCAGTTTGCTCAGGCGATAGAATGCTATAAGAATGCCCTTCGTCGTAACCCTAAAGACGACGAGACCCGATACAATTTGGCACTCTGCATGCATCAGATGAGCAAGCAGCAACAGAGCCAAGATAATAAGGATGACCAGCAAGGCGAAGACGATCAGAAAAAGGATGAACAGCAGCAACAACAACAGCAGCAGCAGCAACAGCAGCAACAACAAGACGAACAACAGCAGCAAGGGCAACCTAAGATGTCCAAGGAAAATGCAGAACAGTTGCTGCAAGCTGCCCAGCAGGAAGAACGACAGACACAGGACAAAGTCAACAAAGCCCAGCAGAAACCTCAGCGCAGGCAGTTGCAGAAGCAGTGGTAACACTTCTCCGTCGTCGCTGTGAGTCGGAGTGCGTGTCCATCCATCCGGAAAAAGAACAACCAACGTAAAAATAAACACCGCTATATGAAAAGGTTTTCGGCAATAGTTTCATTCCTTTTATGTCTCCTTCCCGTGTGGTCACAGGTGCGAATCACTGTTCAGGCCCCTTCCGACGTTGTGGAGGGCGACCGCTTCCGCATCTCTTATGTAGTGAGCACCCAGGATGTCGAGAGTTTCAAAGTGGATAAATTCGAGGGACTTGTGGAACTCTATGGTCCCAGTCAGAGTCGTTCCTCCAGTTTCTCAATGGTGAATGGCAAGACGACCTCTTCCAGCACCATCACCTTCACCTATACCGTGACGACGGAGAAGCCCGGCACCTTCCATGTGCCAGCAGCCACCGTCGTCAGTGATGGCAAGACCTATAAATCCAGTTCCCCGTCGATCAATGTTCTTCCGGGCGGCAGTGGCGGTGGCGCTTCCGGTGGACAACAAGGCGGCCAGGGTGGGGGACAGGCCCATCAGAGTAAGGCCGACCGGATGCATACTCAGGATGTGGGCGACCGCATAACGAACAAGGATATCTTCATCGCCGTGACGGCTTCCAAGAAACGTGTCTTCGAACAGGAAGCCATCCTCTTGACCTACAAGCTTTACACCTTGGTCAACGTCAGCAGCCTGGAAGGCAAAATGCCCGAACTGGATGGATTCCATGTGCAGGAAATCAACCGCCAACGTCAGCCCGAACTGAAGATGGAGCACTACAACGGCAAGAACTACGGGACGGTGGTCTGGTCGCAATATGTGGTATTCCCGCAGCAAACCGGAACCCTGAAGATTCCAGAAATCAAGTATGAAGCCACGGTCATCCAGCAGAACCGCAGCGCCGACCCCTTTGATATCTTCTTCGGTGGAGGCTCTATGACTCAAGAGGTGCGCAAGACCGTCATGGCGCCTGCCGTGACCCTTCAGGTGGAATCCCTGCCCACTCCTAAACCCACGAACTTTTCGGGTGCCGTGGGTAAATTCAGTATTGCTTCCTCGCTCACTCCCCAGCAGCTGAAGGCCAACGACGCAACCACCCTTCGCCTCACCGTAACTGGCACCGGTAATATGAAACTGATGAAAGCGCCCACCGTTCCCTGGCCCAAGGATTTCGAGGTCTATGACCCAAAGACCGAGGACAAGACAGCTATCGGCGCCAATGGTTCATCGGGCAGTGTACTCTATGATTTCATTGCCGTGCCGCGTCATCAGGGCAAGTTTGACTTGCCTCCCGTGGAGTTCTGCTATTTCGACCCCGATGCCCGTGAGTACAAGACGATCACCACATCTTCCTATACCATTGATGTAGCCAAAGGCAAGGGCGGCGGCAACTCCTCTCAGGCCCTCTCAAAAGAAGAGGTGGAGTTGCTCAACAGCGATATTCGTTTCATCAAGACCGGCAATCCCACCTATCTGAATGCGGATTCTGCCTTCTTCGGTTCCAACCGCTACTGGCTCACCTATGGCATCTCTCTGCTACTGTTCGTCCTGCTGATGTTCCTCTTCCGTCGTCGTGCCGTGGCCAACGCAGATCTCGTAGGTCGTCGGGGCCGCGGTGCCAGCAAGGTGGCCAGCAAACGACTGAAGACCGCTCGCAAACTGATGACCCAGAACAACGCCACCGCTTTCTATGAAGAGAGTATGAAGGCGTTGTGGGGCTATGTGGGCGACAAGCTGAATATCCCGGTGAGCGAACTGTCGAAGGACAACGTAAGGGAGAAACTGACCGAGCGTCAGCTGTCCAATGAACTGACAGACAAGTTCCTGCGCACTTTGGACGATTGTGAGTTCGCCCGTTTTGCTCCAGGTGACCCGGCAGCCACGATGGACAAGATTTATGCCTCTGCGGAGGAAGTCATCAATGAGATGGAATCACAACTCAAACGAAAGTAAAAAAGACAACCATGAAACGACTTATTCCATACATTGCAGCCTTGATATGGGCGTTGCCCCTTCAGGCTCAGGACAATACATCAGTAGCTGCAACCCCGAGTGCTCCCAATGCATCTTCTGTTCCATCGGATATGTCTGCCGACAGCCAGGAAGCAGATGTTTCTGCTGAAGCGTTGTCTTCGGTCTCAGGTGAGGCCTCTGCTCGTCCGTTGTCCCTTCCTCTTCCTACTAAGGCTGAGGCTGATTCTGCTTACGTTCAGGAGGATTATGCCACTGCAGCACAGTTCTATCAGATGATGATAGACTCTTGTGGAGGCAGCGCGCAGCTGTACTATAACCTGGGCAATTGCTACTATCGGCAGGACTCCATAGCCCGAGCCATTCTCAACTATGAGCGAGCTCGTCTGCTCGACCCCTCCGATGATGATATCCGGTTTAATCTGGAGATGGCACGTGCCAAGACCGTCGATCGTGTGATGCCCGCCAACGAGATGTTCTTCGTCTCGCTTTTCCACCGTCTGGTTCTGTCCTTCAGCCTTCAGACCTGGTCGTGGCTGGGGCTGTTGTCATTCTTGCTGATGCTGTGTGCCATAGCTGCCTATTTCTTCCTGCCCACCCTTTCGGGTAAGAAGTTAGGTTTCACGGTGGCTGTTGTGGCCCTGCTCGTCAGCCTCTTTTCCAACCTCGCAGCTTACCAGCAACTCCATCAGATGGAGAGTCGCAGCAGCGCTGTCATCATGTCGTCGTCTGTGGTCGTAAAGAGCACTCCCAGCCAGGCAGGCACGGACCTCTTCATCCTTCATGAAGGCACTCGGGTGGAGATTCAGGACGACACGATGAACGAGTGGGTGGAAGTGCAGATGAGCGATGGCAAAGAGGGATGGATAAAACGTTCAGATATAGAAATCATATAATTCATCAATCCCATGGACGAACTCATACGGGCAGACCAGCAACTCCTGTTAGCCCTCAATGGCAGCGACAGCCTTTGGCTGGACAATGTGATGCTGGCGGTCACCAAGACTGGCACTTGGGTGCCACTCATCCTTTTACTCCTCTTTATCCTGCTGAAGAACCGTCCCTGGGTTGAGGTAGTGTTGTTCTTGGTTAGTGTCGCTATGGTTCTTTTCATAGCCGATCGTTTCTCCAGCGGTTTCTGTAAACCATTCTTCCATCGGTTCCGCCCTAGCCACGAACCTGCCCTGGAAGGACTTGTAGACCTGGTGCGAGACAAGCGAGGCGGTCTCTATGGCTTCATCTCCAGCCATGCCGCCAACACCTTCGGTACCTGGACTTTCCATTCCCTGTACTTCCGGCGGCTTCCGATAATTATCACCTTGTTGTTCTGGGCCTGTCTGAGCAGCTATTCACGTATCTACCTCGGTTTGCATTATCCTGGTGATATCCTTGCAGGCGCCCTCTGGGGAGTGCTTACGGGGGCGGTCGTCTACTGGGTGATGCAGATCAGCGCGAGACGAATGGGACTGTCCCTCCACGACTACAACAAAACCGGTCTCACCATCTGCCATAGACCTTCGAATACCAATGGTTTCGAGACCAGCGACATGGTGTTATTTGTTCTGATTTTTGCAGCAACCTTACTCTTTGTGGCCATTTATGCCTTCCTTTGAGGCGTAATCGAAAGATTTTTGCCCGTAAGTTTTGCCTTTAACAATATAATTGTTACTTTTGCACCGTTTTTTGGGAAAGGTTTTCTAGCCTCTCCCCTCTGATTCATACAAAAAGATATATTGAATATATGACAAACAAGTTTCCAGAGCACGCGCGCCTCAATCTTACAGAGGTGAATCACGAAGTACTTCAGTTGTGGGAGCAGGAAGATCTCTTCCATCGTAGCATCAGCGAACGCGAGGGCTGTCCCTCGTTCGTCTTCTTCGAGGGTCCTCCCTCGGCCAATGGCCATCCCGGTATTCACCACGTCCTCGCGCGTTCCATTAAAGATACCTTCTGCCGCTTCAAGACCATGAAAGGTTTTCAGGTTCATCGCAAGGCCGGTTGGGACACCCACGGATTACCTGTGGAACTGGGCGTGGAGAAGGAACTCGGCATCACGAAGGAAGATATCGGCAAAACCATCAGCATAGATGACTACAACCGCAAGTGCCGCGAGAACGTGATGATGTTCACCCAGGAATGGGAAGACCTAAGTAGCCGCATGGGTTATTGGGTGGATATGGAGCACCCTTATATTACCTATGATAATAAGTACATCGAGACCTTGTGGTGGCTGCTGAAGCAGCTGTATCAGAAGGGCATGCTCTATAAGGGCTATACCATTCAGCCCTACAGTCCTGCTGCCGGCACGGGCTTGAGCAGTCATGAGCTGAACCAGCCCGGTTGCTACCGCGATGTGAAAGACACCACCGTCACGGCCCAGTTCAAGGTGATTCCTGCTGCCGGCGATGCTCTCTCCAAGTTGGTCGGCGACACCTCTCTTCCTGTGTATATCCTTGCCTGGACAACTACTCCCTGGACCTTGCCCTCAAACACAGCACTCTGCGTTGGCCCCAAGATTGAATATGTGGCCGTGAAGGGTCAGAATCCCTATAGCAAGGAAGAGGCCATCTATATCATTGCCAAATCCCGCAAGGATGTCTATTTCCCTGCCCCGAAAGAAGAAGGTAACGAAGCACCTGTTGTGCTGGGCGAGTGCCTCGGCACGGACCTCCTCGGATTGCACTACGAGCAACTCTTCCCATGGGTGAAGCCTTGCGCTCTCGAGGGCGGCAAGGTGGTCGTCAAGGAGGCCGACGCTTTCCGCGTCATCCCTGGTGATTATGTCACCACCGAGGATGGTACAGGTATTGTGCATATCGCTCCCACCTTCGGTGCCGACGATGCCAAGGTTGCTAAGGATGCAGGTATTCCTTCCCTCTTCATTATCGACAAGGCCGGTGACACCCGTCCGATGGTGGACTTCACAGGTAAGTATTTCCTGAAGGACGATATGGATGAGGCCTTTGCCGCACTCTGTGTCAACGACAGCTACTGGCACCACGCAGGCGACTTTGTCAAGAACGCCTACGACCCGAAATATGCAGGCCTCGACGAGAAAGCCCTGGCCAAGACGGAGGACCTGAATATCGTGCTGTGCATGGAGATGAAGCAGGAAGGTACAGCCTTCAAGATTGAGAAGCACGTGCACAACTATCCCCACTGCTGGCGCACCGACAAACCAGTCCTCTATTATCCTCTCGACAGTTGGTTCATCCGCAGCACAGCAGCCAAGGAGCGCATGATGGAACTCAATAAGACCATCCTCTGGAAACCGGAGTCCACAGGTACCGGACGCTTCGGCAAATGGCTGGAGAACCTCAACGATTGGAACCTCAGCCGCAGTCGCTACTGGGGCACTCCTCTGCCTATCTGGCGCAACCGCGAGACACGTGAGGAGATCTGCATCGGCTCTGTGGAAGAACTGTACAACGAGATAGAGAAAGCCGTTCGCGCTGGCGTGATGGCTTATAATCCCCTGAAAGACAAAGGCTTCGTTCCCGGCGACATGTCGCAGGAGAACTATGACCGGATAGACCTCCATCGTCCTTACGTCGACGAGATCATCCTGGTGGGCGAGAGCGGTCAGCCGCTGCGCCGCGAGCTGGATCTTATCGACGTGTGGTTCGACAGCGGTGCCATGCCTTATGCTCAGATTCACTATCCTTTCGAGAACAAGGAAGTGCTGGACAAGCGTGTCGTTTATCCGGCCGACTTCATCGCAGAAGGTGTGGATCAGACCCGTGGATGGTTCTTCACCCTTCATGCTATTGCCACAATGGTCTTTGACTCCGTGGCCTACAAGGCCGTTATCAGCAATGGCCTCGTGCTGGACAAGAATGGTCTGAAGATGTCCAAGCGTCTGGGCAATGCCATCAATCCGTTCGACAATATCGAGAAGTTCGGTTCCGACGCCGTCCGTTGGTATATGATCACCAACTCCCAGCCCTGGGATAATCTTAAATATGATGAGGCCGGTGTTGCGGAGGTGCAGCGCTCTTTCTTCGGAAAACTGTTCCAGACCTACAGCTTCCTCGCCATGTATGCCAATGTCGATGGATGGCACTACGAGGAACAAGACGTCCCGATGAGCGAGCGTCCGGAGATGGACCGCTGGATACTGAGTGAACTCAACTCCCTCATTCGTGAGGTGGAGAATTGCTACGAGGATTATGAGCCTACCCGTGCAGGTCGTCTGATTCAGTCTTTCGTCACGGACCACGTTTCCAACTGGTTTGTTCGCCTTTCCCGCTCCCGTTTCTGGGCTGGCGGAATGAGCATCGACAAACTCTCGGCCTATCAGACTCTCTATACCTGTCTGGAGGTTGTCAGCCGCCTGATGGCTCCCATCGCTCCTTTCTATGCCGACCGCCTCTATCGCGACCTTCATAGCTGTGTGGGCGAAAACGTCTCGGAGAAGACTTCCGTGCACCTCGCTCCGTTCCCCGTGGCCGACATCGCCAAGATCGACAAGGAACAGGAATCCAGAATGGAGCTGGCCCAGCAAATCACTTCTATGGTTCACTCGCTGCGCAAGAAGGAGCAAATCATCGTCCGTCAGCCTCTCGCCAGAATAGCTATTCCTGCTATCGACCGCGAACAGCAGCAGCGCATAGAAGCCGTTCAGCAACTCATCTTGGACGAGGTCAATGTGAAGGCATTGGAGTTCGTGGAGGGAGCAGGCCTCTTGACCAAGAAGGTGAAGTGCAATTTCCGTACGATGGGTAAGAAGTTCGGTAAGTTGATGAAACAGGTCGATGCTGCTGTCACGGCCCTCACTCAGAACCAGATAGAAGTTCTCGAGACCGGTCATCTGCCCTTGACCCTGCCCTCTGGCGAACAGGTCACTGTGGACTTGGAGGATGTGGAAATCTACAGCCAGGATATTCCTGGATGGACAGTCGCCAACGAGGGTTCTCTGACCGTGGCACTCGACATCACCATCACCGATGAACTGCGCAACGAGGGCGTGGCACGCGAACTCGTCAAACGTATACAGGGCTTGCGCAAGGAGAGTGGTTTCGAGATTACGGACCACATCCGCGTACAGCTCACCCACAGCCCGGAGACAGATCAAGCCGTGGCTGACTTCGGCAGCTATATCACCAAGCAAGTGCAGGCCGATGAGCTGACGCTTGTGGATAGCATTGCCGAAGGCACACCTCTGGACCTGGATGGCGTTCAGGTCAATATCCTCATAGAAAAACAAAGTTAATAAAAACCAGCCATGTCACTCTTCCGAGACGGAAGGAGTGACATGGCATAAATTGACTATTACCTCTATGGCAGAAAAAACACGTTACACAGACCAGGAACTAGAAGAGTTCCGCCAGCTGATTGAAGAAAAGCTGAAAGTTGCTCAAGAGGACTACGAGCACACTATGGATGCTGTGATGAACCGCGACAGCAATGAAGCAGACGACACCGCGCCCACTTACCACGCGCTGGAAGAGGGCAGCGAGGTGCAGTCGAAAGAACAACTGATGGCTATGGCTCAGCGCCAGCTGAAGTTCATTCAGGGACTGAAGGCCGCACTCGTCCGCATAGAAAACAAGACCTACGGTATCTGCAGGGAGACCGGAAAACTCATCCCGAAGGAACGTCTGCGTGCAGTGCCACATGCTACTCTCAGCATTGAGGTAAAGAAGGACAAGCGACGTCCTCATTAAGACTCTAATTCTACATGATAGAAATAAGCAGAAAGCAAGCCCAGGGCTGGACCGTGGTTCTGATATTCTTGGGCTTCCTCCTTATCGACCAACTCGTGAAGGTGTGGGTGAAGACCCACATGACGCTTCATGAGAGTATCGTCGTCACCGATTGGTTCCGAATCACCTTCATCGAGAACAATGGAATGGCCTTCGGATGGGCGTTCATCACCAAGACCCTATTGACCTCACTACGCTTGGTTGCCACGGTCATTGTGGGGTGGTATATTGTGCGCCTCATCCGCCGAGGAGTTCACTGGGGCTTTCTGATTTGCCTGGCCTTTATCATGACGGGAGCCGCAGGCAATATCGTGGACTGCGTGTTCTATGGTCAGATATTCTCTCCCTCCACCCCTTTCGAGGTCTCTCATTTCGTGCCTTTTGGCGAGGGTTATGCTTCCTGGCTCAATGGGCAAGTAGTGGATATGTTCTACTTCCCGCTCTTCCACTGGACCTGGCCCGAGTGGATGCCTTTCGTAGGGGGCCGGCCCTACACGTTTTTCAGCTATATCTTCAATGTGGCTGATGCCTGCATCAGTTGTGGCGTAATAGCTTTGCTGCTGTTCTTCCGCCAGACACTAAGTCGCGAGTTCCCCCAAGAATGATCAACAGGCGTTACCTCTTTCTGCTCGTTCTGCAACCCTTGTTGCTGCTTGGCTGCAAACCTTCGCTGCCCGATGATGTCATGTCCGAGCGGAAGATGGAACGTGTGCTCTATGATTTTCATATAGCCCAGGGGATGACCGAGCACGTGCCTCGTTCCGAGGGGCAGGACTACGAAAGCATGCGCTATGAACTCCAGCAGGCTGTGTTTCGCAAACACGGCATCACTCAGGAGGAGTTTGACCGTTCCATGACCTATTATCTCAGTGATATGGACAAGATGAACAGCATCTACAAGAATGTCTCTGAGCGACTGGAACGTGATGCCGAGGCACTGGGCGTTGCTGCAGGACCACGAGATGTTTATGCCAGCCTCACTGCCGACGGAGATACCGCAAATGTGTGGGCGGACCGTTTGTTTTTTGCTGTTCGCAATTCCCGACTCTCGAACTTCCAGTTGTGGAGTATTCCCTGCGATTCCACGTGGCAGGCCGGCGACGACCTGTTGTGGAGGTTTGAACTCAAGCAGATATCGAATGCCTATGGCCCCGGAGAGTTCTTCGTGGATCTTGTCGTCACCTATACCAATGATTCTGTGAGCAGCCAGCTGCAGAATGTAGCCAACCGCGAGGACGTGGAACTGCGAATAAACAATCCTGCGAACTGGACTCCTCGCACCGTAAGCGGTCATCTCTATACCCCCATTCTCAATGACCCCAAGCAGTCGCGCATCTATTTCTTGCACTCTCCGGCACTGATACGTTTCCACAAGCCGCAAGTACCTGACGCGGCACCGGCCGACAGCCTCCAGAACGACTCTGTGGAACAGGCTTCTGAAGCTGTTGATACGACGGAGTCTCAGCGTCTGACACCCGAGCAGCTACGCGACCGTCAGCCAGTGGACCGCACTATAGATGTCGTGAAGCAGAAACCTTATCAAGCTCCTCGCAGGGGTTCTACGAAGAAACGTTTCGCTCAGCCCCGACGCATGAAGTGACTTGTGCCCGACTCACTCCTGCCGGTGCCAGCGTACCGCCTGTCGTGGCATTTTGTTTCACTCGTTTCCACACTCTCTCAGAATATGTCTTGCTCTCGCGCTTATCATCGCGTCATCTTTCCCGATGGCACAGAAGAACGAATGGTAGTCGTCCGCTTTGACGACGACGGCAGGTATCTGGACCATCATTCTCTCCGCGGCGAAGAACCGTTCGTGGAGTGGTGGGGAGGAACCTTGGACTTGCGCGAAATCATGTCGTAGCAGTCGGTTGCTCCGTGCCGTTTGTGTTCGTATGGGGGGCTGCTCAGAGGGCTGGTAGTTTACCAGCATTTCATTTACCATTTACCAGCATTTCATTTGCCATTTACCAGCATTTACCATAACCATTTACCCCCATTTCATTTACCATTTACCTTTATATAATTTACCATTTACCATATATCATCTCCCTCCCTTTTTTTTGACAAATTCACCACTCGTTATTAATATTTTGACGATTTTACCACTAGCCTCGCTGTTTGTGTACTATTGTTAGTACGGGGTTCCTAGAGCGTTTGTGTCAGATGGAGAGTCAGAAAGAAGATTGATATGGTTATCGGGAAAGGTGAGGCGGATGGGACTGCTGGGCAGCGGAAACTGGACCTTTTGCAGGGAGATAGTACTTGCTTTGAAGCCTCTTTTCAGGGGCTCTTTCCGAATAGCTGTTTTATGACCTCCGGTGTACTCCTTAATAATGATATATGTCAATGTTTGGCCCGTCGTTCTACCTGCTTTTTCCACAAAATGACCTGTTTTTTGCCTTTTTATTGTCTTTTTCGAAAAAAAAAGATTGAATTGCTTTGTTTGTATCATAAAAACTCCTACATTTGCCAACGCAAATCCAAAAAAAACAAAATAAAAGGAATGAAAGAGACAATTCTCGTCACAGGTGGAACAGGGTTTATCGGTTCCCACACCACCGTAGAGTTGCAGAATGCAGGTTATGATGTTGTTATCGTTGATAACCTTTCCAACTCACGCGCTGATGTCATCGATGGCATCGAAAAGATTACAGGTATTCGCCCCGCCTTTGAACAAGTAGATCTTCGTGATTTCGATGCCACGGAGGCAGTCTTCAAGAAATATCCCAAGATTAGCGGTATCATCCACTTCGCAGCATCCAAGGCTGTAGGTGAGAGTGTGCAGAAGCCTCTTCTGTACTATCGCAATAATATCATCTCTCTCGTAAACCTGCTGGAGTTGATGCCCAAGTATAATGTCAAGGGTATCATCTTCTCTTCCAGCTGCACGGTATATGGTCAGCCCGATCAGCTGCCCGCCACGGAGGAGACACCTATCAAGAAGGCCGAGTCCCCTTATGGCAACACCAAGCAGATCAACGAGGAGATCATCCAAGACACCGTGGCCAGCGGTTCTCCCATCAAGGCCATTCTCTTGCGTTACTTCAACCCCATTGGCTCCCATCCCACAGCTATCATCGGTGAAATGCCCAATGGTGTTCCCCAGAACCTGATTCCCTTCCTCACGCAGACGGCTATCGGCATCCGTGAGAAGCTCAGCGTCTTCGGCGATGACTACGACACCCCCGACGGCTCTTGCATCCGCGACTACATCTATGTAGTGGATTTGGCTAAAGCACACGTCTGCGCCATGACACGAATCATGGAGGACAAGATCGAGGAGCCCGTGGAAGTTTACAATATCGGTACCGGAAAGGGCACCAGCGTGCTGGAGCTCATCCATGGTTTCGAGAAGGCTACTGGCGTTAAGCTCAACTATCAGATCGTGGGTCGCCGTGCAGGTGACATCGAAAAGGTGTGGGGCAACGTGGACAAGGCCAACCGTGTGCTGGGCTGGAAGGCCGACACCCCTCTGGAGGACGTGCTCGCCAGCGCCTGGAAATGGCAATGTGCATTGCGTGAGCGTGGTATCATGTAAGCGTGGTGCCGCTCCGACGAACCAGACATTTTCGAATCTTTTTACTTTGTCTTGGCACAACAGCATTTTTCGCGAGAAAAGATAGTGCCAGATTATACAGAAGGATAGTAATAACATACTACCTATATTCTAACTGATAAATCTCTGATTTTTGTGGTTCTTCCCCATTATGCAACTGGAAGCCACTGAATGAGATATTAGTTCTGGCCTTTGTGCGTGAGCATTTTTGTCAGGAAACTCATTCATTATCACGTATATAGATAAATGAAGTGTAGTGGCTTCAATTATAACATGTTGCATATTGTCGTGTTTTATTTTGTGTTTGTGTTGTGGCTGTTCTCCGACGTGAGTTGGGGGACAGTCTTTCTATATAGCCATTCCCTCCTGCGAATCGGTTTTTCGGATACGAAGCTACGTGTTGACGGATACGAAGCTACGTGTTTTCGGATACGAAGCTACGTGTTTTCGGATACGTATATACGTGTTGGTGAATACGTACATACGTGTTGGCAAAGATGTACATACGTGTTGTCAAAGATGTACATACGTGTTGGCGAAGATGTACGTACGTGTTGGTGAAGATGTACGTACGTGTTGGCGAAGATGTACGTACGTGTTGGTGAACACATGTAGATTAGATTACAAGATGTATATATCTTCCGCTCAAAAGATATATATCTTCTGTTCAAAAGATATAAATCTTCTGTCCATAAGATATATATCTTATTCGTATAAGATTCTACCCAGTTCGGTTATCCCCTGTGTATTCATTGTGCACCCTGTTTAACTCCACTTTTTCTCATTCAGTCTGCTGTCATCACAAGTGGCAAAAGTACGTGTCCACTAAAAATGTTGTTCAAAACAAACTACATACTACATGAATCTGTATTGAGAAGTCCATTTTCCGCCATTTTCATGTAGTATGTAGTTTATTTTGAATAACATTTTCGCGGGAGGGAGGATGATCGCCGCGGACGGACCGCGGCGCACTCGACCCATGGGAGGCTTGTATAGCTATTCTATCACTGCTGCGAAGCCGCCGTTGCGGGCCATCTTGATGTTTAGTTCCGTGGTGGAAGAGACCTCTTGTTCGAGCACATTGTAGTGCATAGCCTGATAGTCGGCATTAATTCCATCTACGAAAGCCTTGAGCTTGAACGTGCG
>JAILFY010000222.1 GCA_024697285.1 Bacteroidaceae bacterium
CAACACCGACACGCCGCTGGACCACGACACCGCCCTCTGCGCTGAAGTAGGGCTCTCCGGTGAGCTCCGACCCATCAGCCGAATAGACCAACGTATAGCCGAGGCAGAGCGCTTAGGCTTCGCCCGAATCCTCATCCCCGCCTCCAACCTCAAGGCCATCAACCCCCACTCCTATTCCATCCAGATTATACCCTGCCGCAAAGTAGAGGACGCGTTCCGCGCGCTGTTTGGATAAGGTCCACGAGGACTCAGGATACACCAAACACATATATACGTATGTGGCAACACGTCCGTATGTATTGAACGGCTCAATAGAAGATTCCACCAAGAAGTTCTTCAGAAGTAAAGGATTTCCACTCACCAACAAGAGTGAAAGTATATACTAATCGGAGTTTGTCGGATAAAGTTTCCTACATAAGGTGCCTGTCAGCCACGCTGCTCCCTCGTGAGTGAGATGGTCTGGGTCAAAATAATCGTTGTCTGACAGCGTAGTTTCTTCTGATAAATCTATCACTCGAGTAGTTTCATACCGGGAACAACTTTCACGCAACTTCATGAGGAATTGCTGTTGACGAAGGGGGATTCCAGCTTTGTAAGCGGGAGAAACGGGTGTAGCCAATAAAGTGAGGTGCAATCCGTGCAAGTAGCAATAGGCAACAATGGCCTCTACCTCAGCGGCATTCTTTTCGGCTTGCTGCCAGTCCTGACAGGTGTGTCGATTGAGCACGCGAGGTACCATCGTAGTATTCCATTCTTCCATGTTTTTTGCTGCAAGAGTGTTGTCGGTTTCCCATCCTAGGGAAGTGCAATCAGGATGTCGTTGCTGTCGCCACTTTTCTATCTTGCCACGCACACTCTGGAAGTGAAAGAGTTCCAACCAGTAACGAGGACGATAATAGGAGCCCAGATGCATGTATCTACGATAATAGCCGCAGCGGAACCACTCGTCGGTTTGATGCAAGGGGAGATCAAAGAGGTTGCTATTATCCAGGACAAGGACGACGTGGCGCAAACGGGGACAAGTGGGAGCATAGCGCTCCAGGAGCAGGCGATCGAGATTCAATGTCTGAGAGACATTGGCTATATTGGCAGCACAGACCGGCAGCAATTCTGGACGTATGCCACTATAGGCATGGCTGTTGCCCAATATCAACACCTCCACACTATCCTTCACCTGAGCCATTAACTCGTATTTGATACGATAGCTATTAGGAAGGTGTCGCACATACACTTCCGTAGCGCCTGCCAGTATCAGCAATGGCAGGAGAAACAGAAACAGATGTCGGAGGAAACGGATCATAACTGCATCAGGGCTTTCAGGAGGTTATCAGAATTGGAAATATATAAAGGTATGGTTCTCGGAATGGCAGAAGAGCAGCAGCATCAGCAACACATAGTAGAGCGCCCATCGCACGAGGCGGAAACGCAGTGGACCGCGAGGGAGCAGGTCGAGAGCATGGCAACGGCGGCGCTGCAGGCCTTCGATAAGCAGCAGAGCTACACTCCATAGCAAGGCTTGCTTGCCCATGGTGAGTGTTCCGAAAGCTGTTATCGAAGACATGTCAGAAAGGCCTGAGACATAGGAGGAAAAGGCCTCGAGATTAGGAGCCCGAAAGAGAAGCCATCCGAAAACGACCAGCAGGAAAGTTACAGCGACTCGTCCATAATGTGACAGACTTGTTTTTT
Source organism: Bacteroidaceae bacterium (assembly GCA_024697285.1). Classification (GTDB taxonomy): domain Bacteria; phylum Bacteroidota; class Bacteroidia; order Bacteroidales; family Bacteroidaceae; genus Physcousia. The sequence continues at coordinate 1,687 of JAILFY010000222.1, forward strand.
TAATAGCAATCTGATCCTGCGGACTACTACAATTGGGGCGGAGGGAATCGAGAAACATATTGGAAGCTTTCTCCCCACTTACGAGGACACCATGATATAATCCCCACAGCACATAAGTCCAGGCAGCACCGTGCCAGAGGCCGCTGAGGAGGAAGACCGTAAGGGTGTTGGCGTACTGCCGAGGACGCGAACACCGATTGCCTCCCAAAGGGATATAGACATAATCACGCAGCCAAGTCATCAGAGAGATGTGCCAACGTCGCCAGAAATCCGTGAGGGAACTCGCGAAGTAGGGAGTGCGGAAATTCTGCATCAACTGAATACCGAAAAGACGAGCACAGCCTACCGCAATGTCGGAATAACCCGAGAAATCGCCATATATCTGTATGGCAAAAAGGAAGGCGCCAACGAGAAGAACGAGTGCGCTTTGCTCCCCTGGATTTTGCCAGATAATATCTACTGCCATGGCACAACTATCAGCCACAAGCATCTTCTTGCAGAATCCCCAAAGCATCTGCCTCAGTCCATCCACCGCCTCCTCGTATCTGAAGGTACGGGACCGCAGCATTTGGGGAAGAAGATGAGTGGCACGCTCGATAGGACCCGCCACAAGTTGGGGGAAGAAGGCGATGTAAGCAAAAAAGGCAAGGATGTCCCGCGTGGCAGGCAGACGACGACGGAAGACATCTATCGTATAGCTCAAGGCCTGAAAGGTATAGAACGAAATGCCGACGGGGAGAATGAGTCGCAGGGTGGGCAGATCTGTTTGCCAGCCCAAAGTTCCCAAAGCCGCGCTCAGATTCTCTGCAAAGAAATCATAATACTTGAAGAGGCCCAGAATACCAAGATTCAGAACGACATTGGTTGCCGCCACCCATCGTCGTACTCGCTCTCGTCTGCCGCAGTACTCCAGGGCCAAACCGCTCAGATAGCTGGCCATAGTTGTAAGAGCTATCAAGAGCAGAAAACGGGAATCCCACCAGCCATAGAAGACATAGCTGGAAACCACCAAGAGCAGGTTCTGCAGGCGGAGCCGGCGGTGTAAGGACCAATAGAGGACGAAAACCGCAGGCAGGAAAAAGAAGAACTGGAGGGAGGTGAAGGACATCTTAATGAATGAAGATTCAGAATGATGATAATCGGGAGAACAACAAGTCGCAATCAGTCATTGATAGCACCGCAATGAGGACAACGTCCTTTGCTCCTCATCTTTGCGCCACATCGACCACAAAGATAATGGGCACGGACGTGGCGGAAATAGTGAATAGTAGCAAGAAGGATGTACAGGCCACAGAGGACGTAGGTAAGAGTAAGGGACCACTTGGCCGAGAACATGAGTACCAGATATAGCAGGGCACAGAGGGCCAGGAGTGTCAGGAGATAAACAATGGCTTCTCCGAAACGCAACAGAGAGAAGGCGGTGTTCATCACGGCGATGGTCAACAGCAACAACAGCCACACGCAACAGAGGAAGAGGCAGAGGGCAAGAGGCTGGACCAAAGGATTCAGTGTGGGATGGAAATAGAAAAAGACCCAGTCGGAGGGAGTATACAACTGGATGTATGAGTAGATGGTTGTTGCTATTGCCAAGGTGGAAGTGAGCAACATCGGATAGGCGCTCGGAATATCGTGGAAATGCAGAAGTGATATCCTGCGATGACGCAGATAGCTCACCGCCAGAGCAAGAATCGCTGCAAAGATGAAGATGAAGAACCAATAGACGTGCTTGCCAGAGAAAACACGGATGAACTGACTGATAGGATCGTCGGGCGAGGCTGCCGCAAGCAAATCGCTCTCGTGGGTCCATCCCATCGTGACTTGGTCGCGAGCCACCTTCACCCACACGCTGTCCACACAGTCTTCTGGAATGACAATGATGGCGGCAACGACAAGATGATTGTCATGAAAGACCCAGATGCTGTCGCTACTCTGTGCTACTCCCTGGCACCAGTGCATCGGACGGTCCTCTTGCAGCAGGAGACAATCGGAGTGAACACGGAAATTATATCCTACCGTGTAAGGGCGACTCTCGGTCACCGGCTGGGGCGACTCACAAGAGACCAGAGACAACATCAATAGTAATAAAGGAAGAGAAATACGTAGCATAGCTGTTAGAATTCCGGGGAGAAGACTTGACCTGCCGGGGGCAACACATGCATCTGACATTCCCGGCAATCGAAATGCAAAGGGAAACGGCGTCCATCGGACAATTGCAAGGAGAGGGGGCCCTGGAGGGTGGGATGTTCTTTCAGGCACTGACCGAGAGCATAGCGAATGCAATAACGACAGATCATCAGAGGAGGTCGTTCGTGGCCTCTTGGCACACGAGGCTCGCAGGAGTCAACGTCGAGAGCATCTGAG
>JAILFY010000104.1 GCA_024697285.1 Bacteroidaceae bacterium
TAACGACCAGAAGACTTGTCTACAATAACAACGCTTATACTACCCGATCTGTTCTTCTTCAATCTTACATGCATAGGAATGAATTTTCGTTAAAAAACCTTTTGCGTCTCCCTAAAATGGGCGGCGCAAAGTTACAAATAAATCTGTATAAGCGAGTTACATTTTTAGTTAAAAATGATTGACGAAGTCAGGAGGCCTGACTTAGCAGGATTCTGATGCCCGCTTTCTTCTCTATGAGGCCCCTCACCACCTGTTTTTTCTCTCTACGAATTCACCCAGCGCCCGCTTTCTTCTCTATGAGGGCCCTCACCATTTGCCTCCTTCTCTATGCAGGTGCATAGCACCCGTTTTCTGCTCTACGAATCCACCAAGCGCCAGTCGCAGTTCCTCAAGCCCCTTTGGAGTCGTGGCTTACTTTCTCTGAATGCATAGTCCTTTGTAAACCACCTGCGCTTTTGTCGCTCGAACCACTATTATCCTATATGAAACGTCGAAGGGGTGACAGAGCCTCTGAACGATGCTCTGCCACCCCTTCGGGTTCATTTGTATTCTGCTAAACTGCAGTTACTCCACTATCTCCAGTAGTTCAACCGTGAAGATGAGCGTGGAGAAAGGTGGAATTTTTCCAGCCTCGCGCTCGCCATAGCCCAGTTCCTGGGGAATGTAAACTTCCCACTTGGAACCAACGGGCATCATTGTCAGAGCCTCTGTCCAGCCCTTGATGACCTGGTTGCAACCGAAGGTGGCGGGTTGGTTACGTTTGTAGCTGCTGTCGAAGACGGTTCCATCGATGAGCCGGCCCTCGTAGTTGACTTTCACCTTCTGCGTGGCGGTGGGAACAGCTCCCGTGCCGGCCGTGAGGATCTTGTACTGCAAGCCACTCTCCGTGACCTTCACGCTGTCCTTCTTGGCGTTCTCCCGGAGGAAGTTCTCGCCATCGACGCGGTTCTGGCCGTACTTGGCCTCCATCTTCACCTTGTGGTAATAGGCCAACTGCTTATTGGCAATCGCCTGTGCGCTGTCCTCGGAAATACGTGCGGTGCCGGCGATGGCCGAACGGAAGCCGTCGACAAACAGACTTCTGTCGATGTAGTCCACGGAGTCGTTGACCTGACGGTTGGCCTGAGGCAGAATCTGGTTCTCCAGTTGCTGGCGAATCTCTGTTCCAGCCACCCAGGCCTTCAGTTTCATCACCTCGGGTGTCATTTCTGTGTACTCAAAACCCTGAAGGAAATCGGCAATATAAGCGGTGTCGATTCCCATGCGTTGTACGAGGTAGTTCGTGAGGCCATTGGTTTGTGCGATACCGAAGGCGTAGCTGAAATCCTTCATGGGCACCGTGTCCACCTTCTCTTCTACCACGGGTTTCTTGGACTTCTTGCTCTTCCGCTTTGCAGCGTCTACATTCACGCAGAGCAGGAGTGCCAGAACCAACGAAATATACTTCAGATACTTCATCGTCTGCTTACTTCTCGATGCTGATGAGGTCGATGGTGAAGATCAGGGCGCTGAAAGGCTTGATTGTGCCCATATCCTGTGCGCCGTAAGCCTGATCCTGAGGGATGTAAACAACCCACTTGGAACCAACAGGCATAGTGGTCAGGGCAGCCTTGAAGCCGGGGATGACCTGGCTGGCGCCGAAGACGGTCGGGTCGCGCTCGAGGTTGCTGTCGAAGACGGTGCCGTCGATGAGCTTACCCTCGTAGTGCACCTTCACGCGGCAGGTGTCAGCAGCAACTTCGCCCGTGCCTTCGGTAAGTACCTCGTAGTACACGCCGTTGCCGAGCTCCTTCACGCCTTCCTTCTTGGCGATGTTGGCCATGAAGTCCTCACCAGCCTTCTTGTTCTCGCCGAACTGCTTTTCCTTGGCAGCCTGCTGGATAGCGTCCATGTGGGTCTGAACGTAGTTGTTGGCGGAGTCGAGGTCCATGACATCGAACTTGCCAGCCACAGCAGCCATGAAGCCTGCGTAGATGTTCTTCTCGTTGACGGTCTGAGTGCTGTCCTCGCCGAAGATCATCTGGTTGATGTTCTTCACCATGCCAGTGCTGACCTGCTGGCCGATTTGCAGACCTGCATAGTAAGCGGTCTTCTTGGGGTCCTCGCTGGACTGAGCGCTCTCATAGAAGCCCTTGAGGAATTCGTCGATGTAAGCGGTGTCCACACCCATACGCATTACGAGATAGTCTTTCAGGCCCTGTGTCTGGCTCATGCCGATAGCATAGCTGAGGGTGTCGATTTCGCTCTTCAGGGAAGCTGAGGGAGCGGACTGGTTGCAAGATGTCAGGATAGCAGCCACGACGACTGCCAGGATAATAGAAATCTTTTTCATTGTTTTTGTGAAATTTATTAGAGGTTAAATGGAATATTCTTGTGTTCGCAAGCCTGTAGATATTTGTTTACAGGACTTTGATGAGCTCCACGTCGAAGATGAGTGTGGAATAAGGAGGAATGCTACTGCCGGCTCCACTCTCTCCGTAGCCGAGGAGATAAGGGATAAAGAAGCGGTACTTGGCACCTTCCTTCATGAGCTGTACGCCCTCTGTCCATCCGGGAATGACACCATTGAGGGGGAAGTCTGCGGGCTCGCCGCGCTTGTAGCTGCTGTCGAAGACATTGCCATTGATGAGCCAGCCCTCGTAGTGGCAGCGCACCTTGTCTGTGGCCTTGGGACTGCGACCCGTGCCCTCGCTGAGCACCTGGTACTGCAGGCCGCTCTTGGTGGTGACGACACCGGGTTTCTTTGCATTTTCTTCCAAGAACACCTTGCCCTCGGCAATGGCACCCTCGGCCTGCTTGCGAGCCTGCTTGTCGAAATACTCGTTGAGCAAGGCCTGAGCCTCGCGGTGGGAGAGAGCCAGCTCGGAGTCTGTCATCACATCTTTAATACTGTTGGTGAAATCTTCGAGACTGAAGTCTTCGATACCCATGTTCTTGAGTTGCTGGCCAATGCCAAGACCCAAGGCATAACTGATCTTATTCATGCTGATTTTTGCTTTTCCTTAATAATAATCGCGCGCAAAGGTACGGCTTTTCTTTCTACTTTCACTCAAAGTAGGCATTTTTTTATCTTTTTTAGCGCAGAAATGTATTACCTTCCACTTTTTTTGCTTACTTTTGCTCAGTTTTTCACCTCATACAGCCATCAAATGAAGAAAATTGTAGTCCTTACAGGTGCTGGAATGTCGGCAGAAAGTGGCATCAGTACGTTCCGAGATTCAGGTGGACTCTGGGAACAATTCCGAGTGGAAGACGTGGCCTCCATAGAGGGCTACATCCGCAATCCGGAGCTCGTCATTAACTTCTACAACGAACGCCGCAAGCAGTTGCTCACGGTGGAGCCCAACCGCGGCCACAAATTGGTGGCAGCCCTGGAGCAGTTCTTCGACGTTACTGTCGTCACCCAGAACGTCGACGACCTCCACGAGCGTGCCGGCTCCTCACATATCATCCATTTGCATGGCGAGCTGATGAAGGCCACTTCCACCCGTTCGCCGAACAACCCGTCGCAGATCCTCACCCTCTCGCCCGACCAACTGGAGATTCGTGTGGGCGAAAAGGCACCCGATGGCAGTCAGTTGCGCCCCTTCATTGTCTGGTTCGGAGAGGCTGTCCCGAAAATCGAGGACGCCGTGGAGGCGGTGATGAAGGCGGACATCTGCATCGTCATCGGCACCAGCATGAATGTCTATCCCGCTGCCGGACTCGTGCAGTACGTGCCCCAGGGCTCACCTATCTATCTGATAGACCCCGCAGAAGTAGCATGGAAGTCCGGACGCACCTACACCCACATCCAGAAAGGAGCCTCTGCAGGAATGGAGCAACTCTTCGAACAACTAACGGGAGAGGTGAAGTGATAAAAACTCTCCGGCTCCACATATACCTTGTTATAATAACAACGCGTCAACTCATCCACTATCAATTAACACAACCTGCCTCGTCCACCATGATTCCCTCCCCTGCGAGGAGGCAGAGGGCAGGCCTCTAAGAACAACAATGAAAAGTCCTAAACTCGAAGCCCTGATTGCCGAGCAGAAGCGTTGGCAAGAAACAGTAGGTATCGGCACCGTGGCCGAACTGAATGCTGCCGTGCGTGCTGGCCACGCCACAGATATCATCAACGTTTGCGAGGTGCTGCAAGCACGCAAGATAGCCCGCGTGGCCGACGAGATATACGACCTCGGCCGCCGTCTCGTTCTGCTGGCAGGTCCCAGCAGCAGCGGCAAGACCACCACCAGCAAGCGGCTGGGCATCCAATTGGCGGCATTGGGGCTGCGCCCTACAGCCATCTCCATGGACGACTATTTCGTGAACCGCGTCAACACCCCTCTCGACGAGAATGGGGAATATGACTACGAGTGTCTGGGGGCGCTGGATGTACCGTATTTCAACAAGCAGCTGACGCAGCTGCTGTCCGGCGAAACAGTATCCTTGCCACGCTATGACTTCGTCAGCGGCGAACGGGTGCCCAGCGGACGTGAACTGAAACTGGAAAAGAACAACGTGCTCATCATTGAAGGTATCCACGCGCTGAACCCCGACCTGACGCCTCAGATTCCTCGCGACGAGAAGTTCCTGCTCTACGTGACGGCTCTCACGACCATACAAATCGACGAGAAGAAGAAGATTTCCACCTCCGACGCCCGATTGCTTCGCCGCATGCTGCGCGACAAGAACTTCCGCAACTATTCAGCCGAGGAAACCCTGCATCGCTGGCCCAGTGTGCGCGCTGGTGAGGAGAAATGGATATTCCCCTTCGAGGACAACTGCGACATGATGGTCAACACCGCGCTGAACTACGAGCTTTCTGTTCTCCGGACGCATGTCCTTCCCATCCTCGAGGAAGTGCCCGAATCCTCGCCGGAATATGCCGAATCCTTGCATCTGCGCAGCTTCATCGGCCTCTTCGAGCCTATTCGCGACAAGCAGATACCTCCCACTTCATTGCTGCGTGAGTTCCTCGGAGGCTCCAGCTTCCACTATTAAAGCGCCACATGATAAACTGGAAGATTATATGGAAGATCATCGGGCACCTGCTCTTCATAGAGGCAGGGCTGATGGTGCTGTGCGTGGCCCTGTCTCTATTATATGGTGAGGACGACGCATCAGCCTTCGCGCTGGCTGTGGCTGCTACCATACTGGGAGGTTGTCTGATGCAACTCTTCAGCCGAGGCTACCGCAACACGCTCTCGCGGCGCGACTCCTTCCTGGTGGTGACACTTACGTGGATCATCTTCAGTTTCTTCGGTTCCATACCTTTTGTGGCCAGCGGATATCTCCCGGATCCCACCGATGCGTATTTCGAAACCATGTCGGGCTTCACCACCACCGGAGCCAGCCTCATCGAGGACGTAGAACGGTTGCCCCATGCCCTGCTCTTCTGGCGCAGTCTCACCCAATGGATAGGCGGTCTGGGCATCGTCTTCTTCACCATCGCCACCTTGCCGTCGCTCGTAGGCGGCTCCGTCAAGGTCTTTGCGGCTGAGGCCACCGGACCTCTGCGCACGAAGATGCACCCCCGGCTGAGCACCACGGGCCGATGGATTTGGGGAATCTACTCCACCCTTACCATCATCTGCGCCATCTGTTTCTTCTTCGAGGGAATGGGTGTTTTCGACAGTGTCAACTATTCCATGACGGTCACGGCCACTGGAGGCTTCGCCACACACAATGCCAGCACGGGGTTCTTCCACAGCGCCGCCATCGACTACACGGCCATCCTGTTCATGTTCCTCTGTGGAACCAGCTTCACGCTCCTTTATCTCACTCTCTTCAAGCGCAGATTCAAAGAGTTCTTCCACAATGCAGAATTCCGGTTATATCTCTCAGTAGCACTCATCGCCACGCTGATGATCATGGTCATACTCATCTTCAGCAACGACTACTCTTTCTGGGACGCCCTTCGCTCCAGCCTTTTTCAGGTCGTTTCGTTCCTTACGACGACTGGTGTCTTCAATGACGATGCCGGCAAATGGCCGCATATCACCTGGGTAATCCTCTCCGTGTGCATGTTCATAGGCGGTTGCGCAGGCTCCACCAGTGGAGGATTCAAGTGCGTTCGTGGGGTCATGCTTTGGGAGGTCGTACGCAACGAGTTCAAGCGGCTGATACACCCCAACGCCGTGCTGCCCGTGAAAATCAACAACACCAGCGTTCCCTATGCCAATCAGCTCTCGCTCCTCTCGTTCCTTGTGGTCTATATCTCCCTGTGCCTCTTCACTTATTTCATAATGATCATCGCAGGTGTCGACAGCACCAATGCCATCACCATCTCCCTCAGTTGCGCCAGCAACGTTGGCCCCACCCTCGGACTGGAGATAGGTCCTACCATGTCGTGGAACGTTCTGCCAGAACTCGTCAAGTGGTTACTTTCTCTGCTGATGCTCATGGGACGTCTGGAGATCCTCAGCGTCGTGGTTCTCTTCACCCCCGCCTTCTGGAGCGAAAGATAAAAAAACACCATTCTCTCCCTGCAAAAGTCCCTGCGCCGCAGTTTTGCCGCGGCGATCCCCCTCCTGCAAGAGCTGGCGCGCCCGGTTTGCCTCGGCGGTTCCACAATCTCCGACTTGAGTTATATATCCTATGCATTTACGGAAAGAAATGATTCGGCTGGAACTGCAGTTACAATAGTTGCAATTCTCATTTGTGGTAGTTTATTATAAATATTTGCTCAGGCTGGAACTGCAGTTACAATAGTTGCAATTCTCATTGTATTACCTGGCCCGAAAATGCTGATAAGAATCATCCCCCTTAAAACAGGTCATCCATCACGACCTCGCTCTGCACGACGCCAGAGTGGATTCCACGTTGTACTCCATAAGTGGTCACCAGCGTTGTCACCAAACTTTTATTTGTCTTCGTCGCATCTCTGAAGATGACCATGCGGTTGCGTAGTATATTCTCATAATCCTTAGTGATGGTATATGGCCCCTCTGAGAACTTCATCTCGCAGAGGTTAATGACTCTGTCAGCACGATCTATCACCAAGTCTATCTGGGTCCCTTTGTCTGCGTCGTTGCCAAGTTTCCTCCAACTGCTTGTAGTAGTGGAAATTCCACTGATGCCCAGCTTTTGCTTGATTTGTTCGAGGTGAGTCATGCAGATAGTCTCAAAACTAAATCCCTGCCACGACTCCACCGAATGAGAGTGCATATTGTTTGTCCACCAATGTTCGTCTTTCGTATTCTTGTTGTGTAGGAACTTGAAGTAGAATAGTGTGTAGGGGTCGTTAATCCTATAAAGTGTGTTGCGGACAGATGAGTTGTAGCGTGCGTAAGACTCTATGAAATCGCAACGCTCCAGATTCTCCGTGATTTTCGTCAGACTTCCTCCTGCCATCTTGGTTTTCTCCATTATTTCAGAACGGAGCAGACCTTCCCTGCTCCCAGCGAGGGCTTTAACAACAGCTATATATTTATCTGCTTGATTGAATAAGGCGTTGAACAACTCATCAAACTCATCACGCATTGGAGCATTCTTGGCAAAGAATAGCCTGTCCATGTTCTGAGCCAAACTCTGCTCTGGATTCAGCAGATTCATGTAATAGGGCACACCTCCCAAAGCCATATGGCACTGGAGGATTGTATATCTGTCCCACATGCATCCATTTTCATGCAAATATTCCTCACACTCACCCAAGCGGAATGGGCGTAGGTATATCTGTTCTGTGATGCGGTTGTGCAGGCCACCCTGGTTCCTCACCAGTTTGTTGACCATCCACGAAGTTGCCGAACCACAAGCAATAAACAGGATGTCATTGCGCTCTGATGCCCATGCGTTCCAGAAATACTCCAACGCTTCCACAAAAGAACTTTTAGGAGTATCAATCCACGGCATCTCATCAAAGAAGATTACCTTACGCTCATCATCAGGCTTACGTTCAATCAATGTGCGCAGTTCGCCGAATGCCTCTTCCCAACTATTGATGGGTGGTGCATACGGAGAACCGCTGAACAACTTTAGTTGCATGGCGAATCGCTGAAGTTGTTTTTTCTGCTTCTGCTTCCTGGCCCCAACAAATGTAAAGGTAAACCTTTTGGAAAACACGTTATTTACCAAAAAGGTTTTACCAATACGGCGACGGCCATATATGATAACCAACTCCGACTTTCCTGAGCGATATTTTCGTTCCAAAGTCTCTATCTCATGAGCTCGAGCAACGATTCTGTTCATATTCCTATTCATATTTCTGCGGCAAAGAAACTAAAAATATGGGATATGGGCAAATAAAACGGCACTTTTTTTGCCCACAACTGCAAAAAAATGTTAGTTGTGGGCAAGTGAAGTGGAATATACTTTGCCCATAACTGCAAAAAAATGTGAGTTATGTGCAAGTAAAGTGGAATATACTTTGCCCACAACTGCAAAAAAATGCGAGTTATGGGCAAGGGAAGAGGAATATACTTTGCCCACAACTGCAAAATAATATGAGTTATGGGCAAGATATAACTATAAAGAGTAGCTACAGAATGGGAGCTTCCAATGTTGGTAGCCCCATTCCTGTCAGAGTTTGTGCGCCTCGGTTTTGCCGCGGCGTTCCCTTCTTCTTTTTCCCGCAGAAATAAAATGCGGAGCCCTACATCGCAAACACATTGAATCCGCCATCCACGACTGCCACTGTGCCCGTGACGAAGCGCGAAGCATCGGAGATGAGATAATGGATGGTACCGCAGAGTTCCTCGGGCTCACCCATTCGCCCGAAAGGTGTCTGACGAATCACATCCTGACCGCGTTGCGTGTAGCTGCCATCGGGGTTGGTCAGCAGCGAACGGTTCTGCTCTGTGATGAAGAATCCCGGAGCAATAGCGTTCACGCGGATACCTTCGCCAAACTTCTTTGCACACTCTGTGGCCATATAAGCTGTGAAATTAGAGATACCCGCCTTGGCAGCTGCATAACCGCAGACACGTGTCATCGGACGGAAAGCAGCCATCGACGAGAAATTGACGACAGCTCCCTTTTTCTGTGTCGCCATAGGATGCAGGAAAACCTGAGTGGGTATGACCGTTCCCGTGAGATTCAAGTCCAGCACCGTCTGGAACTGCGCCGGGTCGAGGTCAAAGAATGTCTTGTCCGGCCCGATAGTTGCACCTGGCATATTCCCGCCAGCCGCATTCAGCAAAGCATCTACGCGCCCATACTTGTAGAGGATGTCGGCGCAGTTCTGTTCCAAGCGCTCCCGCTGTAGCACATCCGTCTCGAGGAACATCGCCTCTCCGCCTTCGGCAACGATATCTGCGACAATCCTTTCGCCCACTTCCTTCTTCCGGCCGAGCACGACAACTTTCGCACCTTCTGCTGCCAGATACTTGGCAATGGTGCGTCCCAAGACACCCGTGCCACCGGTGATGACAACCACGTGTCCTCTGATATCAAATAAGTTCTGTTTCATAATAGTAATTTATATGGTTTGGCTGCAAATATAAGAAAATCTCTTGACATAGGATGTAGCATGAAACAAAAAAAAGAAGAAATCCTCACCTCCGCCACGTATTTTCAGCACTTCGTTCTTCCAGAAATTCTATTTCTATGATACGCAGTTCATTGATGGAACTTTCATCCTGAGTGCTTCTTTCCTTCTTCTTGTTTGGTGCAGTTAGTCCCGCGATACTCCCGAGGAAGTCAGTACTCTTGCCCGCACCTTTCAGCCTCAGGGTTATTTCATCTGCAGCAAGGTATTTCTGTGGCTTTAGGTGGATATATCCATGACTGCTTTCCGTCTGTCCGCTCCACAGCAGCACTTCTGTGGACGGATTGTCGAGATTGGTGGCATAGATCTCGAGGGGATAGCTGCTGGAGTGCCATCCGCCGACTTTCATGCAGATACCACTCACGGTGGCACGGCGCGCCAGTCGGTAAGTTATCCATCCCTTGTCCAGCTCTCCATTGCTTCTCCATTCCGTCCTTTCGTTGTCGTCGAAGCTGCGGGCCGCCTGTTCGCCGTTGGAGCCAGCCTGGGCGTGGGCAATGCGTATGGCCGCAGCCTGTTCTTCGAAGGACGGCCGGTCGGGAGTGGGGCCGCGGTCCAGTCGTCCCTTTAATGTCATGGAGGGTAAGTAATGACGGGTGTCCACTGCCTGCGTTCGTATGGAAATATGTTCTGCCCCGCCCATTCTGTCGGCGGCCGCTGCCACATGAATTGTGCCAGGAGTGGTGGTGCTGCGCACGAGCACCCGGCAGACTCCACATTCCGTCGGCAACGAGGTGGCACCCACGTAGTTGTCGGAGTTGTTGTGGAAGGTGGCAGCCTCGAGCAAGGTGCTGTCGCTGGAGACCTCAGACAACTGGTAGCTGCGGTTGTTGCGCGTTCCTATTCCTCCTATCCACTCCCCTTCGCCTTCGAGCGAGAAGTGAATGAAGCGGTCGTCCAGGGGACAACGGCGATCTTGCATGTCCACAACTTCCACCTGCACGAGCGCCATGTCCGCACCGTCTGCCTTCATCCTCTCGGGATTCTCGATGGTGGTGAGGCGCAGGTGATGTGGTTCGCCGGACGTCTGCACCTTGTGGCTGGAGACGCGGTAGAGGTTGGGGGTGTTGGCCAAGCTGTAGCGATTGCTCTGAATGAAGTATCCCACAGCCTCCAGCTCGCCGGGTTCATAGCGCACGCTGTCGAACGTGAAGAGGTAGTTATAGGCGTAGTCACCGAAACCTAAGCTCTTGCCGTTGAGGAAGAGTTCCACCTCGTCGGCATTTGATACGACATAGACGGGTTTCACCGTGCCGAGGGTGTAGTTCCAGTGGCCTATGATCCGGGTGCGTGGTTCCTCGTCATCCACCCATCCTGTCCACATCACCTGATGGGCGAAGAATGCATCTTTAGGGGTCCTCATGGCATCCGTGACACCGCTGGCCCGGAAGTTCGACTCGCCCCGATGGTCGGTATTGGAGTCGGAAAAGATATGTTTCGCTGCACCGGAGCAGACGCGCGTGGCGGTGCCGGGACGTTCGAGCCAGAAGTCGTGCCACCGGCGCACCATTTCCACGGCAAAGGCATCCATATTATGATTGTAATCATTGGCGGGCTTACCGCGGAAGAGAGGTCCATCGCCCTCGCGATGATAGGGGTAGCTGTAGTCGTCCCAGTATTTTCGTAGTCCCTCGTCACCACCATATTCCATTGTCCACACGGGTTTCCCGCTGCTCTTGCTGACGTACAGATTCTCCTCACTATATTCCATTTCATCGGAATCCAGCATCGCGCGGCTACCGACTACCCGCCCTCCATAAGGGTCGAATTCATCGCGCAACGCTTTTATTTGTTCCAGGTGCTCATGGCAGAGATTCTTGTTGCCGCACTCATAGAAGATGATGCTCGGGTTGTTGCGATTGTAGATGATGACATCACGCATCACTTCCTTGCATGGTTGCCATTGTGCTCCTTCCAAGTCCTGTCCGGCGTCTCCGAGAGGCATGGCCTGTGGCAATCCCACCCTGTCGCAAGACTCTATATCCTGCTTCCAGGGTGTCACACGCATCCATCTGACAAGGTTGCCGCCCGACTTCACCATGAGGTCATTGGAGTAGTCGCTGAGCCATGGGGGCACAGAGCTGCCAACCCCAGGCCACTCGTTGCTGCTGCTCTGCGCGTAACCATGAATCATCATGCAACGGTCATTGAGCCAGAATTTTCCCTCCCGGAACTCTGTCTTGCGGAAGCCAGTACGGGTGAAGACATCATCGATGCACGAACCGTCGGCTGCCTCCAGCAACGTCTGCACCGTGTAGAGATAACCATATCCCCACGACCAGAAATGCAATCCCTCCACACGCCCGTTTACATGAATGGTGCGTTGCTCCCCTGCCCGCATAGTAAGGTGCTCGCTGACGAGGCGGCAGACCTCATGACCTTCAGCATCCAGCACCCGGGCCACCAGCGAGAAAGAGCGTGGACGCGAATCCTCGTTGCGCACCTCGGATTCCACGTGGATGGTGGCCGAACGGCCGTGGATATCGTAGTCGGTGGCATAGATGTAGGGGCCCGTGGTGCCGAGGCTGCCGTAGAGGGGTAGTGTCTGATAGAGAAGGCCCGACAGATGGAGGTAAACATTCTTGGAAATGCCACCATAAAGGGTGCTATTGGTTCGATCGTTCCATGGGTGAGGAGTGGCGGGAACAGAATCGCGGTAGTTCCGATTGTTGTCCACACGCACCGCAATGACATTTTCACCTTGTCGGATGTAGGACGAGAGGTCAAAGCCAAAAGGCAAGTCCCCATTTGTGGACGTTCCCACTTGCCGGCCATTCACCCATATCTCCGCACTCTGATGCACACCCTCGAACTCTATGAACACCTTGGTGGCAGGCGGCAGGTCCAGCCGGAAATGTTTGCGGTACCAGACAATGGTGTCGGTCAGTTCTGCGACATCCACAGCAAAAGCCTCCTCCCCGTTGAAGGCGCGCGGAAGGGCGATTCGTTCCCAATGACCATCTGAATAGCTCTCGGCCTCTGCTCCTGCGAAATCTCCAATGGCCATGCGCCAATCGGCATTGAAGTTGAGCCGCTCGCGCTCCGTGGCAAGGAGTGGGAGACAGAAAAGACACAATAATATAATAAGGTGGACGCGACGCATATTCTGCCAACTTAGTTTGGAATCATTACGGAATGAAATCGCACAAAATTACCGAATCTTTTTCAAACTGCGTACACATTAGTTTATTTTTCTCATTTTTTTGCTGAAAGGCGTGTCGTTTTAATAAATAATCCTTATATTTGTGGCGCAAAACTTTTAATCATTTGCCTATGAAACCTTTTATGGACAAAGATTTCCTGCTGCAGACGACCACTGCCCAGGAACTCTATCACCGCCATGCTGCCTCGCAGCCCATTATCGATTACCACTGCCACCTCGACCCTACGATGGTCGCTGAGGACCACCGCTTCCGCAGTATCACCGAACTCTGGCTGGGAGGTGACCACTACAAGTGGCGTGCCATGCGCACCAATGGTGTTCCTGAAAGCCTTATCACTGGCGAGAGCTCGGACTGGGAGAAGTTCGAGGCCTGGGCTGCTACCGTGCCCTATACGTTCCGCAATCCTCTCTACCACTGGACCCATCTGGAACTGAAGACGGCTTTTGGCATCCACGACCGGCTGAACCCTCAGACGGCTCGCACCATCTACGACGCCTGCAACGACCGCCTGCAGAACGACCCCGCCTTCACGGCCCGCGGGCTGATGCGCCGCTATCGCGTGGAGGTCGTATGTACTACCGATGACCCTGTGGACGACCTCCATCAGCATCGCGCTGTGAAGGAGTCTGGTTTCGAAGTCCGTATGCTACCTGCCTGGCGACCGGATAAGGCTATGGCCGTGGAGAATCCCAAGACTTTCCGCGCTTATGTGGAACGATTAGGCGAGGCAGCAGATGTGTCTATCCGTACGTTCTCGGACTTCCAGGATGCCCTGCAACGTCGCCACGATTTCTTCCATGCCGAAGGTTGTCGCCTCAGTGACCATGGATTGGAGGAGTTCTATGCCGAACCTTACACCGATACGGAAATCGACGTGGTTTTCGAGAAGGTGCTCGATGGCTTCTCCCTCGATGATTCTGAGATCCTCAAGTTCAAGAGCGCCATGCTCTACTTCTTCGCCGTGCAGGATGCGGAGGCCGGATGGGTGCAGCAATATCACTATGGCGCCATGCGCAACAACAACAGCCGGATGATGGCTCAACTCGGTCCCGACACGGGTTTCGACAGCATCGGGCAATGGCAGACGGCACGCAGTATGGCCCGCTTCCTCGACCTGCTCGATGGCGAGGGTCATCTGGCCAAGACCATCTTGTACAACCTCAACCCCGCCGACAATGAGATGGTCGCCACGATGCTGGGCAATTTCCAGGACGGCAGCGTGGCCGGCAAGATACAATGGGGCTCCGGATGGTGGTTCCTCGATCAGAAGGACGGCATGGAACGTCAGATGAACGCCCTCTCGCTGCTGGGGCTCCTCAGTCGTTTCGTGGGAATGCTCACGGACTCCCGCTCCTTCCTCTCCTATCCGCGCCACGAATATTTCCGTCGCACCCTCTGCAACCTTCTCGGCAACGATATCGAACAAGGACTGCTGCCCTTCACCGGCTACGAGGA
>JAILFY010000241.1 GCA_024697285.1 Bacteroidaceae bacterium
CCACTGCCTGAGTGTGGACAAGAGCGTCTGCATGGCTCTCGTCAAGACGGAGTTCGCGAAGCTGGGCACCGAGGTGCAAGTGCAGATCCGCAAGAAGACCTTCCCCGGAACGGTCGTCAAGAAGAAGTTCTACGACAAACATTATAAGAAAAATTAAAAGATATAAAAATTAAAAAATAAAATTGGGGAAAAGAGAAGGACCGGCCCCCCATACGGCCCCCGAGGGGGCTTCGATACCTTATAATAATAAATGTCATTCAAGATATCATCAATAAAATTAAATAACAACAAATCAAATGTCAAGTAATGAAGCAGATGGGGATGAAGGCCGTCCATTCATTTCTTTATTCTTGCATTTCCTAATTTTTCAACAACTATGGCAAAATTTGAAGAAGGACTCCTCTATAGCGAGTCTCACGAGTACATTCGAGTAGAAGGCGAATTTGGTTTTATCGGTATCTCTGACTACGCTCAGCACGCACTGGGCAACGTGGTCTATGTAGATATGCCTGAGGTAGACGACGAGGTCACCGCCGGCGAAGAGTTCGGAGCTGTGGAGAGCGTCAAGGCCGCCAGCGACCTCATCTCCCCTGTCAGCGGCACTGTCGTGGAGGTCAACGAAGCCCTCGAGGACGAGCCCGAACTCCTCAACAAGGACGCCTTCGCCAACTGGATCATCAAGGTACAGCTCTCCGACCCTGCAGAACTCGACGAGCTGATGGATGTGGAGGCGTACAAGAAGGTTTGTGAGTAGGACAATATAAAAATAAAAAAATATAAAAATAAATATGACTCATGACAACTTGCTCTATGATTTGAGTAAAGCATTTGCTTTGAGAATCATCAAGCTGCATCGTTACTTGAAAGTAGAGAAGCAAGAGCACATGATTTCATATCAGATTTACAAATCTGGCACGAGTATTGGGGCTAATGTCTCTGAGAGTATGCACGCTCAAAGTAGGGCTGATTTTATTAGCAAATTAGGTATTGCTTTGAAAGAAGCTCGTGAAACCAAATATTGGTTGGAGCTCCTTTATGAGTCAGAGACGATAGAAGCGAATCAATATGAGTCCATCGTGAACGACAATAATATACTTATTGGCAAAATCACAAATATTATTAAGAAAACGAAGGAGTCTGAGGACCAATAGCTTTGCTTTTCTCCCCTTACATTCTTCCTCTTTTATTTTTTAATTTTTATATTCTTTAATTAAATGTATAAATACTTTCCACATACTGAAGAGGATTTGAAGGAGATGCTTGCCACCTGCGGCGTCAACTCCGTTCACGACCTCTTTGCCGATGTCCCCGAGGCGGCTCGGTGGAAGGGCGACTATCAGTTGCCCGAGGCGCTCTCGGAAATCGACCTCCGTCTGTTCTTCGAACAGCTGACGCACCCCGTCAATGCCCAACAGCTCATCTGCTTTGCCGGTGCTGGCTGCTACGACCACTACGCTCCCAGCGTCGTGCAGAACCTCGTGCAGCGCTCCGAGTTCCTGACTTCCTACACCCCCTATCAGGCCGAGATCTCGCAAGGCACCCTCCACTACATCTTCGAGTATCAGTCGATGATAGCGGAACTCACGGGCCTCGAAATCAGTAACGCCTCGATGTACGACGGCGCCACTGCCACTGCCGAGGCTGCACTGATGGCTTGGGCCAACGCCAAGAAGGCCACCCGCGTGCTCGTCAGCGAGACCCTCGACCCGAAGGTGCGGCGCGTCGTGGAGACCTATGCACACTACCATGGCGTTCCCCTCAAACTCATTCCCGCCAAGAACGGCGCCTTCGACCGCAACGCCCTGGACCAGGAACTCGCCGAAGGTGGAGTGGCTGGCGTCGTCATGCAGCAGCCCAACTACTATGGCGTCGTGGAAGACTACAGCGGCGTGGCCGATGCCGTTCACGAGCAGAAAGGCCTCTTCATCCTCCATGCTAATCCCTCCGACCTCGCCATACTCAGGACACCCGGGGAGTGGGGCGCCGACGTAGCCGTGGGCGACGGCCAGAGCCTCGGAATCCCCATGACCTTCGGTGGCCCGGGCGTGGGCTTCATGGCTTGCACCGAGAAACTTATCCGCAAGTTGCCCGGTCGCATTGTGGGACAGACTCTCGACAACCGCGGTCAGCGCGCCTTCGTGCTGACGCTGCAGGCCCGCGAACAACATATCCGACGGCAGAAAGCGACTTCCAATATCTGTTCCAACCAGAGCCTCATGGCCCTCTATGTGACCATCTACCTCAGCGTCATGGGCAAGCAAGGACTGCGTGAGGTGGCTGAGTTCAGTTATGCCGGTGCCCACAGCCTCTGCGACAAACTGCTGGCAACGGGCAAATGCAAACTGACCTTCCCCGGACAGCCCTTCTTCAACGAGTTCTGCGTGGACTACGATGGAGATCTCGATGCCCTCCTGGCCGAGTGCACGGAGTGCGGCTATCTGGCGGGCGTCAAGGTGGGAGAACACACCCTTATGATCGCTGTAACCGAACAGCGCACCCCCGAAGAGATAGAAGAGTTAGTGGACATTATCAAAGAACATAAAGAATAGGAGCTACGGTCATGAACAGAACACTTTACGGAAACCTCATCTTTGAACTCTCCAAGAAAGGACGCAAGGGCTACTCCCTGCCACATGATTATGATCGCACCCACACCACGGCCGAACTGCCTCAGGCTCTGCGCCGCAAGGAGGCAGCCCGACTGCCGGAATGCGATGAGCTCACCGTCGTGCGCCACTACACGAACCTCAGTCACAACAACTTTGGAGTGAACGACGGCTTCTATCCCCTCGGCTCCTGCACGATGAAGTACAACCCCGTCATCAACGAGGAGATTGCTGCCATGAAAGCTTTTGCCGGACTGCATCCCTTGCAGCCCGCCGACACTTGTCAGGGCGCACTGGAAGTCTATTTCAACCTCCAGCAATCGCTGGCCGAACTGGCAGGACTGAGCGAATTCACCCTCAACCCCTGCGCCGGTGCCCACGGTGAGTTGACGGGTCTCATGGTGATCCGTGCCTACCACGAGAGCCGCAGGGACGACGCCCGCACAAAGGTTCTTATCCCGGACTCAGCCCATGGCACCAACCCCGCCTCGGCGGCCGTGTGTGGCCTTGAGGTCGTGGAGGTGCACAGCCTGGCCGACGGCACGGTGGATGTGGACCACCTGCGCGAGCTCCTCGCCGATTGTGGCTCGCAGGTGGCTGCTATGATGATGACGAACCCCAACACCCTCGGCATCTTCGAACCACGGGTGCTGGAGATCACCGAGCTGGTGCATGCTGCCGGTGGACTGATGTACTACGACGGCGCCAACCTCAATGCCCTCCTCGGCGAATGTCGTCCCGGCGACATGGGTTTCGACGTTATGCATATCAATCTCCACAAGACGTTCTCCACCCCTCATGGCGGTGGCGGTCCCGGCAGCGGTCCCGTGGGCGTGCGCCAGGGATTGGAATCTTTCTTGCCCACACCCCGCGTGGTCTTCCACGAGGAGGAGAAGCAGTTCGCCGTGGACGCCCCCGAGGGTGCGCTCGGCAGCATCGGGTGTTTCTTCGGCAACTTCGGTGTGATGCTGAAAGCTTATGCATATATCCTCACCCTCGGTCGAGAGAACGTGAAGAACGTAGGGCCCCTCGCCACCCTCAACGCCAATTATATTAAGGAACGCCTGCGCGACGACTTCCTACTGCCCATCCAGGGCCTCTGCAAGCACGAGGTGGTCTTCGACGGACTGGCGGACAAGAGCACGGGCGTCACCACAATGGATGTGGCCAAACGCCTGCTCGACTACGGCTACCACGCTCCCACCATCTACTTCCCGCTCCTCTTCCACGAGAGCCTGATGATAGAACCGACGGAGAACGAGAGCAAGGAGACCATCGATGCTTTCATCGACGTCATGCACCAGATTGCTGCTGAGGCCAAGAGCGACCCGGAGATGGTCAAGAGCGCCCCGCACAACACACCCATCGGACGTGTGGACGACGTCCTGGCTGCCAAGCACCCCATCACCACCTACTGGAAAAGCATAGAAGAATGACAGATCTGATTATCATCGGCGCAGGACCTGGCGGCTACAAAGCCGCCCTCCACGCCGCCAGGCTCGGCCTGCAGGTAGTCCTCTTTGAGGACGCTGAGGTGGGAGGCACCTGTCTGAACG
Source organism: Bacteroidaceae bacterium (assembly GCA_024697285.1). Classification (GTDB taxonomy): domain Bacteria; phylum Bacteroidota; class Bacteroidia; order Bacteroidales; family Bacteroidaceae; genus Physcousia. The sequence continues at coordinate 4,163 of JAILFY010000241.1, forward strand.
TCGGGTGTATACCCACCAAGACGTTTGTCCATGCTCCTTCCTTCGAGGAGGCCGTGCAGCGTCAGCCGCTGGTGGTGGCCCAGCTGCGCGGGGGCGTGGAGACGTTGCTCTCTCAGCCCAACATCACCCTCGTGCGGGAGCGTGCATCCTTCGTGGATGCTCATACGGTGGCGTCAGCCAGCGGCCAGCACTACACTGCTCCCAACATCATCGTGGCCACTGGCAGCAGTGCCAAGCTCCTGCCCATCCCGGGCGCCGACCTCCCTGCCGTGGTCACCTCCACCGAGCTGTTGCAACAGAAGGAACTGCCACGCCGCCTCTGTATTATCGGTGCTGGCGTCATCGGCATGGAGTTCGCCAGCGTCTTCCAGCGCTTCGGCGCTCAGGTGACGGTGGTGGAGTACCTCAAGGAATGTCTACCCATGCTCGACGGCGATATCGCCAAGCGACTGCGCAAGTTGCTGGAGAAACGGGGCATCACCTTCCACATGGGAGCCGGCGTCCAGCGCATAGCTCCCGCTGCGGAGGGCTCCTCGGCCAGCGTCGTCTTCGAGAAGAAAGGCAAGGAAGAAGCCGTGGAGGCCGACCTCATCCTCATGGCCACCGGGCGCAAGCCCGTAGTGTCCGAGGACTTCGCACAGGCGGGCTTCGACTTCGACGAGCGCAAGGGCATCGCCGTGGACGACGACTTCCAGACGACCGTGCCCGGCATTTTTGCCATCGGCGACGTCAATGGCCGACAGATGTTGGCACACGCCGCTGAGATGCAGGGCATACATGTCGTCAACCGCATAGCAGGCAAAGAGGATGCTATCTGCTTTGAGGTCATGCCGGCAGCTATCTTCACGGAACCGGAGGCGGCCAATGTGGGACCCTCAGAGGACCAACTGAAGGCGGCTGCCATCCCCTTCGAGTGCCACAAGGCTTTCTACCGCGCCAACGGCAAGGCGCTGGCTATGGCCGAGACGGAAGGGATGGTCAAACTATGCTGCGAACCCGGGGAAGGGCGCATCCTCAGCTGCCACGTCTTCGGCGCTCACGCCGCCGACGTGGTCCAGGAGGTAACGGCGTTTATCACCCTCGGTGCCTCCCTCCAGCAGCTGCGCGACACCATACATATCCATCCCACACTCTCCGAGGTGCTTGTTGAGCTGAACTGACTTATGTCCCACCAGACTCTGCCCACCACTGCCGACCGCCCAGACGAGGAACTTCGTCCCTCCCGCACCGTGGACGCCATCGTCATCCGCGGGGCGCGGGAGAATAATCTGAAGGATATATCTCTGGAGATACCGAAACATCAGATAACCGTCTTCACGGGCGTCAGCGGTTCCGGCAAGAGCTCGCTCGTGCTCGACACCATAGCGGCCAAGTCCCGTCGAGAACTGAACGACACCTTCCCCACTTTCGTCCAGCAGTACCTCCCGAAATATGGACGACCTCATGTCGATGCCATTGAGAACCTGCCCATCGCCATCGTCATCGACCAGAAGAAACCTGCCCAGAACTCGCGTTCCACGGTGGGCACCTACACTGACACCTACGCCCTGCTGCGCCTGCTCTTCTCCAGAGTGGGCCAGCCTTTTGTGGGCTACGCCGAGTCCTTCAGCTTCAACCACCCCGAGGGCAGTTGTCCGCGGTGCTCGGGCTTGGGGGAAATACGTGAACTGGATATCCACAAGCTGGTGGACTTCGACAAGAGTCTCAACGACGAGGACACCATTCACTACATCGCCTTCGGCAAGGGCGGATGGCGATGGATTCGCTATGCTCATAGCGGGCTCTTCGACCTCGACAAGAAGATAAAAGACTACTCGCCGGAGGAGCTGGACCTCTTTCTCAACAGTCCGCAGATTCGCCTGAAGAACCCTCCCGCCAACTGGCCCAAGTCGGCTAAGTACGAGGGCCTCATACCTCGTATGTACCGCAGTATCATCAACTCCGAGGAGGGACTGCTGCACGCCGCTGTCCTCAACCCGATGCTGCGGATGGGCACCTGTCCCGACTGCGGAGGTTCACGCGTCTGCCAGCGCGTGCGCTCCTGTAAGATAGAGGGTACAAACATCGCTGAGGCTTGTGCCATGAGCATCACTCGCCTCAACGAGTGGATCCACGCCATCCAGGCCCCCTTGGCGGTGGACCTGAAGGAGGCCATCGGCGCACGTCTCACGGCGCTGGAGGAGATAGGCCTCGGCTACCTCAGTCTCGACCGAGCCGTGGGTACGCTGTCCGGCGGCGAGGCACAGCGTTGCAAGATTGCCAAATACATCAATTCGTCGTTGGCCGATGTCTTGTACATCCTGGACGAACCCAGTGTGGGACTCCACAACCGGGACATAGAACTGATGAAACATAGCGTGCGACGGCTGCGCGATGCGGGCAACACGGTGCTGCTGGTGGAACATCATCGCGAGATGATTCGCATCGCCGATCATATCGTGGACATGGGCCCCGGTCCGGGCATAGACGGCGGACGGATTGTGTTCCAGGGTACCTACGACGAACTGCTGCGGAGCGACACCACAACCGGCAGGGCCCTCTCTGCCTCCCGTCCCGTTCCCGCACTCGCGGAAGCCTCGGCTCTTCGGGGCAAGCAGCAGCCCTCGCCGGCGCAGGACGCTTCCTCGGTTCCGGCGACATCGCCTGCTGGCACCTTCCCGTTCGTGGCCGACCTCCATAACCTTCATGACGTCGCCCTCTCGCTGCCCTTGGGACGTCTCGTCGCCATAGCGGGAGTGGCTGGTTCCGGCAAGAGTTCCTTGATGGAGTGTTTCCGCCGGAGCTACCCTTCGCCCCAGGACATCGTTTATGTCAGTCAGAAGAATATCGGAGTAAGCCTCCGTTCCACCCCTGCCACCTACATGGACGTGGCCCCGGATATCCGTAAACTCTTTGCCAAGCGTCATCATCTGAAGGAGGCCTACTTCACCTTCAACGGCAAAGGGGCCTGCCCCGTCTGTGGCGGCAAAGGGGTCATCATATCCGAGATGGCGTTTATGGATAACATAGAAACGGTGTGCGAGGCCTGCGGCGGACTGCGATTCAGCAAAGAGGCCCTGCAATATAAGATAGAAGGGAACGCCCTGCCTCCTTCCTCTTCCTCGGAAACTTTGCGGAGGTCTTCTTCTTCGGAAACTTTGCCTTCCTCTTCTTCCTCGGAAACCCTGTCTCCTTCCTCTTCTTCCGAAACTTTGCGGAGGTCTTCTTCCTCGGAAACTTTGCCTTCCTCTTCTTCCTCCCCTGCCGAAGCCCCCGTGAGTGTCTTGTCCATAGCGGAAGTCTTTGACCTCTCGGTGCGTCTTGCCAGCATGTTCTTCCGCAACACGGTCATAGAGCAGAAATTGCGCCCCTTGATGGAGGTCGGCTTGGGCTACTTGCATCTCAATCAGGCTCTCTCAACCCTCTCCGGAGGCGAGCTACAGCGGCTGAAGCTGGCCTCTTACCTCAGCGTACGAGGTAAGATATTCATTATCGATGAACCCACCGACGGCCTCCACCCTTCTGACATCTCCCGGCTCATCCAGCTCTTCCGCCACATGGTCAGCGAGGGGAATAGCGTCTTCGTCATAGAGCACAACACGGATGTCATCCGTGCTGCAGACGAGGTCATTGAGCTGGGACCCGGTGCCGGAGAGGCCGGAGGTCGTGTCATCTTCCAGGGCACACCCGAGCAGATGAAGCTGTCTGCCAACAGCGTCACCGCTCCTTATCTCTGAAGCCTTAGCCTACTGTTCCTTCAGGCCATCGAGCACCTGCCTGGCAATCTCTTCCATGCCGGCAATGGATGGGTGCCCGCTCTTCTTGTCGATGTCGTGCAACTGAATGCAGGGGATGTCATGTGCGCGGCAGAGCTTCAGGGTCCCTTGGGTGATGTCGTCGCGCAGTCCGTCGTTGAGCAGGAAATAGATCCGCACGTTGGGGTATCTGTCTTGCACCTCTGTGAGCAACCGGTTCAGCGCCGGAAGGTAGGTGTAGAGGTCCGTGCCATCTGCCACCCCCACCGGCACTCCAGCC
>JAILFY010000067.1 GCA_024697285.1 Bacteroidaceae bacterium
TGACAGTGCCCTCGGCGTTGTTCCAGCACATAGGAATGCCAGAGGTGATGCTATTGAAGTTCTCGCTGAAGGGGAACTCGGTGATGGCAGCGCAGTCCGTAGTAAAGGAAACGGCGTCCGTCCAGGTGCTCTGGTCTGAGGCGTCACAGTAGGTGCGGACACGCACGTCGTAGGACGTGGCGGGAGTGAGATTGGAGAAGATGTAGGACTTCTCCGACACAGTGCCCTCGACGTCTGTCCAGTCGCTGTCCGTGGACTTCTTGTACTGGATATTCCATGTCAATGCATCGGAAGTCCAACTCAGCGTTGCTGAAGTGCTCGTAATTTCAGAGATGGCAGGGTCGGTAGGAGCGATGCAAGTTGCAGGCTTCGTAAAACTAAAATCATCTACATAAAGTCGATATTTATAATTGGAATAATAGTATATAGCTACATATTTTGTACCTGCTGGAAAAGTGTTGTTGTAAGCAGTCCAGGATGTACTACTTGTTGAAATCTCATCACCCCAATTAAAATTGGCAATGTCAGTATCCGTGGTTGAATAACCTACCTTGAAAGTCTCTGCACCCCAAGAATTGGAAACTGCATAATAAAAAGACACTATAATATCGGTTGTGTTACTTAATTCTGGCGAGATAAGGTACTGCGTGTTTTCACCGCTGTCGGTGTATGATGAAAAACGGAATCCGTAAGAACCCGTTTTCTTTGCATCACTACAGATTATGAATTCGCTATTGTTTTTACCACTGGAATTTTGTGTAGTCCAGCCTTCCGTGGCCAGGTCATTGTTTTCGAATCCGTATTCATACGGTAATGCTTTTTGCGCCCATGCAGGACTTCCCCCCACGATTAAGGCGAGGAGCGTTAAGAGCAGTAGTTTGCTCTTCCTGAATTTGATAAAATCATTCATAAGCCTTTGGTTTTTAAATGAATTAGTTATTTGAATGTTGTTTGTTTCTCGATAAATTGCTTATCCCCAACGTATTTTTAGCGGACCAGCACCTTCTTGCCGTTGCGGATATAGAGGCCCGGTTTGACGGGAAGGGTGCGGCGGCCGCTGAGGTCGTAGGTGGCAGCATTTGTGGCTGCAGGTTGGGCCTGGAGGTCGCTTACCGCATCGGGAAGGAGCTTGGAGAGGGCGAGAACGGCGACGTTGGTGACGTCCATATTGTCGTGGCGCGAGGCTGTGGAAGTCATCTTACTGACGAACGCCACGGCCTGCATCTTACTCAGGTCCCAAGAGGCATCGGGAGTGATGCGATAGTCGCGGGAGAAACCGAGGCCGCCATCGAGGTTCCAACTGATGACATTGCCCAAGGGAGCGGTGAGAATCTTGCGGAGGACATGATTCTGGCCGTTGACATCGTTCTCGGTGAGGTAGATGGTGAGGGCGCCATAGCTGAAGATGCTGCGGAAGTCCGAAGTGGCAGTACCCTTGGCGGAGAGGGTGAGCAAACGGGAGTTCGCAGAGTAGTTACCCGTGAGAGTCAGCGTGGCGAAGGAAGGAGTGACGCCGTTGAGGTAGTCGAGCAACTCCTTGAAGTCATCCGCGCTGGCCTCGGAGATGTAGCTGTAGAGGAAGTCCTCCGCCCCAGGAACAGGCGTGCGGTTGAAACCGAAAGAAGGTACACTCTGCAGCCCAGACACTTGTGCCAACTGCTCTGCTCCGTCTACGGCCAAGGGGTCGTTGCCGTCGAAGTTGCCATGGATGAAGACAGGCACGACGGAAGGGTTGGCAGCCAGGAATTGCTCTATGGGAGAGACGAAGGAGTTGTCGTACTGATTGCCGGAACTCATATAGACCTCCATGAGAGTATTGTTGCGGGCAACGGCATTCTCATAGACGTAGAACTCACAGGTGGCAAAATCGTCGTCGAGGGTGTTTGCATCCAAAGCGACATCCTTGGCCTCCTCCACCTTGAGGGTGAGGGTGTGGCGACCGGCAGAGAACTGGTAGGAACTGAAGGGGAGCTGCAGGGGAAGTTGCATAGTACCAGAGATGGCTTCGTCCACCTTCAGCTGGCCACCAAGCTGAGAATTGTCGTCGAACGTAAGACTGAGGGTGAGGCCCGGCAGCGCCTTGGCCCCCTTGTTGACGAGGTCCACAGACATATACAACGACTCGGCATCGGCGGCGACATAGCGCGCACTGACAGAGAGGTTCTCCAGGGCGACGTCGTAGTCGGGGACGTTGCCTCCGCGCAGGATGAGCTGCACGGCGAGATCACCGGTGGAGGAGTAGTCGTACCAACCGGCGCCGTAGCTGCCAGACTCATAGACAAGCAGCCCGTAGGCACTCTGAGAGGAGCCTACGAGGACGGGGCGTTCGGAGGTGGAGGCGCAGGAGAAGTAATAACCGACGTAGAGTTCTTTCTCGGTGCCCTTGAGGGTGTAGGGCTGGGCGAAGAGGAGGTCGTTCCAGTCCTCTGAAACAGCAGTGGCACTGACGGAGGCAAGGTCATTGGCAGAAGCTGACGGATCCGGGTCGGCAGAGAGGAAGGCACGGAAGTCCGAGACGGCGCTGCTGCCGAGAGCTATACGCAGACCGATGATTTCGCTGCCAGCATACTTCTGGATGAGGGAGGAACTGACGGAGGAACAGACACCCAAATAGTTGTCGTAGGGGATGCTGCTGAGGTTGTCGGTGTCCGTGACCTTACCCACATAGAGTGACTGGGCGCTGAGGGCCACGACAGTAAACAGGGAGATAAAACTAAGTAGTAATCGTTTCATATTAGAATTTAGAGGGGAGAATTACACCTTATTATATATATACGCGCAAGGAGCTACTGCTCTGCAGCCACAACTACCGGACAAGGATTTTCTTGCGGCCAAGCAGGAAGACGCCCTTGCTGGGGCGACCAACACGCGGGAGCGGACGACCCTGGAGGTCGAAAGTTGGCTGGCTCGGGCGGGAGGAAAGAGTCATGGAGTCAACGCCTACGGGAACGAGGCGATGGAGGACGAAGGTGGAATCGAGGTCCTGATAGTGGAAGGAAATAGAGTCCGTGAGGACGTCACACTCTTCGTGACGGATAGTAAGCTGATAGTCCAAGGTGCCCTGGAAGATGGTGAGGTCGAAGTGCCCCTCGGCATCGCTCTGGCCTTCGTAGAAGACGTCGCCACTCTGCATGTGCAGGGAGGCTCCGGCCACGGGCACTCCTTCTTCATCACGCAGGAGACCACTAAGGTGGCGACTGAGGCTGTTCGCTGTCTCGGGAAGGATGTCGAGCAAGAGGCTGTCGGAACATAGGACGAGGCCGCTGGCGGTCTCGACACAGACGAAGGACGCCACCGAAGACTGCTCGAGATGAGGAACGAAACAGACGGAGAGCGAACCGAGGGAGTCGGGCTGCAGCGTGGCGACTTCGGAAAGAGCCACGGTGTCCTCACCGATTACAAGTTTCGCGGACAGCATCTCCTCAGAGGTTCCGAGGTTGGCAATAGTAACACTTGCGAGGTACGGGTGGTTCACGGTAGCCTCTGCGGGCAGGTCGGAGCTAACGAAAACGATGTCGTGTTCAGCCGCTTCCGTAAGCAGTCCTCCCTGGAGATTGTCGAGTAACACATTGGCGCCCTCCAAGCGGAAGTACCATCGTCCGGCAGGGATATTGCGAACGGTGTAGCGCGTGAGGCTGTTGGTGAGCTCTTCGCTCCAGTCGGCAATGGAGTCCCAGGTCTGGCGGTCGGCGGAATAGCTGATACGCAAGGTCGGAGGGTACCAGTCGCGCTGGCCATAGCACTGGGCATCGAACTGCAAGGAATCGTCCTCTGCACACTCCAGCAGCGAAGTAATGAGCGGCGAGGCTACGGCACTGGCGTGGTTCTCGGCCACGAGACCCGGCAGGCCGTAGCTCGTGGCGACGTTCCATCCTTCGGCAACCACCCAACCCTTGGGGAACTGTCCGTCTTCAAAATCTACATAGCACACAGCGGGGTTTCGGTTGAACCCTGTCACCAGAAGTTCGAAGGGCTCTGCAGCGGTGGATTCCATGTGCAGGCGTCCACTCTTGGCACCGAAGGGAGGCTCGCCGGCAAGCATCGTCAGGGTGAGCGGCGCCACCTCATCGGCAGCGAGCGACATAGTGGAAGGCGAGACCTGGAAGCCATCGGGGGCCGTGATGGAAGTGACATCGAGGATGCCCGTACCGCTGTTTTTCACGTAGAAGGTGTGGGAAACACTCTGGCTGGCGGAACCGAAATCCCATTCGGCGGAAGAAGGAAGGGGCTGGCTGTCCGGGGCAGCAGGATCAGAGGCATAGAAGGAGAGCAAGGGAGTATCCGTGGCGAGGCGAAATCCGAAGATGTCGTCCACCGCGGCGTTGAGGGCCTTAAACCTTATATAATATGTGCCGGCAGGAATATCGCTGAGCTCATAGGTCTGGAAATCCGCTGCAAGGGTGTCGGGAGAGAGGGTTATCGGTGTCCACGTCTTGCGGTCGGAAGAGTAGGCAACGGCCAGCGAAGCCTGGTACTGACTCTCGAGGTCATAGGCCTTGGCACGGAACTGCATGGTCTCTCCGTCCTCCACAACCAGCCGCGGGCTGACGAGCGAGGAGGCAACCATAGACGAGACAGGACTCTGGTACTGAAGTGCATAGTAATCCGTGGACCCATAGCTGGCGAAGTCTATACGCCAAGCATCGTTCACCGTCCAGTTCTCGGGGAATTTCTGGTCGTTGAAGTCGATGTAGATAGTCTCGGGCGAACGAGTGACACCTTTCACGGAAAGGTGCACTTCATCGAGGCCCTTGGGATAGAGGATGACATCGCCCTCGTGGTAACCGTAGCTGTCCGGCAAGATATCCATCGTGATGGTGAAAGAAGCGGTCTGACCGGCCGGCACGGCGAGTTCGGCTGGACTGACGCTGAAGTTCTCAGGGGCCACGATGGAGGGAATGACGAGCGGGGCGTTGCCAGCGTTGCGGACATAGAAGGTACCGGAGACTGGCTGACACTGATTACCGAAGTTAATGACCTGCTGGTAGGTCAGCGGCTCGGGATAACCGACGGCGGGGTCGGTGTCGTAGAGCGCGAGCTGAGGCAGATAGGCCATAATCTGGAACTTGTCGGGGCATAACTGCTGGGTCTTCGTGAAGTTCTCACGTACTGCAAACTGCACCTCCTGTCCCGTGATGAGGGAGTTGGCAGTGAGCGTAGCACTGATGATCTGCTCCGACACAGCGCCGGCAGCAATAGCCTCGGTGATGGCTTGGGTGTGGAGCGCGTATCCGTCGGCATTGAGCAAGGAGAGGGTGTAGCCTTCCTCCTCGGGAGTGAGGTCCACGTTACCGGTGTTGCGGACAGTTGCCTTGAAACGGAGAGTCACCTTGTTGTCCTCATCAGCGAGCAGGGCGCAGGTGTCGAGGAGATTCTCGACTTGGATGACGCTGAGCGACCGTATTTCCTCCTCCGCCTTATAGACCTCAGCTACGAAGTCGTCGAAATACACCTTGTTGAGGTTGAAGGCGAGGCGGGTGCCTTCTTTTCCGAGGTTGAGGGTTACCTTCTGCCACTGCACATTGGTATTGGAGGAGGACCAGGATTTATACGCGGCAGTGAACTCCTCGCCAACTGTCTGGCCGTCGTCGGAACAGCGATAGACGGTGATGCTGGCTTTACGCTTGGAACGATAAGGACGGACATAGAAAGACACTTCGCCCGTAATCTTAGGAGAGACGAGATACTGACCGGTGAGTGTGAAGGCACAACAGATGCTGTTCTTCTTGGAGTGGGAATAGTCCGACTCGGTGTTCATGTAGTAGGAGGCGAACTCTCCCGTGTCGTAGGTGTAGAAAGTACCGCCCAGCAAGTTCCAGTCCTGGGGCAATGATGTAGAGGCATCAAAGTTCTGCTCATAGGTCTCGGCTGCAGCCATAGAAGGCAGGAAAGAGAGGAGGGCAAGAGCCAGCAGGAGTGCTTTGTTTCTCATAACAGTTAGCGAATAAGAGTAGAGATTCAGAAGAAGTGGAAAGAAAGCGCACAATCCCCGAGAAATGGGGGTTGTGACTTTCCTTCTGACAAGAAAAAAAGGGAAGCCAGCCTCGGGCGGAGGCTGGCTATGAAGTACATTCTTATTTGACGAGAACTTTCTGTGCGTTGCCCGACTTGCGGGTGACATAAATTCCGGCCTGACGAGGCTGCTCTGTTCCCACGTACTGACCAGAGAGGCTGTAGAAGCCCGCAGCAGAGGAGGTGGAACGCACGGACTGGAGACCTGTCTCCACAGCACCGTCGCTGCAATCGTCGCCATCTACCCACAGGGCAGAGAAAGTCCAGCGGTTAGCGATCTCGGCAATCTGCTCGGCCTCACCCGTGTTGACATCCACTTCGTAGAGGGCCGTGTCGTACTTCCCATTGGTGCGCCATTCCTTGTCGCTGAGGGAACTCCAGGAACCATTATCGTTGATGCCCTTGCCGCTGTTGACGAAACCAATCCAGTACATCTTATTAGGATTGCTCTTGGCGAAGCAGGCAGACTGCCTGCGATACTGAGAGCTGTAGCCGGTGGCACCTACGGGATTCTCCTGCTCGATATACTCCTCGCCATTTTCGTCCACCTTCACCACTGCATTAGTAATCATAAGTCCGGTGTTCAGGTCGAACTCACAGAGTTGCGCGCCAGCCAGCTGGTTGTCGCTGTTGCGGAGTTTGCCATTGTCATCCACATAGCCGCTGCTGCCGCCACTCGTAAGGGCAAAGGCACGCCCTTCGCTGTTGATGGCGAAGGTGACGAAGTTCTGATAGTAGATACCCGGGGTGATGGGGGTGACCTTCATCGTCAGGAGGTCGATGGTGCAGAGGCAATAGCCGGCGTCGCCGTCGGTGAGGTCGTCGTCCTCATCCTCGAAATACTCCTCGTCGTCGAGGATCTCCTGAGGAAGGGCCTGACCCGTGAGGTAGAAGAGGCCATAGACCTTGCCATCCACGGGATTGTAGGACATACCAGCCGACTCCAGGTTATCGGACTTAGGACGAATCTCGTTGGAGAGCAGAGCGCCGGTGTTGGCGTCCCACTTGCAGACGCGGAACAGTTCTTCGTCCACAGTGGAGGACTCGTCGCGGGAATATACGGTAACCAAGTAGCCATCATAATAGACGGCGCCAGAATTGCCATACATCATGTTGAAATTGTTGGCCCACACGGCCGTCTCCTTGTTGGAACGAACATCGCTGGCGTTGACAGCGGGTTCCTTCACGGGCTCGCTGATGGTAGTGCCATCGTAGTTCATCGCATAAATACCCTCGTCGACAATGAAGATGGCTTTGCCGAGGTCGGCGTCCCAACCGACATACTCGGTGCGGCGGTCTTCGCCATCATCATAACGATGTGTGTGGCCAACTCCCTTGAGTTTCAGGTTTTGTGCACTCAGAGGCGAGCAGAAGACACAAGCCAGAGTGAACAGCATTAAGATGTAGTGCTTTTTCATATAAATGTATATAAATAGTTTTAGACGTATCTGAAGATTGTCATAAAATCGGCCGCAAAGGTACTGCAAAAAAACCGAAGCAGCAAACAAAACATAATTTTTTTATTCTAAAAAAAAACAATGTAATAGTTTTTATAGGTTCAGGCGCGCAAAAGGACAGGAACCTATAGAAAAAAAGGAACCTACCATTTATGGTAGATTCCTTATTGAAAAGTGGAGCATGCGAGACTCGAACTCGCCACCTCTTGACTGCCAGTCAAACGCTCTAGCCAGATGAGCTAATGCCCCGTTTTTCTGTTTTGCGCTGCAAAGGTAATGCGAATTTGTCGTTCTACCAAACTTTTTTCCTTTT
>JAILFY010000133.1 GCA_024697285.1 Bacteroidaceae bacterium
AGGGTATATTCCTGCCACGACTTGATCTTGATGTCCTTGAGGTCGAGGGAGGTGAAAGCCTGAATGAAGGCTTTGGCCAGACGCGTGTTGGTCATCAGAGGAATATTGTGGTCGATGGCTGCACGGCGGATGCGATAGCCGTTGGTGAGCTCGCGCTTGGAGTGGTTCTTAGGCACGTTGATGATGAGGTCGAAGCGGTGCTGGGCGATGAGATGAAGGACGTTGTTGTCGTCTTCTTCATCGGGCCAGCTGACGCTGCGTGCAAAGACACCATTCTGATTGAGGAAGGCGCAAGTACCCTCGGTGGCATAGACGTCGAAGCCCTTGCGAACGAGCTGACGGGCGGGCTCCAGCAAGTCGAGCTTACCTTTGGCGCCACCACTGGAGATGAGCACTGCTTTCTTCGGGAGCGTGTAGCCCGTGGAGATAAGAGCATTGAGGAGAGCCTCGTTGAGGTCGTCGCCCAGGCAACCTACCTCACCGGTGCTGCTCATATCCACTCCGAGGACGGGGTCGGCGTTCTGCAGACGTGCGAAGGAGAACTGGCTGGCCTTGACACCGATGCGGTCGATGTCGAACTCGCTCTTCTCGGGACGCTGATAGGGGGCGTCGAGCATGATCTTCGTGGCGGTCTCGATGAAGTTGCGCTTCAGAATCTTCGAAACGAAGGGGAAGGAGCGGGAGGCACGGAGGTTGCACTCGATGACCTTCACCTCGCGGTTCTTGGCCAGGAACTGGATATTGAAAGGACCGCTGATATTGAGTTCTTCGGCAATCTTATGTGCTATCTTCTTCATCTGACGGATGGTAGAGAAGTAGACGTGCTGTGCGGGGAAAACCATGGTGGCGTCGCCCGAGTGGACACCTGCATATTCGATGTGTTCGGAGATGGCGTACTCCACGATCTCACCCTTGTCGGCCACGGCGTCGAACTCTATCTCCTTGGTTTCCTGCATGAACTGCGAGACGACGACCGGGAATTCCTTGGAGACCTCGGTAGCCATCTTCAGGAAGCGCTCGAGCTCTTCGTCGTCGTAGCAGACATTCATGGCAGCGCCGGAGAGCACATAGCTGGGTCGCACGAGAACGGGATAACCCACTTCGGCCACGAACTCCTTGATATCCTCGAGGGAGGTGAGGGCGCGCCAGGCGGGCTGGTCCACCCCAAGTTTGTCGAGCATGGCGGAGAACTTGTCGCGGTTCTCTGCGCGGTCGATGTCCACAGGAGAGGTGCCGAGGACGGGAACGCCCTGGCGATGGAGTTTCATGGCCAGGTTATTCGGGATCTGTCCGCCCACAGAGACGATGACGCCGCGGGGCTGCTCGAGGTCTATCACGTCGAGCACGCGCTCCAGGGTGAGTTCGTCGAAGTAGAGGCGGTCGCACATATCATAGTCGGTGGAGACGGTCTCGGGGTTATAGTTGATCATGATGGACTTATAACCCAGCTTGCGCGCCGTGTTGATAGCGTTGACCGAGCACCAGTCGAACTCCACGCTGGAACCGATACGATAGGCGCCGGAGCCGAGCACGATAACCGACTTCTCATTGGGATAGTAGTTGATATCGTGGGTGGAGGAGTAGGTGCTGGCGCTGGCGTTGGCCTCACCTTTGCCTTTGGTAGTGAATGGATCCTGGAAGGCTGGCGCAGTATTATAAGTAAAATAGAGGTAGTTGGTGAGCTCCGGATGCTCACTGGCAACAGTGGGGATGCGCTTCACGGAAGGCTCGATGCCACGCTGTTTGCGATGACGACGCACCTCGAGGTTCTCTTTCTCAAGACTGCCATTACCGGGTTTGAGGACGAAGCGTGCAATCTGGAAGTCGCTGAAACCGGCCTGCTTGACTTCGAGCAGGAAGGCGTCGGGCAACTCCTCGAGGCTGTTGTAGCTCTCGAGCTGATGCTTCAGGTCCACGATATGTTTCATTCTGGAGATGAACCAAGGGTCGATCTTCGTGAGCTGTTCGATGCGCTCCACGGAATAACCTTTCTCCAGAGCCTCGGCGATAGCGAAGATGCGGAGATCGGTGGGGTTCTCCAGTGCGTCGTCGAGGTCCTCGAAATGAGTATGTTCGTTGCCCACGAAGCCGTGCATACCCTGTCCAATCATTCGGAGACCTTTCTGGAGCATCTCCTCGAAGGTGCGACCGATGGACATAATCTCGCCCACAGATTTCATGGAAGAACCGATCTGACGGGAGACGCCGGCAAATTTCGTGAGGTCCCAACGAGGAATCTTGCAGATCATATAGTCCAGCGAAGGAGCTACATAGGCGGAGTTGGTTGTGCCCATCTCACCGATCTGGTCGAGGGTGTAGCCGAGTGCAATCTTAGCGGCCACGAAGGCGAGGGGGTAGCCCGTTGCCTTGGAAGCCAGGGCGCTGGAGCGCGAGAGGCGAGCATTGATTTCGATGATGCGATAGTCGTTGGTCACGGCGTTGAAGGCGAACTGGATATTGCACTCGCCAACGATGCCAAGGTGCTTGACGCAACGGATGGTGATGTCCTGCAACATCTCCACCTGCTCGGGAGTGAGGGAGCAAGTGGGAGCCACGACGATGCTCTCGCCGGTGTGGATGCCAAGGGGGTCGAAGTTCTCCATGGAGGCTACGGTGAAGCAACGGTCGTTGGCGTCACGGATGCACTCGAACTCTATCTCCTTCCAACCCTTGAGGCTCTCTTCCACAAGAATCTGAGGCGCAAAGGTGAAGGCACTCTCGGCCAGTTCCACGAACTTCTCCTCATCCGGACAGATACCGCTGCCGAGACCACCGAGGGCGTAGGCCGAGCGAATCATGATGGGGAAACCAATCTGGCGGGCAGCCTTCAGCGCGTCGTCCATATTCTCCACTGCATGACTGACTGGTACTTTGAGGTCTACTTCTGCAAGTTTCTTGACAAAGAGGTCACGGTCTTCCGTGTTCATGATTGCCTCGACACTCGTTCCGAGCACCTCTACTCCATATTCCTGAAGCGTACCATTCTGGTAGAGCTCCGTGCCGCAGTTCAATGCCGTTTGTCCGCCAAAAGCCAGAAGGATACCGTCGGGACGTTCCTTCTTGATAATTTCGGTTACAAAATAGGGCGTCACCGGTTGAAAATAAACTTTGTCGGCGATGCCCTCTGACGTCTGGATTGTGGCAATGTTTGGATTGACGAGTACGCTTTGAATACCTTCCTCGCGCAGCGCTTTCAGCGCTTGGGAGCCAGAATAGTCAAATTCGCCTGCCTGTCCTATCTTCAGTGCACCACTGCCGAGCACCAGAACCTTCTTCAATGTCTTTTTCATGCTGGAAAAGTGAAAATAAAGTGTTTGTTTTCTCTAATTCGGGCGCAAAGTTAGAAAAAAGTTCAGAGTTTGCCGTTGAATATTGGGAGTTTTTTATGTGTTAACCTTTCTTTTCTTGATGTTTTTCAGATATTATGTAAACTTTTTGCTACATTTGCGGCCCAAATAAGAATCAAAAGTCATGATATACCCCCATACCTACGAGGAAAAAATAGGCATGACAACCATCCGCGCTATGCTGAAAGAGCAATGTCTGAGTCCGCTGGGACTGCAGCGAGTGGATGAGATGTCTTTCCAGACCAACTGCGAGCAACTGCGGGAGCTGCACCAGCAAGTGGGCGAGTTTGCGCGTTTGCTGGAAGAGTCCGATCAGTTTCCGGACCAAGGTTACTACGACCTGCGTCCCACCCTGCATCGGATTCGCATAGAAGGAACATATATAGAGGTGGAGGAGATGTTTCAGCTGCAGCGCTCCCTGCAGACGATGGAGAGTATCCTGAAAATCACCAGCCTCCGCCACACCGACGACGATGATTCCGGGCAGCAGTCCTCCGTGGATTGCGCGACCTATCCGGCCCTGAGCCGTATGATAGCAAAACGCCTCTCGGCAACAGAGGCAAACGGGGATGGAGTCAGCGAGAGGCAGTTGAGCGGATGGACATTCCTGCTAAGACGAATCAACCAGATTCTGGACAAGTTCGGCCACGTGAAGGACAGCGCATCTGCCGAACTGGCCCGCATCCGGCGGGAACTGGCTTCCACGGAGGGCAGTATCAGCCGAGTGCTCAATAATATATTAAGGAGTGCACAGGCCGAAGGAACCGTGGCACAGGATGTCAGTCCCACCGTGCGCGACGGACGACTGGTAATCCCCGTGGCGCCGGCCCTGAAGAGGAAGATACGAGGTATCATTCACGACGAGAGTGCCACAGGAAAGACAGTGTTCATAGAACCGCAAGAAGTGGTGGAAGCCAACAACCGCATTCGTGAGCTGGAGGCCGACGAACGGCGGGAAGTGATACGCATTCTCCGAGAGTTCACGGAAGACCTGCGACCGAAGGCTCCCGCGCTGCTCAACAGCTACGAGATGCTGGCAGACATCGAGTTCGTACGTGCCAAGACACGCCTGGCCCAACAGACAGGCGCCCCGACGACCACGTCGCCTCAGATAGCAAATGCCCCATTGATAGACTGGACACTGGCTGTTCATCCCCTGCTGGCACGAACCTTGGCCAAGCACGGCAAGAAGGTGGTTCCCCTGGAAATAGAGCTGACCAGGCGCCAGCGCATTCTGCTTATCTCGGGACCTAACGCAGGAGGCAAGTCGGTTTGTCTGAAGACGGTAGGTCTGCTGCAATACATGCTTCAATGTGGATTGCCCATCACCGTAGGCGAGCGCTCCCGGCTGGGTATTTTCCAGAATATCATGATAGACATAGGCGACGAGCAAAGTATAGAGGACGAACTGTCGACCTACAGTTCGCACCTGCTGAACATGAAACAAATGATGCGCGGTGCTGACCCCGCCACGTTGCTGCTGATAGATGAGTTCGGCGGGGGCACGGAACCGCAGATTGGAGGCGCCATCGCCGAGGCGGTGCTGAGGAGGTTTGTGGAGAAAGGGGCTTTCGGGATCATCACCACCCACTACCAGAACCTGAAACACTTTGCCGACGACACGGAAGGAGTGGTCAACGGAGCCATGCTCTACGACCGACATCTGATGCAGGCGCTGTTCCAATTGCAGATAGGGCAGCCGGGAAGCAGTTTTGCCGTGGAGATTGCACGGAAAATAGGACTGCCGGAGGAGGTCATCAGCGATGCTTCGGACATCGTGGGAAGAGATTACATCAATGCCGACAAATGGCTGCAGGACATCGTTCGCGACCGCCGCTACTGGCAACAGAAACGAGAGAGCATACACGGACGGGAGAAAGAGATGCAGCAAATCATTGCACGCTACGAAGAAGAGGTGACGGAACTGCAACGACAACGCAAGGAAATCATCCGCAAGGCCAAGGAGGAGGCGGAACAACTGCTGCAAGAATCCAATGCACGCATTGAGCGCACCATTCGGGAAATCCGAGAGGCTCAGGCCGAGAAGGAGGAGACGAGGCGAGCCCGCCAGCAATTGGAGGACTTCAGAATCAAGGAGGTAGAGAGCCGACAGGGCGAACAGGATGATGAAATCGCCCGAAAGATGGAGAAGATAAAAAGGCGGCAGGAGAAGAAGAACCGGCGCAAAGGCGAGGCGCCAACAGCCGCGTCAGGTGCTACTCCCCTACCCTCTTCTGCGGGCGCCAAGGGCGGTGGCGACGAGATTGTCGTAGGTGGATTTGTGCGCATCAAAGGACAGACGACCGTGGGACTGCTGCAAGCCGTGGACGGCAAGACAGCCACCGTGGTCTTCGGACAAATGCGGACCCAAGTGAAGGTGGACCGACTGGTGGCGGCGCGCGAACCGAAGAAGGACGATACAAGTGCCTCTGCATCGTTCCTCAGCCGCGAGACACAGAACCTGATGCGCGAGAAATCGCTGAACTTCCAACAGGATATCGACGTCCGAGGAATGCGCGGCGACGAGGCCCTGAATGCGGTGCA
>JAILFY010000126.1 GCA_024697285.1 Bacteroidaceae bacterium
CGCAACAAGAAAGGTGCATGAACGAGGTACTGCTTGTAGGTCTTGGGGGCCCGACGAAAAGCCCAGGTCGAAGAGACCTGCAGCGTGGGTTCACTGCTGTGGTGGCGCAAGACATACCATATTATATAAGGTATGAGGAGCAGGAGGAGCAGGAGGAAATATGGATTTGCAAATTGCATAGTTATGGTGTTGAGAGAGCTTTGCCAAATAGCAGAGCAAAAGGAATTATGATGGGAGCGTGCGACGCACGAGCCTGTGGAGACAGATTATTACCGTAACAGATCTACAGCTAAGTACAGGGCGTAGCCGATGGCCACGAAAGCCAGCACGGCCGTGACACCCATGACAACCTTCAGGGTGAAGGAACGCTTCTGGCTCTGCTTCACCTCTTCCGGCACCTCCACGATTTCTGTGGGAGCGTTGGGGTCTACCTCTTGTTTCGTCTGATTGATAAACTCTATTGCATTCACCAAATTCGCATCGTTCTCTCCCGTGAGGGTGGTCCACTTGGCGAACTTGACGAGATCTGCCGTGGTGAATAGCTGCCGGAGTTCTTCCAGGGCCTGTTCGTCCTGGACTTCCAGCAGACGGTCGATAATCTCTGAGGAGGTCATCTCCGTGGCGTTGAATCCGAAACGTTCCTTGATGTAAGTACGCAGGGTGTCCGTCAGTTGGGTGTAGTACTCCTTGCTGTCCTCAGCGGTCCAGGCTCGCTCGCTCTTTATTCGTTCTATCTCAGTCATAGCGACCTGATGTGCAGGGAGTTTCAACTTCTTGCGGATAATGCGAATCAGCGGCTTGTTCTCCCGCCAGCGGCTGTAGATCCACAACAGGACTATGGCCAGCAACTGGTTGATGGCCAGGAGCCACATCACAGGTTTCCAGTCGTCCCAAGAGAACGGATTGTTCTGAATATCCTTGTTGGGGAAGAACTGATCCACATGCACGGTGTCCACGGGAATGGTCATCACCTTCAATGCCAATTGCTTGGACTGGTAAGGTTGACCATCCACCTCCACTTCAAAAGGAGGGAGCAGAACAAAAGTGGAGTCCCATGCAGTGATGGAATAACGCTGCAAGACCTGCATTCGTTTACCCTCGTCGAGGAACGTGGTGTCCGTGCCAAGCAGGTCCACGATTTCCACATCCGGCGCCAACGGCTGCATGGGTTTGTAGTCTGGCAATTTCAGTTTCTGTTGCGCACCGCAGGTGACATCAAGTGTCAGTTCACGCTGTTCGCCGATGAGCAGCACGAGGGTGTCTATACGTGCCTCAAAGACCACTTGTGCACTGGTTAACAGAGGTACAAGCAGCCATGAAAGGAGGAAAGTATGCTTCAGTTTTGTCATGATCTTTGTGCAAATAGGCTGCGCAAGGCAGCTACATAATCTTGATCTGTGCGCACACTGACGTGGTCCACATTACTTCTGGAGAAGGTGTCGCCCAAGCGCGTCGTGTGCTCGTGCCACCATCTGGACTGGGCTGCACGAACCTTGCGGCTTGAGGTGTCTATCCATTGCAGATGTCCGGTCTCGGCATCTCTCACGTACATAAGTCCTACATCGGGCAGTTCTGCAATGCGGCGGTCATAGACCTGGATGGCAACGACATCGTGTTTGCGATTGGCGATGGTCAGAGCCTGACGGAAATCGCGTTCGTCGATGAAGTCGCTGATCAGGAAACAGGTGCAACGACGTTTGATGACCTGCGTAAGGTACTCCACGGCCTGCTGGATATTTGTGCGCTGGCTCTCGGGCTGGAAGTCCAGGAGTTCACGGATGATATACAGGATATGCTTGCGCCCTTTCTTAGGTGGAATGAATTTCTCTATGCGGTCGGAGAAGAAGATGACACCTATCTTGTCGTTGTTCTGTATGGCACTGAAAGCCAGTGTTGCACCAATCTCTGCCACCATATCACGCTTGGTCTGCACATTGGTTCCGAAATCCAGACTGCCACTGACATCAACGAGCAGCATCACCGTCAGTTCGCGTTCTTCCTCGAAGACCTTAATATAAGGCTTGTTGAAACGCGCTGTGACGTTCCACTCTATGTCACGGATATCATCACCATATTGGTATTCACGGACTTCGCTGAAGGCCATACCACGTCCCTTGAAGGCAGAGTGATACTCGCCTGCAAAGATATTCGCAGAGAGACCGCGGGTCTTGATTTCTATCTGACGGACCCTCTTCAGCAATTCAGATGTTTCCATAATCAGCGATTAGGGCACTTCCACCTTATTAAGAATCTTACTGACGATTTCGTCGGCAGTGACGTTGTTGGCCTCAGCCTCATAGGTGAGTCCAATACGATGGCGCAACACATCGTGGGCCACGGCGCGGACGTCCTCTGGAATGACATATCCGCGGCGTTTGATGAAGGCGTAGGAGCGAGCTGCCAGGGCCAGATTGATGCTGGCACGTGGCGAACCACCAAACTCGATGAAGTCCTTGATTTCCCTCAGACCGTAGTTCTCCGGGTAACGTGTGGCAAAGACAATGTCAGTAATATACTGTTCGATCTTCTCGTCGAGATAGACCTGACGAACGACATCACGAGCCTCCATGATTTCCTTCGTGGAGAGTACGGGACGTACGGCAGCGCGCTGCCCTCCAATATTCTGGCGGATAATCTTTTTCTCCTCTTCCAGCTTCGGATAGCTGATGACTACCTTCAGCATGAAACGGTCCACCTGTGCTTCGGGCAGAGGATAGGTGCCCTCTTGCTCTATGGGGTTCTGGGTAGCAAGCACCAAGAAGGGCGAGGGCAACTGGAAGGTCTGTTTGCCAATAGTAACTTCTCGCTCCTGCATCGCTTCGAGCAGAGCACTCTGCACCTTGGCGGGAGCACGGTTGATCTCGTCGGCAAGGACGAAATTAGCAAATACCGGGCCCTGTTCCACGAGGAAACGTTCGTCTTTCTGGGAGTAGATCATGGTACCTGTCACGTCGGCTGGCAACAGGTCGGGAGTAAACTGAATGCGGCTGAACTTAGCGTCGATGAGCTGGGCCAGAGTCTTGATTGCAAGGGTCTTGGCCAGACCTGGAACGCCCTCGAGAAGCACATGGCCGTCGGAAAGCAGACCTATCAGAAGAGACTCTACGAGATGATGCTGACCTACGATGACCTGGTCCATGCCGGTCAAAAGGTTGGTTACGAAACCGCTCTGACGCTCAATGCGTTCGTTGAGTTCGCGGATGTCAATGGATTCTGCCATTTTTGTTGTATGTTTTAGTAGTTACGTTTATTTCTTTCTTAGTTCCGGGATGCGCAACTCTTTGTTCAGAGGCACGACATCCGGATTTGTGATATCATTCATCACACAGATATAGGGAACAAAGTCCTTGCTATTGTAATATTTCAGGGAGAAGTTCAGCAGAGTCTTTCCCGGCTTCATGATCTCAGTGCCCTTGATACCTACAATCCAGTAGTCACCTTCCTCCAGTTGGGGGTAGGCTAATGTCTCTGAAGGTATTTTCGGAGCTGGTGCCGCCTTGGCTTCTTCTTCTGATTGTCCGACGAAATCCGCAGAGTCTATAGGTATCACTATCACCGAATCAGGTGCATGTGCTGACTCTACAGAGGATTGTTCATCTGCTCCGAAGTTAAGCAATTCACTGCAACAAACTTCCCATACTCGTGCCACTCTTTCGAGGCTATCACATTTGATTGGCCTGATATAGCCAACAACATAGCATAATGCACCGAAGGCCAGGAAGGATAATACCACAGTCAGGCTTCTGAAGAAACGGACGAACCCACTCCTCTGTTTTTGGGGTTTGCTAGATGTCCCAGGGTCCTTAGGGAGTGCAGATGGTTCGAGTTCCATCTGTTCGAGATATTCAGTAGGTTTCTTTTTAGAACTCCACTCCTCTTCTGTGCTTGCAGAGGTTTCTTCGGCCCCTGCGTCCTTTGTGGACGACACTGTTTCCTCGGCCTCGACAGCGCTGGGCGCCGTCATCTTTTCTTCGTTTTCCTCAGACTGCAAAGTTCCAGCATCATCCGAAGAATCGTCAGTTTCTGATTCTGCTGATGTCTGTTCCAGAAGGGTTTCGGCAGGGGCAACAGTCTCTATTACAGGAGGATTAGTCGTTACTACTGGAGCAGCGTCTTCTTCCGAGACATCTCCGGTGTTCTCTGAACAAACTTCTTCCGGAGTTTCTTCCTCTTTCTCCGCAGGATTCTCTTCCGGAGCATCTTCCTCCTTCTCTGACGGATTCTCTTCCGGAGTTTCTTCTTCTTTCTCCGCAGGATTCTTTTCCGGAGCATCTTCCTCCTTCTCTGAAGGATTCTCTTCCGGAGTTTCTTCTTCTTTCTCTGAAGGATTATCTCCCAGATTGCCTTCTTCGTGATCAGCAGAGACTTCTTCAGAAATGTTTGTCTCGTTGTCTTGGGCAGAAGCTGCTTCTTCCATTTCTTCTGGCTTCTTCTCCAGCTCAGCCGACGCCTTCTCTGAGGTTTCTGTTGTCTCGTCGTCTGAAGTCTCAGGCCCAATCTCGTCTGCCACGACCACGTCTTCCGAAGTGTTTGCGGCAGAAAGCCTTGTATCGTTTGGCGAGGACATTGTTTCATCATCCTCCAAAGTATCCAGCAGCGACAAGTCCAGGTTCTCGCTGAGGGAAACGGTCTCAAATTCAGCAAATGGCTTGTTCACAGCATCGCGCAATACTGCATCTGGGGTGAAAGACACCTTAGTGTGACCTGCTATCTGGATACGACTGCCATCAACCACACTGACGCTCTCTCGAGGTTCCACGCTGACAAGCTTGAAGGTGCCAAGTCCACGTACCTTCACAATCTTCTCGCGCAGCAGTGCTTCTTGGATAGTCTCGAAGAACTGACGCACAAAAGACGCAGACACGGAATAAGGGATGTTGGAACGACGGACCAGCGCCTGAGCGATGTCCATTATATTATTCTTGCCACTCATAGCTACCCCTCACCTCCTTCCTGCACTGCATCTTTCAGCGAAAGACTAGGTTTGAAGGACAAAGCCAACTTGGGAGGTACTAGCATGCGCTGACCATTCGTCGGATTGACCACTATACGTTCGAGTTTCTTCTTCACCTCGAAGGTACCAAAGTTCTGGACCTGCAGAGACTCGCCCTCCTCGAAACGAGAAGTCATTTCTGCCAAGAGATTATTAACCAATGTCTGAGTGACCTTGGTTGAAGCGCCGGTGCGCTGAGAGAGTACTGATATAAAATCCTTATGGTTCATATGCGAACGGATGGATGAGTGGATTGTTTGTCTGTTGCCGGAGTGGCATAAAGGTCGAAGTCATCTGCAGATGTGATACGGACATCGACAAATGTTCCCGGAGTGGGAATAGCATGTCCAGGAGCGCATTCTGCTGCAAGGGCGAGGGGAATAAGGACCTCGGGGTCTACTTCTGGGGAATCGTACTGGGTGCGACCAATGAGATAGTCGCCTTCTGTTCGGTCGATGATCACCTTCTGTATGGTGCCGACCTTGGCCTCCTGCACTTCTGCCGAGATTCGTTGTTGCAGACGCATAAGTCGCGAGAGACGGGCCTGCTTGGTATCCTCAGGAATATCATCGGAATAAGCAGTGGCACTGTGGGTTCCCTCTTCCTCCGAATAGGCAAAGGCTCCCATGCGTTCAAAACGAGCCCAGCGGGTGAAATCCAGCAACTGCTGATAGGCTTCTTCAGACTCACCCGGATGACCAACCATAAGGGTGGTGCGAAGATGTATTCCGGGCAGTTCCTCGCGGATACGACTGACGAAGTCGTAAGTCTGCTGGCTGGTGATATGGCGGCGCATAGCTTCCAGAACAGGATCTGCTATATGTTGAAGTGCTATGTCAAGATAGCGACATACATTATCATGACGGGCCATCACGGGCAGCAACTCCCATGGGAAATCCGTGGGATAGGCGTAGTGAAGGCGAATCCAGCAAACACCGGGTATTTCGGCCATGCGGTCCACGAGTTCCGCTATGGCACGACGGTGGTACAAATCCACACCATAATAGGTGAGTTCTTGTGCAATGACATTGAACTCCTTGACACCCAAAGCCACCAGTTGTCGGACTTCCAGAAGAATATCTTCCATAGGACGACTCTGGTGGCGACCGGTTATCAGGGGGATGGCGCAATAGGAGCACCGGCGGTCACACCCTTCTGATATCTTGATATAGGCGTAGTGGGAAGGTGTGGTGATGATGCGACCTGGTGTGAGGGTAGCATCCCAGACATGACCGAGATCTGCGAGAAGACGAGGCCAGTCGAATTTGCCGTACCAACCGTCCACTTCGGGAATCTCTTCTTGCAGCTCCGTCAGGTAGCGTTGGGAGAGACACCCCATGACATACAGCTTGCGAAGCCTGCCCTTTGCACTTCTGGACTTGGAAGAAGTAGACTTTTGATTGCTCCCAGAAACTTCTGTTTGAGCATGTTCTGGTGACTTGCGCTGCCCTTGCTGAAGAATCATGTTGATACTCTCTTCCTTGGCATCACCAATAAAACCGCAGGTGTTGATGACGCAGATATCACCCTGACACACTTCTGGGTCATGGGACACAGTGTAGCCCGCGTGGTGCAACTGAGCCATGAGGCGCTCGGAGTCCACAAGGTTCTTGGAGCAACCCATCGTGAGGATGTCTACGTGATTCCTTCTCATCATTTCTTATCACCAAAGAGGCTATCGACAAAGGCACGGCGATTGAAGGGCTGGAGATCTTCCACACCCTCACCGAGACCGATATATCGAACGGGAATCTTGAACTGGTCCGATATTCCAAGGACCACTCCTCCCTTAGCAGTGCCATCGAGTTTGGTGATGGCCATGGAGGTAACGTCGGTAGCTGCCGTGAACTGACGTGCTTGCTCGAAGGCGTTCTGCCCAGTGCTGCCGTCGAGCACGAGCATCACATCATGTGGGGCGTCGGGCACCACCTTCTGCATGACTCGCTTGATCTTCGAGAGTTCGTCCATAAGACCTTTCTTGTTGTGGAGACGTCCGGCAGTGTCTATGAGCACTACATCCACGTCGTTGGCCACGGCACTGCTGAGTGTGTCGAAGGCCACGCTGGCAGGATCACTTCCCATCTGCTGCTTCACGACAGGCACCCCTACTCGTTCGCCCCAGATGACAATCTGCTCCACGGCGGCAGCACGGAATGTGTCGGCAGCGCCGAGCATCACCTTCAGTCCAGCCTGCTTGAACTGCCAGGCCAGTTTGCCGATAGTGGTAGTCTTACCCACTCCGTTCACTCCCACGACCATGATGACGTAGGGACGTTTTCCTTCAGGAATCTGATAGCCTTCTGTGTCAGAAGTGTTGTTCTCTGTGAGCAGGGCAGCAATCTCGTCGCGCAGGATATTCTGGAGCTCGCTGGTGCTGACATACTTGTCGCGCGCCACGCGCTCTTCTATCCGATGAATGATGTTGAGGGTGGTGTCGACGCCAACATCAGAGGTGACGAGGACCTCCTCCAGATCGTCGAGCACTGCATCATCCACCTTGCTTTTGCCTGCCACGGCACGGGCGAGTTTGCCAAAGAAACTCTCTTTGGTTTTCTCGAGACCGCGATCCAAAGTCTCCTTTTGTTGCTCCTTGTTACGGGAGAAGAAATTAAAGAATCCCATAATGTACTTCTATTTTTGCGAGTGCAAAGATACTGCTTTTTTCTGAATCATCCAAATTTTAATCATAGATTAAGACTGATTTAAGCATCTTAACATTTCAATGCATTTGCGGGGTTGTTATTGACCTTGATTAGTCCCTCACGTTCCTTTTTCTCTCAAGGCCTCTTCTGGCTATAAAAAAATATTGCTGTCCGGCAAAACTCAGAATGCTTTATAATCTTTCCCCAGAAGCCTGTAAAACCAGGCTCTGGGGTATTATGTTTGCAAAGTAAGCCCCCTTCATTCGAACAAGGTCGGTTCTGGAGGCCCCTATTGTGTTTCTCCGGCAAATATTTCATCCCATGTTTTGTCTGGCTCTTCCATGAATCGGAAAAGGTCAACGTAATACATGAGCGTAAGGCGAATCATTGTTACCACCTGGAAAAAAGCATCGTTGCATTTTATATGTATATACGTGTTGGCAAAGATGTATATACGTGTTGGCGAGGATGTATATACGTGCTGGCAAAGATGTATATACGTGCTGGCAAAGATGTATATACGTGTTGGCGAGGATGTATATACGTGTTGGCAAAGATGTACGTACGTGTTGGCGAAGATGTACGTACGTGTTGACAAATATGTACGTACGTGTTGGCGAAGATGTACGTACGTGTTGGCAAAGATGTACGTACGTGTTGAAAAACGCAATGTAGATTAGATTTCAGGATGTATATATCTTCAGCTCAAAAGATATATATCTTCAGCTCAAAAGATATATATCTTCTGTCCATAAGATATAAATCTTCTGTCCATAAGATATAAATCTTCTGTCCATAAGATATATATCTTATTCGTATAAGAATCTACCCAGCTCGGTTATCCCCCGTGTATTCATTGTGTTCCCTGTTTAACTCCACTTTTTCTCATTCAGTCTGCTGTCATCACAAGTGGCAAAAGTACGTGTCCACGAAAAATGTTGTTCAAAACAAACTACATACTACATGAATTTTTATTGAGAAGTCCATTTTCCGCCATTTTCATGTAGTATGTAGTTTATTTTGAACAACATTTTCGCGGGAGGGAGGATGATTGCCGCGGACGGACCGCGGCGCACTCGACCCAAAGGAGATGGGAAAAGGAGGTAGGAGGAAGGGAAAAAGGAGAAAGATGATCGCCGCGGACGGACCGCGGCGCACTCGACCCAAGGGAGATGGGGAAAGGAGGTGGGAGGAAGGGGGAAAAGGGAAGTAGTGGGCTTTTCAATGTGTTTTTTGTATAGTATGTAGTATATTTTGAATTATTGGTGTAGGCTAAAACTCACGATCAAGTAACTTTAATACCTGATTGTAAACCGGCTGTCCGGCAAAAAGTGCATTCTTTGCCCATGATTATGCTTTGATTTTGCAGCGAAAGTAAGGATAATCAAAATGACTGATACTTCATGTAAGTAACAGCCCAATAGTTGTCTTCAAATAAGTGTTACCTGACAGCAATAACAAAAAAACTCCTCAGTACCCTATAGAGGTGCTGGGGAGTATCAGTGTGATAAAATGTGCGTTTGTAATTCTTGCTTGAAGATCGGGTAAACACGTTCCCCCGGGAGGCTTTTCAGTCCCACGGAAATGGAAACAGCTTAGTTCTTGAAGAAACTATCGACGGCCTCGTTGGGAACCATTTGCTCATCGAAGATGTAGGAGCCCTTCTCAGACTTCACCATCTTGATAACCTTCGAATAGCTGCGGCCATCGGTCTTACCCGTTTGCAGGGTTGCGACTACTTTCTTTGCCATAGTGCTTCAGTTTTTATTTGATTTCCTTGTGAACCGTCATCCGCTTGAGGATAGGATTGTACTTCTTCAACTCAAGACGCTCGGGATGGTTTTTTCTGTTCTTCGTGGTGATGTAACGAGAGGTGCCAGGGAGGCCGCTCTCCTTCATTTCAGTGCATTCGAGAATCACCTGTACTCTGTTGCCTTTAGCTTTCTTTGCCATGTTGCTTTCTCAGTGTTTAAAGGGTTAAACCGTTCGCGACTGGAATAGATTACTGAAGATAACCTTTCTCGGCAGCCTGCTTGATAGCAGCATCGAGACCAATCTTGTTAATCAAGCGCAGGCCAGCAGCGGAGATATTGAGGCTGATCCAGCAGTCCTCTTCGACCCAGTAGAACTTCTTCGTGAAGAGGTTCACATCGAAGACACGCTTTGTGCGGCGCTTAGAGTGCGACACGTTGTTACCGTGCATCGCTTTCTTTCCGGTGATTTGACAAATCTTTGACATTTCGATCTTTCCTTTTGTAACTTTCAAGAATTACTTCTTCCAAACAGGGCGCAAAGGTAGAGCATTTTTTCGGAATATCCAAACCTTTTGCGTCATTTTTTTCACTCTTCCGCCAAGGGGAAGTCATTTTTCAGTTTTTCCAGCAGCATTTGCAAAGCGCTGGTGCAAGCTCGAGTCACATTTTCCTCTCTACCATCGTCGCCGGTGAGCTCACGTACTTCTATGCTGTCGACGTTTCCTACCGCCACGAAAATGGTACCCACAGGGGCCTCGGGACCACCGCCCGGACCGGCATATCCGGTGACAGCCACTGCATAGTCCGTCTGCAGTCGCTCCAACGCCCCTTTCACCATGGCTCGAGCGCAGTCTTCGCTCACAGCACCTTTCTCTTCCAGCAATTCTTCGGGGACACCCAGCAGTTGGGTTTTGAGTTCATTCACATAAGCTACAATGCCTCCGCGGAAATAGGAGCTGGCACCTGGTAATGCAGCTATGGCAGCAGAAACGAGGCCGGCAGTGCAACTTTCGGCAGTGGAGACGCTCTTGCCCGACCGCCACAGATACTCGCTGACTTCGCGAGAAATGACTTTGATTTGAATGCTCATCGCTATATTCTTTATGAATTATTAAACTATAAGGGGTAGTAGAATGAAGTTATTCACTAAACCGGTCCTTCGTTCACAGCGCCACCCTGCTATAGGCCGGTGCTTCCATCGGACAGAAGTCCTTGTCCTGATATTTGAAATAGCCGGTAATACCTATCATGGCAGCATTGTCTGTGGTATAGCTGAACTTGGGAATATAGACCGTCCAGCCATAGCGTCTTGCATGCTCCTGAAACGCTTCTCGCAACCCTGTATTTGCACTTACACCTCCAGCCACAGCCACATGGTTTATCTTTAGTGCCTTGGCAGCCCTGCGTAGCTTGTTCATCAGGATATCCACAATGGTTCGTTCGAGCGATGCTGCAAGGTCTGCCTTGTGGTGCTCGATGAAATCAGGATCGTCCTGCAACCAATCGCGCAAGTTGTAGAGGAAGGAAGTCTTGAGACCACTGAAGCTGTAGTCATAGCCTGCAATGGCTGGCTTGGCAAACTGGTAGGCTTCCGGATTGCCCTGTCGGGCCAGACGGTCGATGATGGGTCCACCGGGATATCCCAGCCCCATGACCTTAGAACATTTGTCAATAGCCTCTCCCGCTGCATCATCGATGGTCTGACCGATGATCTGCATGTCGTTGTAGGCACGAACCAACACGATCTGGGAGTTGCCACCGCTGACGAGCAGACAGAGGAAAGGAAAGGGAGGGGCTGAAGTATCGTCCTCTGTTTCCTTTATAAAATGGGCCAGCACATGGCCTTGAAGGTGGTTCACATCTATCATGGGAATACCTAATGACGCCGCCAATCCTTTCGCAAAGCTGACTCCCACGAGCAGCGAGCCCATAAGCCCCGGTCCACGGGTGAAGGCGATGGCTGATAGTTGGTCCTTGGACACACCTGCCCGCTTCAGAGCCTGATCCACCACCGGCACGATGTTCTGCTGATGAGCTCTCGAAGCCAGTTCGGGCACAACGCCCCCATAGGCTTCGTGCACCGCTTGGGAGGCTGTGACATTACTGAGCAGGACTCCATCGCGCAGCACCGCTGCCGAGGTATCGTCGCAGGAAGATTCTATACCAAGGATAATAATGGAAGACGCACCGCCGCCACCTCCCATCTGGGAAGGGCGAGGCTGGCGCGATGTATCGTTTGTACTACTCATTAAAACAATGATATATTTTTCATCTGATTATGATTAACAGAGGGCTTGCTTTCCGCCCCACCTTCTGAAGCAGCGGTACTTGTTAGTGGGTCAGGACCTCCACTCCGTGTTCCGTCATCACGAAAGTGTGCTCCCATTGTGCGCTGGGCAACTCGTCCTCGGTGACGATAGTCCACCCGTCGTCCTCGTCGCAGAAGACTTCGTAGGTTCCCATATTTATCATAGGTTCTATGGTGAAGACCATTCCTGGAACGAGTAGCATACCAGTGCCTTTCTTGCCGTAATGATCCACATCCGGATCTTCGTGGAACTGCAGTCCCACGCCATGGCCAGCCAAATCACGTACGACAGAGAAGCCATTCTCATGAGCATATTTCTGAATAGCATTGCCTATGTCACCGACATAGACATAAGGTTTCGAGCACACTTCCTGTCCGATTTTCAGACACTCCCATGCCACATCCACCAGTTTCTGTTTCTTCTTGGTCGTCTTGCCTCCCACGATATACATGCGAGATGCATCGGCAAAGAAGCCGTCGAGAATCGTGGTGCAATCCACATTGATGATGTCGCCGTCCTCCAAGACTTCCCACTCATTGGGGATTCCGTGGCAGACCACTTCATTCACGCTCGTACAGCACGAGCGCGGAAAACCTTCATATCCCAGGCAGGCCGAGATAGCGCCATGCTCCGCGGTGTAAGCCGCCACCAAATCATCGATTTCCTGTGTGCACATCCCGGCATGTATTTTGTCGGTCAGCATATCCAGTATTCCCGTGTTGATGACACCGGCCCTGCGGATGCCCTCAATCTGTTCTGGCGTCTTTATGAGCGAGCGGTTAGGGACAACCTTGCCCCGTTCCTGCGCCTCAAGAATGATTCTGTCCATCTCCGTCGGTTCCACACCTTCGGGGACTATCCATTGCTTCTTTTTCTTTTTCATGGCTGCAAAATTACAAAGAATTCGTCAGAAATTATCCTTTTTAACAAAGTTAAACGTACTCAACCACATTCCGAGCATTGTTAATGCCCCATTTAGCAATAAAAGTTCATAACCAAAATGATAATTCCACATCTGCGAAGTAAGCAACGAGAGAAGATAACAGAGCACTGGAGATGCCACACATATCCATGGAACGAGGGATTCACGAGGACGAATACGCTCTGGCACAAAGAGACCAAAGACGAAGAGTCCAAGCAGCGGACCATAGGTATAGGAAGCAATCACATAAACGGCATCGATGACGCTGGTGCTGTTCAGTGCCCTGAAGGCAAGGATGCACAGGAGCACCACCACTGTAACAACTACGTGCATGCGTCGGCGCAGCCCTTCGTCCTCTGGACGTCGGAGCAGGTCCACACACGTGCTGGTGGTCAGTGCCGTAAGCGCACTGTCCGCACTGGAGAAAGCTGCTGCTGCGATGCCTAAGGTGAAACTCAGCAAAGCGGCCTTGCCGAGGTAGCCTCCGGCACAAAGTGCTGGCATCACCTCATCACCCAGCACTGGCAAGGTGATGCCGTGGCGAGCCGCAAAGACATACATCAACACGCCCAGCGAGAGGAAGAGGAAATTCGCAGGCACATACAGCAGGCCGTTGACAATCATGTTCTTCTGCGCATCGGGCAGTGTCCGGCAAGTCAGGTTCTTCTGCATCATATCCTGATCCAATCCTGTCATGACGACAACGATGAAGGCACCGCTCAGAAACTGCTTCCAGAAATACTGCCTCGAGGACCAGTCTGACCATTCGAAGATGCGGCTCATGGGACTATCGGCCACTACGCGCGCCGCATCGCCCACGCTCCACCCTTCTGCGGAGAGGATGGAAGAGATGATAAGTCCCAGAGCCAGAAGCAAAACGATGGTCTGCAGGCAGTCGGTCCACACCAGCGTAGCGATACCTCCCCGGCGGCTATAGAGCCATATCAGCAGGAGAATCACTACGGCCGAAACCCAGAAGGGCCACCCCAGTGCATCGAAGACCACCCGCTGGAGAATCAGACACACGAGGTACAACCTCACAGCGGCTCCCAGCAATTTAGAGAGGAGGAAGAAACTGGCACCAGTACGATAGCTGACAGCACCGAAACGGCCTTCCAGATATCCATAGATAGTGGTCAGCCTCAACCTGTAGTACACAGGAAGGAGCACAAAAGCCACCAACAGATAACCGGGGATGAAACCCAGGCACATCTGCAGATAGGTCATGTCCGTGGCACGCACCATTCCAGGCACGCTAACAAAGGTGACTCCGCTGAGCGAAGCCCCCAACATACCGAAAGCGACAGCCCACCACGGTGACCGTCGCTCTCCTCTATAGAATGTATCATTATTGGCACGCCCTGCCGTGAACTTCGAAACGAGAATAAGCACACAGAAGTACGCGGCAGCAACGGCCAGAAACAACATTGCGTTCATGTGGGAATGCAGTATCTTCCTACTCCGGATGTTCTACCGGAACGGAACTACTCCAGCACGGAAAGACCTTCCGTGTCGTCGTCATCATCCACTTTCACGTCCGCCTCAGGAGCATAGCTGGAGTAGAACGTATCGTCGTCCTCGTTAGGCTGAACGTCGTCGTTGTCCTCGTCGTCATCCTCGTCGTCCCGGTCGTCGATTACTTCTTCTTCGTCGTCATCTTCATCTCTGCGCCGTATGCGGTTGCCGTCCTCGTCGTATTCGTTTTCGGCGAAGAATCTCAGCTTTGTGGCAGGTGCTTTCTTCTTGGCGAAGATGGCTTCCACCCACGAACCTTTCTGCACTTCCAGCACTTCGAATCCATCGGCCACCTTTTTCTCCAGGGTGCCTCCGGGCATGTGGATACGTGATGCAGGCAGGGTTGTTGTGGAGATATCAAAACTACTTTCTATGATGTCCTTCATCGCCAATGGAATGCCTTCCCATCCACCGCCGAAATTGCGGTCGATGAGTTCCAGCAAGGTAGCTGCCGTGATATGTCGTACATTCTCGTAGCTGAGGTCATTCAGCCGTGAGATAGTGCGTCTGCGGATGGCTACAGACCCTTTCTTGTGGTTCTGCCGCTGAAACACGGTCCATTCCTCGCCCGAATACTTAGCACTCTCACGCTCGTTGTCGGCATCAAAATGCACAACTTCGAAGGCCAGTCGAATGATGTTCAGGAGTTTCTCCTCATAGGGCTGGAAACTCTCATCCTTCGACTCTTCTTCCCATAGTCTGGCTATCTCCGCGGCTCCTACATCCCACACATTCGTGGAGTTCAGATCCAGGATTGATTCTATCACACAGTCTTTAAGTTTACTCATTCCGTAAAGTTGAATAGTTAATTGTGATGCTCTATATATAATAAGGTGTAAGACGGCAACCACTCACCATATATAATAAGGTGTAGTATTGCGCACATTCATCTTCCGAGGGCGCAAAGATAAATGGAAAAGCTCACACAGCCAAATTATTTCTTAAAAAAATACATAATTATAAAACAAAAGAGGCCATATCCTGTGTGGACATGGCTTCTTTTCTGTACGTCCTCAGGGGTTCGAACCCTGGACCCATTGATTAAGAGTCAATTGCTCTACCAACTGAGCTAAGGACGCCTCTTGTGCTCTCCTCACTTCGTGGAATGTACGTCCTCAGGGGTTCGAACCCTGGACCCATTGATTAAGAGTCAATTGCTCTACCAACTGAGCTAAGGACGCAACATTCTTTCGTTTCGGAAGCAAGCGGCTTGGTTACCGCTTTTGTTTTGCGGGTGCAAAGGTAGTGACTTTTCGGGAAACAGCCAAACTTTTCGGCTATTTTTTCGCCTCAAGGCCTTTTTTATGCTCCAAATAGGTGTTTACTTGATGATATCGAGCTTCCGGAAGACCCTCTGAAGGATTTCTACGGATTCATCCACCTGCTCTTTGGTGTGGGTGGCCATCAGTGCATAGCGCACCAGAGTATCCTGTGGAGCGCAGGCGGGGGGAATCACCGGATTGATGAACACACCTTCGTCGTAAGCCATGGCAGTAACTGCAAATGTCTTGTCCACATCGCGCACATAAAGCGGGATGATAGGACTCTCGGTGTCGCCAATCTCGAAGCCTGCCTCGCGGAAACGGGTGAGGGCGTAGTTGGTGACGTCCCACAACTTCTGTATGCGTTCGGGCTCTTCCTGGATGATATGCAGAGCTTCGCGGGCTGCTGCTGTGGCTGCAGGAGTGCAGCTGGCCGAGAAGATGTAGGTGCGGGTGTGGTGGCGCAGGTAGTTGATGATGCTGCTGTCGGCAGCAATGAAGCCACCGATGGAAGCCAGACTCTTGGAGAAGGTGCCCATGATGAGATCTATATCCTTCGTCAGTCCGAAGTGATCACAGACGCCACGGCCCTGCCGACCGAAAACGCCCAGTCCGTGGGCCTCATCAACCATGATGGCAGTACCGGGATATTTCTTCTTCAGTTCCACTATCTTAGGCAGAGGAGCCAAATCGCCTTCCATGGAGAAGACTCCGTCGACGACGATAAGTTTCACTACATCAGCCGGACATTTCTGGAGAAGTTTCTCCAACTCATCCATGTCGTTGTGCTTATATTTCAGGCAACGAGAGAAACTGTTGCGCACTCCATCCACGATACTGGCGTGGTCACGATCGTCGCAGATGATGAAATCATGACGAT
Organism: Bacteroidaceae bacterium; assembly: GCA_024697285.1. GTDB lineage: Bacteria > Bacteroidota > Bacteroidia > Bacteroidales > Bacteroidaceae > Physcousia. Next base: position 16,278 of record JAILFY010000126.1, read on the forward strand.
CCGTCAGGACACCCAGCACACCGCTGTTCACCGTGAAACCTGTGGCGAAGCACATAGCTTCATCCATGCCCACGAAGGCGGCCAGTTCTTTCTCCAACTGTACATGCAAGTCCAAAGTGCCATTCAGAAAACGTGAGCCAGCACAGCCGCTGCCGTATTTCTCCATAGCCTTGATACCTGCTTGGATAACACGCTCATCGCCCGTCAGACCCGTGTAGGCATTCGAGCCAAACATCAACACCCGATGTCCGTCCATGATGACCTCAGTACCTTGTTTGCCCTCTATCTCACGGAAATAGGGATAGATACCCATCTCCTTATATTTCTGAGGACGGTCGTACTTGGCCAATCGATCTTGTAGAATTCCCATATAATAATTAAGGTGTATTTTCTTGCTATTGCAAATTTGCGGCGCAAAGGTACACATTTATTTTATACTTCAAGCCTTTTTATGCTCAAAAATATCCTTTTCGCTGATTTTTTCACCTATTTTTCCATCTTCTACCTCATATTACCTAACTTTATATTACCTTTGTGCCGAATTATGGACAAGACAAGACTACAGTTCATCGTAAACCCCATTTCGGGAACCCACGACAAACATCCCATCATCGAATCCCTGCCTTCTTTCTTGAGCAAGGAACGCTTCGAGTGGACGATAGCCTGGACAGACCACCGCGGTCATGCAGCGGAGCTGGCCCAGACGGCAGCACTCGAGGGCATAGACGTCTGTGTGGCACTGGGTGGCGACGGCACCGTCAACGAAGTGGCCCGTTCCCTGCGCCACACCCAGACCGCCCTTGCCATCATCCCACTGGGCAGCGGCAATGGTCTGGCTCGGCACATACAGATTCCCATGAATCCCGAGAAGGCGCTGGAGGTTCTCGCCCGCTGCGAAATCAAGTCGCTGGACTACGGGGTGGTCAACGAGACGCCGTTCTTCTGCACTTGCGGCATGGGATTCGACGCCTTCATCAGCGAGAAATTTGCAGGCAGCGGCAAACGAGGATTGATCACCTATATAGAGAATGCCTTGAGGGGGGGACTCTCCTATCAGCCAGAGACTTACGAGATAACTCTCGACGGCCAGACCGAATCGCGCAAGGCTTTCCTCATCGCCTGCGGCAACGCCTCGCAGTATGGCAACAACTTCTATATTGCTCCCCAGGCTTCGATGTCCGATGGTTTGCTCGACGTGACCATCATGGAGCCCTTCAACGTCCTGGAGGCGCCGCAGATCGTGATGCAGATGCTCAACAAGACCCTGGACACCAATCCCCGCATCCGCACCTTCCAGTGCCATTCCCTCCACGTCCACCGCTCCCAGTCGGGGGTGATACACTACGACGGCGAACCCGCCGAAGCCGGCACGGACATCGACATCAAGTTGGTGCCGAAGGGATTGCGCGTCGTAGTCAACGAGGAGGCCGACAAGAGTCAGACTCCTATGCAGCACATCTTCCAGGACCTCTACGAGCAGATCACCTCCGACATCAAGTCACAACAGCGTAAGCTCTTAGCCATCAATAAAGATTTGCTCGACCGCATCCGTCCACACTAATAACAGCGGGACTTCTCTCGCACGAGCCTCCGAGCTAAACACACAAACCATCCACCCACTCATGTCTGAACGCCAAACCCTCCTCACCGACTTCCTTCCCACCACCCGCAAGGAGATGCTCCTCCGCGGCTGGGATCAAGCCGATGTGATCCTCCTGAGCGCCGACGCTTACGTGGACCACCCGTCCTTCGGCGCCGCGGTCATCGGGCGTTTACTGGAAGCCGAGGGACTGCGTGTGGCTATCATCCCGCAACCCGACTGGCACGGCGACTACCGCGACTTCAAGCGGTTGGGGCGTCCCCGCCTCTGGTTCGGGGTGGCTCCGGGGTGCATGGATTCCATGGTCAACAAGTACACTGCCGCCCGCCGTCTGCGCAGCGAGGACGCCTACAGTCCCGACGGCCGCCACGACCTCCGGCCGGAGTACCCCACCATCGTATATACCCAGATTCTTCGCCAACTCTTCCCCGACACCCCCGTGGTGCTCGGAGGCATCGAGGCATCCATGCGGCGACTGATGCACTACGACTACTGGCAGCAGCGCTTCCGTCCCAGCATCCTCGTCGATAGCGGTGCCGACACCATTATTTATGGTATGGGCGAACAGCCTACCCTGGAGTTGGTCCACCGAGCTCTGGAGGTTCTCGACAGCGGACATCCTGACCTGAGCTACGACGAACAAGGCAACGCCCAGCTGACCTCAGCAGTGCTGCGCGAGATCATCAGCGGGACACCGACCGCCTACGCTCCCGCCTACGCCTCCTCCGCTTCCTCTTCCTCCCCCGCCTCCGCCTCCCTTCGCCAGAGCGTGATGCTCTACCCCACTGCGGCAGACATCCCAGGCGGCATCACAAGCGACGACCTCGTGCTCCATTCCTACGAGGACTGTCTGCGCACCCCGCGCCTCCACGCCGAGAACTTCCATCATATAGAGGAACAGAGCAATCGCTACGAGGCTCACCGGCTGATTCAGCCCACGGACACCTCCTACGTGGTCGTCAACCCACCATTTCCACCGATGACCACCGAGGAGATAGACCACTCCTTCGACCTGCCCTACACCCGTCAGCCTCATCCCAAATACCGTGGCAAGCGCATCCCTGCCTACGAGATGATCCGTTTCTCCGTGAACCTCCATCGCGGCTGTTTCGGCGGTTGTGCTTTCTGCACCATCTCCGCCCACCAGGGCAAGTTCGTCGTCTGCCGTTCCAAACAGAGCATCTTGCGCGAGGTGGAGGCCATCACCCACCTGCCGGATTTCCGGGGCAACCTCTCGGACCTGGGGGGACCATCGGCCAACATGTATGGTATGCACGGACGCAACCTTCGCGCCTGCCGCAAGTGCTCCCGCCCCTCATGCATCCATCCCGAAGTATGCCCCAACCTCCTCGGCGACCATCGTCCCCTGCTCGATATCTACCGGGCTGTGGGTGAGGTGCCGGGAATCAAACGTACATTCATCGGCAGCGGAGTGCGCTACGACCTGTTGCTCCACGATTGGAAGGACGAGGCACTGAACCGGGCCGCCGACGACTACACCCGGGAGCTCATCCTCCACCACGTCAGCGGCCGGCTCAAGGTGGCGCCCGAACACACCTCCGATGCAGTGCTCAGGCTGATGCGCAAACCTTCCTTCCGACTCTTCCACGCCTTCAAGCGACGCTTCGACGATATCAACCGCCGAGCTGGATTGCGCCAGCAGATCATACCTTATTTTATCAGCTCTCATCCCGGTTGCCGCGAGGAGGACATGGCGGAACTGGCCATAGAGACCAAACAGTTGGACTTCCAGCTCGAACAGGTGCAAGACTTCACCCCCACTCCCATGACCACAGCCACCACGATGTGGGCTACAGGCTATGACCCAGACACCCTTCAACCCGTGTTCAGCGCCCACACCCCCAAGGAGAAACAGGCACAACGCATGTTCTTCTTCTGGTATAAACCCGAGGAACGAAGGCGCATAGAGGCAGAACTCCGGCGCCTCCAGCGACCCGACCTCCTGGCACGACTCTTCTCCCCAGCCAACAGGAACTACAAGCCACACGACTCATCACCGGCCCACAAACGTCACTGACCGCTTTCAAACAAAGATATTCTAAAGCATTTTCAACAACCATTTAAATTAAAAAAAGAACACTATGAAACGATTCCTCTCCATCCTCCTTGTGGCCGTCTTCGCTCTGACCGCCGCCAACGTAAGCCTCTCCGCCAAGTCCAAGCTCGAGAAGCGCTATGAGTACACCCTCTTCAAGCTGAAGCTTGACAAACAGACCGAGGCTCGCTTCGCTCCCGTCCTCAAAGCCTATCTCACCGAGAAGAAAGCCGCCAACGATCCCTACGACGACCTCAAGAAGAAGTACCAGTCCGCCGAGGATGCTGGCACCCTCACCGACAGCCAGGCCAAGCAGTTGCTCGATGCTAAGTTCGAGGCCGAAGCCAAGGAACTGGCCATCAAGAAAAAGTACTACACCGAATTCGCCAAAATCCTGAAGCTGAAAAAGGTTTGGTACGCTTTCGACTACTCCAACGACAAGATGAGCAAGATAGAAGCCATCATCAAGTAAGCACCACGTTCTCATCTATCCCTTCCCTCGACACATGAACAGAAGACTTCTCATCACAGGAGCCCTGGCCCTCCTCGTAGGCGTGGCAGGTTATGCCTGCACCAACCTCATTGTGGGCAAGAAAGCCTCTGCCGACGGCTCCGTCATGATCACCTACTCCGCCGACGACTACGGTTCCTACGGCTACCTCCATTTCTATCCCGCCGCCGACCACCAGCCCGGCGCCACCCGTTCGCTCTACGACTACGAGACCAACAACTACCTGGGCGAAATCCCGGAGGTGGCTCACACCTATAATGTAATAGGACAAATCAACGAGCACCAGCTCAGCATCATGGAGACGACCTTCGGCGGACGCGAAGGGCTCGCCGACACCACGGGACTGCTGGACTATGGTTCCCTCATGTATGTAACCCTGCAACGAGCCCGCACCGCTCGCGAGGCCATCGACGTCTGGACAAATCTGGTGGACACCTACGGCTACCGCAGCGAGGGCGAGAGCATCACCCTGGCCGACCCCAACGAGGTGTGGGTGCTGGAGATGATAGGCAAGGGACCTGGCCGCAAAGGCGCCGTTTGGGTGGCCCGCCGTCTGCCCGACGACTGCATCACCGGCCACGCTAACCAGGCACGCATCACCCATTTCCCCCTCAAGGACCCCAAGAACTGCCTCTACTCCAAGGACGTCATCAGCTTTGCCCGGGAGAAAGGCTACTTCAGCGGTAAGGACGCCGACTTCTCGTTCCGCGACGCCTATGCACCCAATGACTTCGGTGCCCGCCGTATCTGCGAGGCACGTGTGTGGACCTTCTTCAACCGCTTCTGCCAGGGCATGGACAAGTACCTGCCTTATGCCATGGGCATTGAGGAGAACACGGAGGAGATGCCCTGGTGCATCAAGCCCGACACACTGGTCAGCCTCAACGCCCTGAAACAGGCTATGCGCGACCACTTCGAGGGCACACCCATGGACATGACCTCCGACGTCGGTGCCGGACCCTACGAGGCGCCCTACCGCCCCACCCCGCTCTACTTCGAGGTCGATGGCAAGCAATATTTCAACGAGCGTCCCATCTCCACCCAGCAGACGGCTGTGACCTACCTGGCCCAGCTGCGCTCTTGGATGCCCAACCACGTAGGCGGCGTCCTCTGGGTGGGCTTCGACGATGCCAATATGGTGGCCTACTCACCCGTATATTGCTGTTCCACCATCTGTCCGGAGCCCTATGCCGAGAAGACAGCCGACCCCTTCACCTTCTCCATGAAGAGCGCCTACTGGCTCGCCAACGCCCTCTCCAACTTCGTCTATCCCCGCTACTCCCAGCTCTTCCCCGAGCTGCGCGACGCCCGCAACCGGCTCGATGCAGACTTCGAGACCATGCAGCAGCGCGTCGACAGCGAGGCACTGGCCATGCAGCAGCCCCAGGCCATCAGCCATCTCACCGACTACACCTCACGTGCTGCCGGACTGATGATGGACCGCTGGCGCCAGCTCTTCCAGCGCATCATCGTCAAGTACAACGACATGGCCATCAAGCCCGAGAAGGACGGTCAGTACGTCAAGACTCCCGGCGGAGACCACGTGCCCCTCACCCGCACCGGTTACCCCGAGCGCTTCCGCCGAGTCATCGTCACAGAGACTGGCGACCGCTATCTGAAACCCTGAAAAAAAACAGAAAACAGAATACTTCGTTTCCTAGATTTTCTAGAAGGTCTATTAGCGCTAGATTATCTAATAGTGCTAGATTTTCTAGTAGTGCTAGTAGTTCTAGTTATTCTAGTAGTGCTAGTTTTTCTAGTTATTCCAGATTTTCTAGTAATATAGCTCTGCTCTCTTTTATTGTTGAGTGCGCCGCGGTCCGTCCGCGGCGAACTTCTTTTTCTCCCCCTCTATGAATCTCACTACTTTCTATACCAGCAAATCAACCTCCCTCCAATCAGAGATCACCTTGCTGCGGCGCCGCACCAGGAGCTATGTCATCATTGAGCTCGCCACCTTCGTTCTCGCCGCCGTCCTCCTGCTCATCTTCTGGATAGGCGGCTACGCCCTGCAAGACGGTTGGGGTTTGCTCGCTGCTGCTCTCCTCGCCGTCCTCGTCTACCTCGCTGTTCGCAGCCGGGACGTCCGCTCTTCCGCCCGCCTCGAGGAGTGCGAGGCGCTGCTTGAGGTCTACGAGGGGGAACTGGCGGCCCTCGAGGGGGACTTCTCGCATTTCGACGACGGCCGGTGTTATGTCGATGCACATCACCCCTACTCCACCGACCTCGACCTCTTCGGGCCAGAATCCCTTTTCCATCGCATGAACCGCACCGTCACCACCGGCGGCAGCGACCACCTGGCGGCCCGCCTCGCAGAGACCAGCGTGCCAGCCGTGGAAGAGATAACGAAACGCAAAGAAGACATCCGCGAACTCGCCGCACAGGAAGAACTGCGCACCTCCTTCATCGCCCAGCGCAAACAGGGCAGCGTGGATACTGGCGCCGTGCTGCAGTCGCTGCAACAGGTAGAGGACATCACCATTCCTGCCGTCGCAGCCTCTGCATGGACCTTGGCAATAGCTATCCTCCTGCTCCTCGTCTTCTACAGCCTGCTGCTTGCCACCTTGCTCGGGCTGGTCAGTGCGGGACTATTGCTCTCGTGGGCGCTGCTGGAAGTGCTCTTTGCTGCCCTGTGCTGTTCCAAAGCGCTACAGCAGACGAAACACGCCACCGAAGGCATCCACAAATCGCTGAAGACCTACCACCAACTCATGCGACTTACACCCGGATTGCAGGAGGTGTCACCCGCCCTGCATTCCCTCGGACAAATCATCGCCAGCATCGATCGTCGCAACGAGTTCTGGGTACTCTTCTCCAACGCCCTCTTTCTCTCCGACCTCTTCATAGTGCGCCGTTTCCTGCAGTGGCGACGCCGTTATCTGACGCAGATACCTCGGTGGATAGAAGCCGTAAGTCGCTTCGACGCGCTGGTTTCCTTGGCCACCTTCTGCTACAACCACCCCGAGGCCACCGAGGCCGAGATGGCGACGGGCGAGGACATTGTCTTCGAGGCGCGTCAACTTTGGCACCCCTTCCTCGGAGCCCGGGCAGTGCGCAACGATTTCAGCCTCACCGACAGCCACTACTACCTCATCACGGGAGCCAACATGGCAGGCAAGAGCACCTTCCTCCGTGCCGTGGGTATCAACTGCCTCCTTGCCCGCTGTGGCCTGCCCGTATTCGCAGAGCACCTCCGTCTCTCTGCCTTCGCTCTCTTCACCTCTATGCGCACTACCGACGACCTGCAGCACGGAATTTCTTATTTCAATGCGGAACTACTACGTCTGGAACAACTCCTGACGGCAGTCCACGAGACGTCAGCACGCACCCTCATTATCCTCGATGAGATCCTGCGCGGCACCAATTCGCTCGATAAGCTGAACGGTTCTCGCCTCTTCCTCGAGACCATTGCCTCGCAGCCCGTAACCGGCATTATTGCCACCCATGATCTCGAACTCTCCCGAATGGCGTCAGAACATCCCAAACGATTCCACAACTACTGCTTCGAAATCCAACTCTCAGACTCCGTCACTTACTCCTATCACATCACCCCTGGTGTAGCTCGCAACCAGAACGCCACCTACCTGCTCCAGAAAGTACTGGAAAGCATCTATTCCTCCAAAAACGACTGACTTCCATCCTCAGTTTCTCTCCCCCCTCTCCTCTTCTCATCTTTGAGGAAACGTACAGACCTGTCCGCAAAGACGAAGCTTCGTGAGAACAAAGACGAAGCTTCGTGTGAAGCAACACGAAGGTACGTGTGGAAGAATACGTATATACATCTTGAAGGATACGTATATACATCTTGAAGGATACGTATATACATCTTGAAGAACACGTATATACATCTTGAAGGATACGTATATACATCTTGAAGAGGACGTATATACATCTTGAAGAGGACGTATATACATCTTGAAGAGGACGTATGTACATCTTGAAGAGGACGTATGTACATCTTGAAGAGAACGTATGTACATCTTGAAGAGAACGTATGTACATCTTGAAGAGAACGTATGTACGTTTTGAGGAAGATGAATATACGTCTTGGTGAATATTGGTTGAAATACAAATCACGGCAACTGGAAAGATTGACAGCCCCCCCTCTTTCTTTCAAGTCAGATGAACAAGACCATTGACAGCCCACCCTCTTTCTTTCACATCAGATTAACAAGACCATTGACAGCCCCCTCCTTCTTTCACCTCAGATTAACAAGATGATTGACAGCCCACCCTCTTTCTTTCACCTCAGATTAATAAGATGATTGACTTGTCCACCCCTTTTGCAGTCACATCAGATTAAGAAGAACATGCAAAATGCGTGTCTGGGTCAGGCTGGAGAAGATATTTACGCCAAAAATCTTGGCGATTCATGGTTGTTATCGTATCTTTGCAGTCTGAAATCCCCTTCTATATATATATTAAGGTATGAGAAAATATCAATTAGATCTCACTCTGAAACATCTGTCGAAGCCACGTCCAGGATATGTGCTGCTTCAACTGACCGACCCCTCTGCTCCCTTGCCCGAGATGCTTCCGGGACAGTTTGTGGAGGTGCGCGTGGACTCTTCTGCTTCCACGTTCCTGCGCCGCCCCATCAGCATCAATCTGGTGGATCGTCAGGAAAATGAGTTGTGGCTGCTGGTGCACGTAGTGGGACCTGGCACACAGGCTATGGCCGAACTGAACACTGGCGACCGACTGAACGTCGTAGTACCGCTGGGCAATGGTTTCACCCTGCCCCAACGACCTGCGTCGGAAGGAGAGCCCTGCGCCGAAGGTTCGTCGGAATCAGCCGTGGCTCCGCGCTATCTTCTCGTAGGCGGAGGAGTGGGAACGGCTCCCCTGCTTTATATGGGTCAGGAATTGGTGCGCAGGGGTTGCAAGCCTACCTTCCTGCTGGGAGGTCGCACTTCCTCTGACTTGCTCCAGCTGGACTTATTCGGCAAGTTCGGCGAGGTCTTTGTGACCACGGAGGATGGCAGTGCCGGCGAGCGAGGGTTCGTGACCCAACACTCGTTGTGGCAAACAGCCACTGCCGAAGGGGGCGCACGCGTCTATGACCGCATCTGCACCTGTGGCCCCAAGCCCATGATGATGGCAGTGGCACGGCTGGCAGGCGAGAAGGGCATCCCCTGCGAGGCTTCCCTCGAGAATATGATGGCATGCGGCCTGGGAGCTTGCCTGTGCTGCGTAGAGGACACCAGGGATGGACATGTGTGTGTCTGCACAGAAGGCCCCGTTTTTCCCACCGATAAACTGAAATGGTAATGGCAGATCTTACTACTCATATTGGTTCTCTCGAACTGAAGAACCCCGTGATGACCGCTTCCGGGACATTCGGCTACGGTCTGGAATTCGCTGATCTGGTGGAACTGGACCAGATAGGAGGCATAATCGTGAAGGGAACCACCCTGGAGCCACGTCAGGGTAATCCCTATCCCCGCATGGCAGAGACGGCCCAAGGAATGCTCAACTGCGTAGGATTGCAGAACAAAGGCGTAGATTACTTCTGCGAACACATCTATCCGGAGGTGCGCAAAATCCATACGGCGGTGCTCGTCAACGTCAGTGGCAACAGCCCCGAGACCTATGCTGCATGTGCCGCCCGCATAGCAGAACTCGAAGATATACCTGCCATAGAGCTGAACATCTCCTGTCCGAACGTGCGGCAAGGGGGAATGGCTTTCGGCGTCACCTGCGAGGGCGCTGCTTCTGTTGTCAAGGCCGTTCGTGCAGCCTATCCCAAGACGCTCATTGTCAAGCTCTCGCCCAACGTGACATCCATAGCCGACATAGCGCGTGCCGTGGAAGCAGAAGGTGCCGATGCGGTATCGCTCATCAACACCCTTATGGGCATGGCCATAGATGCCGAGAAGCGTCGTCCTATTCTCAGTATAGGCACTGGAGGCTTGTCCGGTCCTGCCGTGAAACCCGTGGCACTCCGTATGGTGTGGCAGGTCTTCGATGCCGTGAAGATTCCCATCGTGGGACTAGGCGGAATCATGAATGCCACAGATGCGGTGGAGTTCCTGTTGGCCGGAGCCTCGGCCATAGAGATAGGCACGGCCAATTTCATCGACCCGGCCGTGACCGTGAAGGTGGTTCGTGGCATAGAGGAATACCTCGACCGCCATGGATTCCGCTCCGCCAGCGAGCTCATAGGTCTGGCACATCAGTCCTGAGCACTTATTCCCCCAACTCCAGCACATGAAACTCCATCGTCCTGATCGTCGTCTGATTCTGCTCATTGCCGTAGCGGTAGTGGCTCTGTGGATGGGCATCTTAATCGACCGATGGTTGCTGCGCCCCCACAGATCCTCGCTGGTTTCGCTGGACGAAGTTGCCATGGACTCCCTGGAGATGGAACCTATACCGCCGAAAGGCGATTCTACTTCTTCTTACTATGCAGTGCCGGTGCAGGAACCTGCCACCTTCCCTTTCGACCCGAACACGGCCGACTCCACTACGCTCCTGCGCCTCGGGCTGGCTCCCTGGCAAGTGCGCAGCATCTATCGCTACCGAGCCCGCGGCGGTCGCTACCACCAGCCATCGGACTTCCAGCGCCTGCCAGGTATGACACCTGAACTGTGGAACCGCCTGTCGGCTTATGTGCAGATTGGCGAGAAGTATCGCTACTACGACCGCGAAGCTCTGGCCGCGGCAAGCAAGGGTGCCTCGTCTGCAACTGCGAGGAGAGACAGTTCGTCCACTTCGGTTGCCGCGCCATCCGACTCCACCTATCGTCCACGCTATCCCTATCAAGAGAAGTTCTCCGAACTCACTATATTGGACCTCAACACGGTGGATACTACCACCCTGAAGAAAGTGCCAGGCATTGCTTCGGTGCGCGCCCGCCAGATTGTTCGCTACCGCGACCGACTGGGTGGGTTCGTCTCGCCCGAACAACTATCGGAGATAAATGGGATGCCTCCAGAGTTGCAGGCATGGTTTGCCGTAGAGACGGGGGTTTATCGGAAGCTGAACCTCAACACGACATCCATCGAACAACTCTCTCGTCATCCTTATATGGGTTGGAAACGGGCCCGGGCAATAGACAACTACCGGCGCTCCCAAGGGCGCTTGGAGGCGTTGACGGACCTGCAACTGTTGAAGGAGTTCACGGCAGAGGATTTCGTTCGGCTGCAACCCTATGTGGAGTTTTGACAGAAAAGAAACATCAGTAAATTAAGGATATGGACGAAGATTCATAGAGAATTATGAATGATTTCTTGGTTTTTTGTGGTAATGTCCGTACCTTTGCGCCAAACACGAAAGCACTAAAGATTAGATAGAAAAAAATGATACGCATTGCCGTACAATCCAAGGGTCGTCTCTTCGAAGACACGATGACCCTGCTGGCCGAGGCCGGCATCAAGATTCCCCAAAGCAAACGTACCTTGCTGGTACAATCCACCAACTTCCCCGTAGAAATCCTGTACTTGCGCGACGACGACATCCCGCAGTCTGTGGCCAGCGGCGTAGCTGACCTCGGCATCGTGGGAGAGAACGAGTTTGTGGAGCGCAACGAGGAGGCCGACGTCGTTCGTCGTCTGGGCTTCAGTCGCTGCCGCCTCTCCCTGGCTATTCCCAAGGGTGTTGACTACCCGGGAGTAGAGTGGTTCGAAGGCCGCAAGATTGCCACGAGCTATCCGGGCATCCTCAATAAGTACCTTGCAGAGAAAGGCGTTCACTCCGAGATTCATGTCATCACAGGCAGTGTGGAGATCAGCCCGGGCATAGGTTTGGCAGATGCTATCTTCGACATCGTAAGCAGCGGCGGCACCTTGGTGAGCAATAACCTCCGAGAAGTGGAAGTCGTCATGAAGAGTGAGGCACTACTGATTGCCAACAAGAGCCTCACCGCTGAGAAGCAAGCCACGCTGGACGAACTGCTGTTTCGCATTGAAGCAGTGAAAGCCGCAGAGGATAAGAAATACGTGCTGATGAACGTGCCCAGCGAACGACTGGAGGAAGTCATTGCCGTGCTGCCCGGAGCCAAGAGTCCTACCGTGATGCCTCTGGCCACACCCGGATGGAACTCGGTACATACGGTGATCGACGAGAAGCGCTTCTGGGAGGTAATCTCCCAACTGAAAGCCCTGGGCGCTCAGGGTATTCTGGTGATTCCCATTGAGAAGATGATTCTCTGAAGTCGTTCTGTCTGCTCTCCAGAAAGGATATCTCTGGCAAGACAAGAGAGTCGCTAGTTAAACCAGCATTTCTCAAGCGGAACAAGTGATTCAAAGCCAAGCAAGAGACATCCATATATGACCAGATGGTTCTGCGCAGACAGAATAAGAAAGATTGCAACATATATATTAAGGTAGCTACATATATATTAAGGATATTAGCCAAGAAACGACATGAAGATATATAAGTACCCAAATGAAACGGAGGTGCGCGAGCTCATTGCCCGTCCAACAAAGGATGCGGCAGACCTCACGGAGACGGTGAGCGCCGTGCTCCAAAGGGTGAAGAGCGATGGCGACAGTGCCGTAATGGAATATGAACAGAAGTTCGACCACGTGACCTTGTCGGGCTTGCAGGTGCAGCCCCATGAGTTCCAGGCCGCCGAGGCTCTGGTGTCTGCGGAACTGCGCACAGCACTGGAGCAGGCCCACGAGAACATACGCAAATTCCATGAGGCACAGCGCTACGGCGGCGTGGAAGTGGAGACAGCTCCTGGCGTCCGCTGCTGGCAGAAGAGCAAGGCCATCGAGCGCGTTGGACTATATGTCCCCGGAGGCACTGCCCCCCTGTTCTCCACAGTTCTGATGCTGGCGACCCCTGCTCGCATTGCAGGCTGCAGTGAGGTGGTACTCTGCACGCCTCCGCAGCGCGACGGGAGTGTGCACCCTGCCATTCTCGTGGCAGCACGCATAGCGGGTGTCTCCAAGGTTTATAAGGCAGGCGGAGTGCAGGCTATAGGCGCCATGGCCTACGGCACGCAAACAGTTCCCAAGGTGCACAAGATCTTCGGTCCGGGCAATCAGTATGTGCAGTGCGCCAAACAGTTGGTGGCACTGACGGATGTAGCTATAGATATGCCCGCAGGTCCCAGCGAGGTTGCCGTGGTTGCTGATGCATCGGCAAATCCTGCCTTCGTGGCTGCCGACTTGTTGTCGCAAGCCGAACATGGAGTAGATTCCCAGGTGTTGCTGGTGACTACTTCCGAGGTAATGATGGAAAAGGTGCAAGAAGAGGTTGGCCTACAGTTGTCTCAACTGCCCCGCAACGAGATTGCCGCTGCCGCACTGGAGCACAGCCGCATAGCTCTCGTTGCCACCACCGCAGAGGCCATGGCACTCTGCAACCGCTATGCGCCGGAACATCTCATCCTGGAAACCGAGGATGCCGAAGCCCTGGCTGAGCAGGTGGTCAACGCGGGAAGTGTGTTCATAGGACATCTGACACCTGAAAGCGCCGGCGACTATGCGTCCGGCACGAACCACACATTGCCGACCAACGGTTGGGCCACCGCCTACAGCGGAGTGAACCTCGACGCCTTCTGCAGGAAAATCACCTTCCAGCACATCACGCCAGAAGGTATTCGCAATATCGGCACCACCGTGGAGCGGATGGCCGAAGCCGAACTGCTGGAAGCACACCGCAAAGCTATGACCCTAAGAATACAAAGCCTATGAAACCGCTACAAGAACTGACAAGAAGTGCCATCTGGGAACTCACTCCCTACTCCTGCGCCCGCGACGAATTCAAGGGGCGCGCTGCCAGAGTGTTCTTGGATGCCAACGAGAATCCATACAACAATCCGCTGAACCGCTATCCCGACCCCCTGCAAGAAGAGCTGAAGAAGAAGCTGGCTCACGTCAAGGGAGTGGCTGCCAGCAAGATATTCCTGGGCAACGGATCCGACGAGGCCATTGACCTGGTCTTTCGCGTCTTCTGCGAACCACGAGAGGATAATGTCGTGGCCATAGCACCCACCTACGGGATGTACAGCGTGTGCGCTGCCATCAACGATGTGGAATATCGCGGAGTGCCCTTGCGCCAGGACTTCACCTTGGATGCCGATGCGCTGCTGGCTGCTGCGGACGAGCACACCAAAGTCATCTGGCTCTGTTCGCCCAACAACCCCACAGGCAATGCACTGGAGCGCCAAGCGGTGGAACAGGTGCTGCAACAATTCGAGGGCATCGTTGTTGTAGACGAAGCCTATTCCGACTTCAACGACCAGCGCCCCTTCCGCCTGGATCTCGAGAAGTACCCCAACCTCATCGTCCTGAATACCTTCTCCAAGCTATGGGCTTCCGCAGCCATTCGACTGGGCATTGCCTACGCTTCGGAGGATATCATCGGATTGCTGAACAAGGTGAAGTATCCGTATAATGTGAACGTGCTCACGCAGCAGCAAGCCATGAAGATGCTCGACGACCTGCAGCACATAGATTTGTGGAGAGCCACGCTGCTGAGCGAACGCACTCACCTCTTGCCTTCCGTGGCGGAGCTGCCTATCTGCAAAGCCGTTTATCCCACGGATGCCAACTTCTTCCTGGCCCGCATGACGGATGCCGACCGCATCTACCATTACCTCGTGGACAAGGGCATTGTCGTGCGCAACCGTTCGCGAGTGCAACTTTGTGATAACTGCCTCCGCATCACCGTTGGAACTCCTGAGGAGAACAATGCGTTGTTGGGAGCCCTACGCCAATACAAGCCATGAAAGCACTATTCATAGATCGCGACGGCACCATCCTTCGCGAGCCCGCCGACGAGCAGATAGATTCTCTCGATAAATTTCACTTCGTACCCGGAGCCATCAGCGCCCTGCGTTTCCTGCGCCAGCACACCGACTATCGTTTCGTCATGGTGTCTAACCAGGACGGGCTGGGCACCGAGGCCTATCCGGAGAAAGATTTCTGGCCCTCGCAGAACCTGATGCTGGAGATTCTGGAAGGCGAGGGAATCGTTTTCGACGAAATCCTCATCGACCGCAGTTTCCCGGAAGAACACCTGCCTACACGCAAGCCCGGCACGGCCATGCTCACCCACTACATGGATGGCAGTTGCGATATGTCTGCCAGTTTCGTCATCGGCGATCGCAACACAGACGCCCTGTTGGCAGCAAACTTAGGTTGTCGCGCTCTGATTCTTCCTTCGGAACTGTCTGTTTCGGACGAACAGAGCCGAGCAATCTCCGAAAACGTCACGTACGTGCCTTCGTGGGAGAAGGTCGTGGAACTGGCCTACGCAGGACAGCGTCGCGCCACTGTCACCCGCACGACGAAGGAGACTGACATCGCCATAAGCCTGGACCTCGATGGAACCGGACAGAGCCACATAGCCACGGGGCTGGGATTCTTTGACCATATGTTGGAACAGATAGCCAAGCACGGCAGCATCGATCTCGACATCCAGGTGCACGGGGACCTCCACGTGGATGAGCACCATACTATAGAAGATACGGCCCTCGCCTTGGGCGAAGCCCTGCGCAAGGCACTGGGAGACA
The DNA here is from genome assembly GCA_024697285.1 of Bacteroidaceae bacterium. Taxonomy (GTDB): domain Bacteria; phylum Bacteroidota; class Bacteroidia; order Bacteroidales; family Bacteroidaceae; genus Physcousia. The sequence continues at coordinate 31,915 of JAILFY010000126.1, forward strand.
AACGGGGCATCGAGCGCTATGGCTACACCCTGCCTATGGACGATTGCCTTTGTACTGTCGCCCTGGACTTTGGCGGGCGTCCCTGGCTTGTCTGGGATGCATCGTTTCAGCGCGAACGCATCGGCGAAATGCCCTCCGAGATGTTCCTGCATTTCTTCAAGAGTCTATCTGATGCCGCTATGATGAATCTGAACATTCAAGCTCAAGGCACCAATGAACACCATAAGATTGAAGGTATCTTCAAGGCGCTGGCACGAGCCTTGCGCATGGCTGTTCGCAGAGATGTGACCCACATGCAGTTGCCATCGAGCAAGGGGGTGCTGTAATCCACATGCGAGTGCCATCGAGCAAGGGGGTGCTGTAATCCACATGCGAGTGCCATCGAGCAAGGGGGGACGATAAGACTATCATAGGAAAAACAGAAGCCCTGCGACATTTCCTGAATTCATGGAATTGTCGCAGGGCTTCTTATTATAGAGATCTCTTCGGAAGAAACATCTCGCGGCCATGGGCTTACCCCCCCTAATGGCTTTGAGAGTGTCCGTTAGATGAGATACTGGCTACTGATGCTCTCGTTGTCCACCACCCTTTGGATGGTCTGGGCCAACAGGTCGGCGATAGACAGTTGCTTGACCTTGGCGCAGCGGTTGCTGTAGGGAATGCTGTCGGTGAAGACCATCTCCACAAGTTTGCTGTTCTGCACCCGTTCGCTGGCAGGATCCGACATCACGCAGTGGCTGGCAATAGCACGAACGCTGTTTGCGCCGTTCTCCATGATAAGGTCTGCAGCCTTGGTGATTGTTCCGGCTGTGTCCACGATATCGTCTATCAGAACCACGTTGGCGTCTTTCACGTCACCGATGATCTGCATGGATGCAATCTCATTGGGGCGATTTCGGGTCTTGTTGCAGAGCACGAGCGGACAGCCTAAGTATTTGGAGTAGGCGCTGGCACGCTTACTACCACCTACGTCGGGAGCGGCTATCACGAGATTGTCCAGGTTCAGGCTCTGAATGTAGGGGAGCATGACGCTGGAGGCATAGAGGTGGTCTACAGGAACATTGAAGAAACCCTGCTCCTGGTCGGCATGCAGGTCCATGGTGATGACACGCGTGATGCCAGCCACACTGAGCATATCTGCCACGAGTTTGGCACCGATGGCCACACGAGGTTTGTCCTTGCGGTCCTGACGTGCCCATCCGAAATAGGGAATAACGGCATTGATCGTGCGGGCCGAGGCGCGCTTGGCTGCATCGATCATCAGCAGCAACTCCATGAGGTTGTCGGTGTTGGGGAAGGTGGATTGCACAAGGAATACATCGCGACCACGTACGGTCTCGTCGTAGCATACGGTGAACTCACCATCGGCGAAACGCGTGATGTTGATATTACCCATTTCAATGCCGAGGCTGACGCAGATTTTCTCTGTCAGATAACGGGTGGCAGTGCCCGAGAAGACGAGGAAGTTGTTCATGTTATGAACTGGCTTGGGGCCGTGTATAAAATTATGGTGAAAAGTTGGAAATGGTTGTTGATGTTCCGAGGGAGGAGAACTACCTTATCCTGCGGCTTTACGCAGTTTGCGGAAGTGGGTGATGATATCCTTGAAATCCAGACCAGAATGGATGTTGAAACGGGTCCAGAGGTCGCCCAGGATGACGGCACCGCCAAATCCATAGTCTGCCAGCAGAGGCAACGTCTCTGCATTGATACCTCCGGCAGCCATGACCTTGCGGTCGATGAGTCCTGCACGAGTGGCGTCGTGAAGTTCTTGGTGGGAGTAGGCGGCGTGGCGCTCGGGGTACGTGATGCTGTCGAACACCGGCGAGAGGAAGACGTAGTCCATGCCTTCGCGCCGGGAGCGCAGTTCTTCTATGCTATGCACCGAGCGGCTGAGCTGTCCTCGGTAGTTGCGCGGTGGCTCGGGGTTCGAGTCGGAGAGATGGATGCCTCGCAGCTGGAACTCCTCTTTCAGGTAGAAATGCTGGTGCACGACCACTTGATTATGCCATTCCGCAGGCAACAGGGTCAGCAAGCGTTCGCTGTAGATAGGCTCGCTGCCGGGTTTCCGCAGATGCATCATGTCCAGACCTTCTTCGAACAGTGCCTTGATAATCTTGTCTTCTTCAACGAAGAAGTCGGAAGTGGACAGAAGGATTAATTTCATGTCTCTTTTTGCTTTTCTGTGGGCAAAGGTATGGATTTTTGTTGACAAGAACAAAGGAAAGCACGAAGATTTCGTACTTTCCTTTGTTTCGGCTCTTATTTTCTGTTCATCATCAATTCCACGGCTCGCTCCAGCTGCAGGTCTCTGCCGTGAAGCAGGTCTCCGGGTTGGCTGATGATGAGGTGATCGGGTTCCAGTTGCTGGTTCTCCAGATAGTGGCCTCGGCGGTCGAGAGCACCCACCTGCGGAATGCCAAAGACAATATCATCTATGGTCTCCCACCAGACGGCCGTCATGGTGCCCGGGACGGGCGCTCCCACGAGTTGTCCAATGCCCAGTTCTCGGTAGAGCCAGGGCGTGCCGTGGGCGTTGGAGTAGTTGTCCTCACAGATGAGCATACAGGAAGGTTTGTTCCACTTGTTGTAGGGGTCTTCGCCGATGAAACTCCCCCGAGGGGTATAGCGCACGGTGGCGGTGCCGCTGAGGAGGTCGCAGACATCATTGTGGAGCCATCCTCCGCCGTTGTGGCGGGTGTCCACGATGACGGCGTCGCGCACTCGGTTCTTGTCGGCAAGCAGTCGTCGATAGAGTTCATGGAAGCTATCGCCATTCATCTTCTCGATGTGCACGTAGGCCAGACGTCCATGCGAGAGGCTGTCCACGAGTCGCTCATTGCGGTCCACCCACCTGCGGTAGAGGGCATCGGCGTAGCTGGCACTGAGACGTACGGTGTAGTCCTTGGCCTTGCCCTTCTGATTCTGTATGGTCAGTCGGGTGTAGCGTCCGTCCTTGCCGCTGAGCAGGGGGTAGTAGTCTTCCTCCGCACGGACGGGTTGCCCATCGATGTGCGTGATGATAGAGCCAGCACCTACTCCGTGCTGTCGGGTGAGGGGCGATCCGGGAATGAGTTCGAGGATGCGCAGTCCGTCGCCCGTATAGCTGTCGTCGAGGAAGGCTCCCAGATCGGCAGTGGTCAGAGTGTTACCGGTTCCACTTTGCGGGCGGTAGCGGCAACCGGTGTGCGAGACGTTGAGTTCGCCCAGCATCTCGGAGCAGAGTTCGGCGAAGTCACGCGTGTTGCCCACATGCGGCAACTGACGGGCATAGCGCTCATGCAACATCTGCCAGTCGGCGCCATTCATGTCGGGGTCATAGAGTTTCTCGTGGGTCTGATGCCAGATGTGTTCGAAGGTTTGCTTGCGCCAACCTTGTGGATAGTCGTTGTGGAAGGCTTCGAAGTCAACATCACTGATTTTTCCCTCTTCCACCTGCAGCTTCCGGATACGTCCGCCAGCGGCGTAGTAAGCTGTCTTGCCATCCTTCGAGAGGTCGAAGGCGGTGAAGCTGACGCCAGTGGCCTTGATACTCGTGCTGCCTTTCTCCAGGTCGCGCAACCAGAGAGCGCTGCCATTGGGATAGTTGCTGGCGACATAGTAGAGTTGGGTGCCATCGGAATTCATCACGCAGTCTCCAATGTTGCTGCTGTTGTAGGTCAGCCTCACGGTGCGCAGTTCAAGATCTGTGAAATCCAGCTCGGGGTTGGCGGCTTTGATACTGTCCTCCCGGGCCTTCTTCTCGTCGGCTTTCTTCTTGTCCTTGGCCTCCTTCTCGTCGGCCTTGCGCTTCTGCTCGTCGGACATCTTCTCGCGTTTCTTCTCGGCCTTCTCGCGTTTCTCTTTATCCTTTTTGTCGGTCTCTTCCTTGTCTTTGCTCTCGCGCTCCTTGCGTTCTTTCTCTGCTTCGTCGAAACGTTCGCGCTCCTCCTTGTTCATGCAGAACCGCTCGTAGCCCTCTATATTAAGAAAGGTGATATAAAGGTCGCTCTCTGCTCCCCAGGAACCGTGGCTGCGGTAGCCGGCGCGGTCGCTTTGGAAGATGATGGCCTTGCCACCCAGTGCCCAGCGGGGATTGCCTTCGCTGTAGCCGCTGTTGGTGAGGTTGACGATTTCGCCCTTGCCGTCGGCGGGTATAAGTGCTATGTCTTTGTTGTTCCATCCGCCCGTGCCGATATATTCCGAGAGGAGGTATTTCGAGTTGGGACTCCAGCTGAAGGATTGGTCGCCATCGCTGTAGGAGTACTGGTACTGGGGTGCCATGACACTGCGTATCTCTTTGTTCTTTGCATCCAGCACGCAGATTTCCTGGCGGTCGCGCAGGAAGGCAATCATCTTGCCGTCGGGCGAGTATTCGGGTTCGAAGCAGGTCTGGTCCTGCGGTGTGAGACGTTCTTCCGGTGTCAGTTCCGTGGCATAGGTGAAGAGTTTCTCGTTCTTCTGCTTGATGCTGATGCGGAAGAGGCCCCATCGTCCGTCACGCTCACTGTCGTAGACCAGGCTGCGACCGTCCTCAGCAAAGGTGACATGGCGCTCCCGTGAGGGGGTGTCGGTGATTCTCACGGTCGTCTTGTAGTCCAAGCTGGTGACATAGACGTCGCCGCCCAGCACGAAAGCTATCTCCTTGCCTTTGGGGGAATGGGCGACTTGTGTGGCACCTCCGCTGAAGACGTGGTGCAGGGTTTCTTTCTCGTTGGTGTCCGCAATGATTCGTATATCCACCTTCTTAGGTTGCGAACCGGAACGCATGGTATAGAGTTCTCCGTCCCAGGAGAAGCACAGCATCCCATCGTCGCTGGCCGTGAGGTAGCGCACTGGCATATCTGTGAATTCCGTGAGTCGGCGGGCCTTGGCGTTGCCCTCGAGTTTCTGGCTCCACACGTTGAAGCAACCGCTGGCTTCAGAGAGCCAATAGAGGGTCTGAGTCTGGTGGACATATACGGGATTGCGATCCTCGCTGGCGGTGTGGGTGAGCTGCTGGTACACGGGTGCAGCCGCAGGACGGGCCTTGCGGTCGGAAGTCATGTGCTGGGCGAAACTGAGTTGCCAGAGGTCACGGGCGATGGAACTGGTGTGGTGCTTGCGCAGCGGGTCTTCGTAGCCCTTGATGGCATCGTAGATGAGTGCTCCGCTGGGACCTATGGTCACATTGCCTGCCGAGATGTCGGAGACACGTTGTGGCCGGGAGCCCTCGCGTGTGCGTACCTTATATATATGTGTATAGGTATTGGAAGGGAACTGCATATTCTCGGCCGTGGGCAACCCTGTGGAGGTGAACAGCAATTCGTCGTCGCTGAGGAACACGAGTGGTGTCTCGGCTCCGGAACGTGTCGTCAGGCGGGTCAGTTCATCGCCCGCTGCTGTCATGATATAGAGGTCGAGGCTGCCTTCGCGCTCGCTGGCGAAGGCGATATGCTTGCCCGAGGGAGACCACACGGGCAGTCCGTCCCAGGCTGCATTGGAGGTGAGCTGACGCGCGTCGCCACCAGAGGAGGGAACTGTGAAGAGGTTGCCTTTGTAGGCGAAGCAGATGGTCTGACCATCGGGAGAGATGGCGGAGGCACGCAGCCACAGGGGCGTCAGGGCATAGGCGACAGGGGCGGCTGCGGCAAGAGCAATGGTAAGGAGGATTTTCTTCATGGGTCAGGGCTTTCTATGAAATAAACAGAAAAGGCGGAATGGGGTGGTACGCTCCTCCCCTTCCGCCTTTTCTTATGTGCATATTAGTATCCGAAGATTTCTTCGATGGACACGTGCTTGATGGGTCCCACCTGCAACAGTGCTGGCAGGTCGAGTTCTTTCTCGTTGCCCAGAATCATATAGCGACGGGGTTTCTGAGCCATGCGCTCGTTGGCGAAGCGAACGATATCGTCGAGAGTGAGGTTGGGAAGTTCGTTGTAGATCTTCTCGTTGATATCGTAGTCCACGCCGCGTTCCTGAGCGGCCATCCATGCGTTGAGGACTCCGAATCGGGTAGTGCGCTGGGCCGCCAACTGCTTCGTCAGACTCTGCTTGGCGATTTCGAAGGCGCTCTGGCTCTGCGGAATGCTGTCCAGAATCTGGTTGAAGGTGTGGATGCAGTCCATCATCTTGTCGTTCTGCGAGACGATGTAGGTGAAACTGGTCTCGGGATGTCCCTTGCGGTCGGGGGCCTGGTCGTAGTAGGCGCTGGCGCTGTAGGCCAGTCCGCGGCTCTCTCGCAGTTCCTGGAATACGATTCCGTTCATACCTGCACCGAAGTATTCGTTGAACAGGGCTGCAGTGGGCATCGTATCGGGGTTCCAGGGGGTCTCGTCGTTGTTGAAAGCTACCATGTAGATATTCTTGGCATCGTAGGGAGCCAGCAGAATCTCTGTCTCGGGAGTGGACTGCTCTTGATATTCCTCGAAAGCGAGGGGGGCCTTCAGCTGTTCGGGCAACTGGTGTTCAGCGGTCAAGAGTTCCTGGAGGTCTTCGATGGAACGTGGTCCATAGTAAAGCACGGTATGTTCGTAGGAGGTCAGTCCGTGCAGGATGTCTACGAGTTCCTGGGGATTGGTCTGGGCCAGCAGAGCTGCTGTGAGGATGTCGCGCTGGCTGTTGCGCGGGCCGTAGGTGCCATAGGCATTCAGCCTGCGGAAGCATTCCTGTTGTTCCAACTTGGCATCTTGCTGCGCCTTGGCCACATTAGTGACATAGGAGGCGTAGGCGGCACTGTCCACCTGTACGTTCTTCAGCACGTTTTCCAGCAGTGCCAGTGCCTCGGGCATATTCTCGTCCAGACCGGATAGGGTGATGGTGGTCTGATAGTTGCCACTACCTATTCCGAAGGAGCAAGCCAGTCCGTAGAACTTCTGCTGAATCTGCTCGGCCGTGAGGCTGTCGGTGCCCAGGAGGTCGAGGTAATCGCTGGCTGCATCTATGCGCTTGTCGGCAGCAGTGCCGAAGGGCAGACGGAAGACGAGGTAGAAGATGCCGTTCTCGTTATTATGCTTGTAGACAAGGGGCAACTTATGCTCGTTCCATTCTCCCAGAGTCAGATCCTGCTGGAAGTTTACGAACCGAGGCTGGATGGGTTCTACTTCGGTGTCCTGAATCTCCTTGACGAAGGCACTCATCTTGTCGCGGTTGGCGGGAATAGCAGTGATTTCGGGTTTGTCTATCTTCTTGATATTGGGGTCTTCGCCCTGGCGCTTGAATACGGTGACGTAGTTATCGGAGAAATGTCTCTGGGCGAATCCTACGATGTCTTCTTTGGTGAGGGCTGCAATGCGGTCGATGCGTTCCACAGCGTCTTTCCATTCTATGCCGTTGATGAAAGCGTCCTGGAACATAGAGGTACGGGCACGGTTGCTCTCCAGCGAACGCATCTCCCGAAGCTTCATATTGTTGATGATGGCAGGCAGGAGGTCTTCGGGGAAGTCACCACATTGGAGTTTGTTCATCTCTGCCAGCAGCAGTTCGCGTGCTTCCTCCAGTGTCTGTCCCTCGCGGGGTGCTCCGCCCATGATGAAGATGCCGTAATCAGCCAGGGCTTCGTGACCAGCGTAGGCTCCGAGCATGGTCATCTTCTGGTTGATATCCAGGTCGATGAGTCCGGCACGACCGTTGCTCATCACTTCGCTGATGAGTGCCAGGGTGTCGGATACGCGGTCTTTGGCACCGGGGAACTGCCAGCCCATATACAGCATCTCTGCTTCCAGTCCCACTACGGTGGTGTCCACGGGGGCGGTCAGCGCAGCCACCTCAGGGTATTCGGGTTGTTGGCAGTCGGGGTTGGGTTGCCAGTTGCCAAAGTATTTCTCAATGATGGCAATGGTCTTCTCGGGGTCGAGATCACCAGCCATGCAGATGGCCACATTGTTGGGGCAATAGTAGTTCTTGAAATAGTTCTTGATATTGGTGATGGAAGGGTTCTTCAGGTGTTCCTGGGTTCCGATGGTCGTCTGCGTGCCGTAGGGGTGATTAGGGAAGAGCTTATAGAGCAGGGCATTGAGCATCTTGTCGCCGTCCTCGCTGAGGTGGATATTGTACTCTTCGTACACAGCCTCCAACTCGGTGTGGAATCCGCGGATGACCATATTCTGGAAACGGTCTGCCTGGATGCGCGCCCAGTTCTCCACCTCGTTGGAGGGGATGTTCTCCACGTAGCAAGTGATGTCGAAGGAGGTGAAGGCATTGGTGCCGTCGGAGCCTACGAGGGCCATCAGTTTGTCGTACTCATTGGGGATATTGTACTGTGCGGCCAGTTGGCTTACGCTGTCGATCTCGTGGTAAGCCTGGCGGCGTGCCTCGGGGTCTGTGAGCTGGCGATAGGCTTCGAAGCGCTGTTCAATCTCATCGAGCAGGGGGGCCTCAGCTGTGGAATCGGAGGTGCCGAATTGTTTGGTACCTTTGAACATCAGGTGCTCCAGGTAGTGGGCCAGTCCGGTGGTCTCGGCGGGGTCGTTGCGGGAACCGGTGCGTACGGCGATATTTGCCTGGATGCGCGGCTCGTCGCGATTCACGGAAAGGTAGACTTTCAGTCCGTTCTTGAGGGTGTAGATGCGGGTTTGCATCGGGTCGCCCTTGACGGAGTCGTAGCCCTGATTGTCGCAACTGCTGAGGACAACAAGGGCGGTCAGTACTGCGGTGAAGAGGAATTTCAGTTTCATTTTTTGTTGGTTTATTAGGGGTTTGTGGAGGAACGGAGAATCTTAGGAAGACCTAAGGGGGAATGGTAGTGCTCTGGGGTGGCAACAATTGCGGGATGCTTGCCGCGTTTAAGACATTTCGTGCTCCAGCCAGTCGTCGATGAGTCTGCGGGCTATGGAGGAGTGACCGGGAATAGCAGGCATATGGTCGCGGCGGTACCATCCGCCGGAAGAGAGTTCTTCGCGCTGGAGATGGATGTCTCCACCGGCATAAGTGGCGATGAAGCCGACCATGAGTCCACAGGGATAGGGCCAAGGTTGCGAACCGAAGTAGTGGATATCCTTGATCTCGAGCCCCGTTTCTTCTCGTACTTCGCGGCAAACGGCTTCTTCCAGCGTCTCGCCCGTCTCCACGAATCCTGCCACGAGGCCATAGTATGGCCGGCGGAAGTTGTTGGCGTGCACCAGCAGCACCTCGTCGCCTCGAGTGACGCGAACGATGACGGCAGTGGCCAGCTGTGGCCACACCTCCTTGCCGCAGTTGGTGCAGCGCTTGGAGATTTCCGTGTGCAGTTTCATGGGAGCCCCACAGCAACCGCAGTACTTGGTATTCTGGTCCCAATAGATGAGCTCGGCCCCCTTGCCTGCCAGCGCATAGTGCTCGGCAGAGAGGACATCGAAGGAGGCGCGCAGCGGCATCATCTCCAGTCCTGCAACGTCCACGACGGGGCGGTCCAGCCTGACGACGCCGACCTCCCCACCATCCATGTTCAGGGTGGTGACCCGGTTCCATGGCTGCAGGGCTACGGGCGGTTCGTCGTTAATGGGAAGAGAGAGGGTAGAGCCCTCTCTCCTTAATAGTATGTCGCCTGCACAGAGGCAGACCCATATTGTCATAGTCGTCGAAGTTTGTCTGTTAGTCAATGCCAAGATCCTTGCACACTGCCTTCACCTTGTCCTTGCCTTCCTGGCAAGCGCCCATGTAGCACTTGGCGCAATGCATCTCGGCGGGCACCTCGATGTAGAACTTGATCTTGGGTTCGGTGCCGCTGGGACGTACGCTGACCTTGGTGCCGTCCTCGGTGAACCACTGCAGTACGTTGCTGGTGGCAGGCATGTCCAGTTTCACGGCCTTTCCTTCGGCGTCGGTAGCTGTCAGGCTCTGGTAGTCCTTGGTGCAAACGACCTTGCTGCCGCCCAGCGTCTTGGGAGCCTTGGGACCGCGGAAGTCGGCCATCATCTGCTTGATCTCGTCGGCACCGCTCTTGCCCGGACGCACCACATTGACGGTGTGGTTCAGGGTGAAGCCGTATTCTACGTAGATATCCATCAGCAGGTCATACAGCGTCTTGCCATTGTCCTTGGCCCATGCAGCGATTTCGCAGATGAGGCAGATGCTGGCAGGGCTGTCCTTGTCGCGCACCTTGTCGAAGGGCAGGAAACCGAAGCTCTCTTCGCCACCACCGATGTATTTCTTGATTCCTTCGTTCTCGCGGATGAGGGCTGCAATCCACTTGAAGCCGGTGTAGCAGTCCATCATCTCAACGCCGTTCTTGTCGGCAATGCGCTTGATGAGCTCGGTGGTCACGATGGTCTTCACCAGGAACTCGTTGCCCTTGAGCTGACCGAGTTTCTTCTTGTTGGCGATGATATACCAGGCGAACATCATGGCTGTCTGGTTACCGTTGAGAATCTCCCATTCTCCCTGCGGATTGCGGCATACGATGGCCAAGCGGTCGGCATCGGGGTCGCTGGCGATGACCAGGTCGGCGTTGAGCTTGGTGCCCAGCTTCATACCCAGTGTCATGGCCTCTGCGTTCTCGGGGTTGGGACTTACGACGGTGGGGAAGTTGCCGTCGATGACCATCTGTTCGGTCACCACATGAATGTTCTGGAAGCCCCAGCTGCGCAGTGCTTCGGGAATGATGACACGACCGGTGCCGTGGAGCGGCGTGTAGACGATGTTCAGGTCCTTCTGGCGCAGGATGACCTCCTGGTCCACCATAGCTTCCTTCACGGCCTGCAGGTAGTCCCAGTCCATCTCACCACCGATGATCTCGATGAG
>JAILFY010000181.1 GCA_024697285.1 Bacteroidaceae bacterium
CAGTCTCTTTGTAAGCCGGGATGCAACCTCCCGGAAGGTGTTCACTTTCAACCCACTATGGCCTCAGGCCGGAACGAGAGGGGTTGCATCTCGTTTTACAATTGAGGTTTGAAAGAGGTACCCTATGACAATATCAGAACATGCTGGCGGCGGAGATGATAGTGTCCTCGGGCTTGAGGATGTTCTGGTTGACATTGTACACGACGGTGGGCAGGTCATTGCCGGCGGGAGCGGAGATAACGACCTTCTTGGCGCCTGCTGCGATGTGTGCAGAAGCTTTCTCCTTGGAGGTGTAGAAACCGGTGCACTCCAGAACGACGTCAACGTTCAGCTCGCCCCAAGGAAGCTCAGCAGCATTGGGCTTTGCATAGATGGTGATTTCCTTACCATCAACGATGATGGAGTTCTCGGTAGCTTCCACAGTGTGCTTGCCCTCGCCGAACTTGCCAGCGAAGCCACCCTGTGCGGTGTCGTACTTCAGAAGGTGAGCGAGCATCTTGGGGCTGGTCAGGTCATTGATAGCGACTACTTCATAGCCTTCGGCCTCGAACATCTGACGGAAAGCAAGACGACCAATACGGCCGAAACCGTTAATAGCAACTTTTGTCATTTCTTTAGTTGTTTAAGAGTTAATAAATGTGGTTGGTTATTTGAAACTTGATCTTTGCATCGGGGACTTCAAATATACATCTGACTTCAACCGCAATTGCAGTATTCGGCGGACTTGCAACCTACCAGCAACAGGGCAAAAAGCACAGAAATGAGGGTATTTAAAGCTCGATAGTTCATTTTTCTTTTATTTTTCGCGGCAAAATTACAAAATTTGTTTTACATTTGCCACAACAAACCCCTAAAAATATGTAAAATTATGGCAAAAAGTAGCTTTATTCAAGAGTTTAAGGATTTCGCGATGCGCGGAAACGTAGTTGACATGGCTGTCGGTGTGATCATTGGTGGCGCATTTGGCAAGATTGTGACTTCGGTGGTCAACGACATTCTCATGCCTCCCATCGCTATGCTTATGGGCAACGTGAACTTCACTGACATGCATCTGACGCTGAAAGAGGCGCAGGCGGAAGTGGTCAACGAGGCCGGTGAAGTGGTGCAGGCCGCTTCGGAGGCTATCACATGGAACTATGGTGCCTTCATCCAGAACGTCATCGATTTCCTCATCGTCGCCTTCTGCGTGTTCCTCCTCATCAAGGGAATCAACAGCATGAAGAAGAAAGAGGAGGAAGCTCCGGCTCCGGCTCCCGATCCAGAACCCACGAAAGAAGAAGTGCTCCTCACTGAAATTCGCGACTTGCTCGCAAAGAAATAAACACCCTCACGCGCGTACCTTATTATAATAGCGACGTAATTTAAAGAGCCGCTCTCTGGATAGAGGGCGGCTCTTTATCTGAAAAGAGAGCTTTAGGTCAAACTGAATGCTTGCATGTGTTCTCAGGTGCTTATGCATGCATGCGTTCTCAGGTCCTTATGCTTGTAGCTGTCTTCAGACCCTTACTGAATGCGGGCTTCTGTCTTCAGACCCTTACTGAATGCAGGCTTCTGTCTTCAGGAACCTAAAGGGCTAATAGTATAATCTGATGTTGGCAGGGAGCCGTGTGTCGCTGCACCTCCGCTGGAATCACTGGTCCTGGAGCAGGTGGTTGTGCTCGTCGGGGAAGATGATGCGGGGTTCAAAGGTGCGGGCTTCGTCCAAGGTGACCTGGGCGTAGGACATGATGATGACGACGTCACCCACCTGCACCTTGCGCGCAGCAGCACCATTCAAGCAGATGCAACCGCTGTAGCGAGGACCTTTGATGATATAAGTGTCGAAGCGTTCGCCGTTCATGTTGTTGGTGATATATACTCGCTCACCAGCTATCAGCCCAGCAGCTTCCATCAGTGCCTCGTCAATGGTGATGCTCCCCATGTAGTGGAGGTTGGCTTCCGTGACGGTGGCACAATGTATCTTGGATTTCAGGACTTCAATGGTCATATCTATGCAGTCTCTTATATATATTAAAGGTGTGCTCAGTGATTATCTCTATCCCTTGTATCTGATGTGGTCGATGAGTCGGATGGGTTTGTCGCCACAGTAGACGGTGATGCAGCCCACGACGTCGTCGGAATCGCTCCACTCTTCCACATCCTGCAGCGTCAGTCCGTCCACGATGCTGTAGTACTCCACTTCCAGACCGTCGGTGGCGTTGATCTGCTGAATGACCATCTCGCGGGTTTCCTTCACCGAGTGACCTTTGGCATAGTCCTTGCTTTCTGCGAGGGTTGCATAAATCTTGGAGGCCACTTCGCGTTGCTCGGGTGTCAGCAGGGTGTTGCGGCTGGACATGGCCAGCCCGCTGGCTTCGCGAACCACGGGGCAGGGCACTATCTGGAGCTTGAGACCCAGGTCTTCCACCATGCGACGTATCACAGCTATCTGCTGGAAGTCTTTCTCCCCGAAATAGGCGCGGTCGGGCTCCACATAGGAGAACAACTTCGACACGATCTGGCACACGCCATTGAAATGACCGGGGCGGTGGGCTCCTTCCATCACGCTGTCCGTGGGGGGATAGGAGAACTGACGGGTGTCGGGCTCCGGATATACTTCTTCCACACTGGGGGCAAAGACAATGGAGGCCTTGCAGGACTCAAGAAGAGCACAGTCGGCGTCCAATGTACGGGGATAACGCTTCAGATCGTTCTGGTCGTTGAATTGAGTCGGATTGAGGAAAATACTCACGACGGTGATGTCGTTTTCTTTAACACTACGCTTGACGAGAGAGGCGTGTCCCTCGTGAAGGGCACCCATAGTAGGTACCAGACCTATGCTTTTTCCGGATTGGCGCAAGCTGGCGAGTTCCGAACGAAGCATAGAGATGCTTTCAATTACTTTCATTCTTCTTTTTCAAGGGCTCATAGGGGTAAGTCGTCCCTAAAAGCGGCACAAAATAACACATAATTTGTCAAATAGAGAAGAGAAAATGCAAATAATTCGCAAAAAAAGGTCCCTTTACCAACTTTATTCACGTTATGATTGCTTTTTAACCAAATTTTTTATATATCTTTGCAAAAGAAATACAAGATTTTATGCAAAGATGAAGACGAAGAAGGTCCTTTTTATCACCCAAGAAATCAATCCATACATCGACGAGTCTGAACTTTCGAACTTGGGGCGCCGTGTTCCACAATTCTTACAGGAAAAGGGGCGTGAGATTCGCACCTTCATGCCCAAATGGGGAACTATCAACGAACGACGCAGCCAGTTGCATGAGGTGATTCGCCTCTCTGGAATGAATCTCATCATCGACGGCACAGACCACCTGCTCATCCTGAAGGTGGCTTCCATTCCCTCGGCACGCATGCAGGTGTATTTCATCGACAACGATGACTACTTCCAGAAGCGACTGGAGGCCTTCGACGAGAACGGAAAGGAGTACGAAGACAACGGAGAACGGAGTATCTTCTACGCCAGAGGCGTGCTGGAAACGGTGAAGAAACTGCGGTGGGTGCCGGACATCATCCATTGTCAAGGATGGGTCTCAACGATAGCACCGTTGTTCATCAAGACTTGCTACAGAGAGGAACCGTCCTTCCGCGACAGCCGCATCATCTTCACGCCCACTGGCAACGACCTGAAGCTGCTCACCACAGATCAGTTCCGGGTGAACATTCAGTTCAAGAACATGCAAGGCGACGAGCTGAAAGGATTCCCGCAGAACCTCTCCATCCGCGACCTCTATCATCTTGCCATGGATTATTCCGAAGGGCTGCTGCTCACTCCTGGATTCGACGACCCCGAACTGCGAGCCTATGCAGAGAAACAAGGGAAACCGGTGCTGGGACCTATTGACATCGCCGACAGGACCAACGGACAGCAAATCGTGGACTTCTTCGATGCCGTGTGGAGCGAAGGGAAAGAAGAAGAACCTATCAAAGACTATTAAACAACACACACTTTTATATCTTACGAATCAATGAACCACAAAATTGCCTTCTTGGCCAATTTGTTGGCGCTCATTTTGCTGACATCATGTGATGAAGATACCGCCTCGCTTGGTATCGTAGACAAAACGGATTTGATAACTTCCTCAGAAGGCGTATTTGATATTCAGTCATCCTCCGTGCTGCTGGACTCCGTAGTGGCCAACAGCTCCAAGTCCTATTTTGGAGAAGTGGTGGACGAAGAAACAAACACGAGTATCAAGGCGGAGTTCCTGGCGCAGTTTCATACGCTGGAGAACTACACCTTGCCCGACGATGAGTTGATCATCAAAAACAGCAAGGGCGAACTGGAAGCGGACTCTGTGGATGTGCGGCTCTACTTCGAGAACTACTATGGCGATGCCACTAACCCCATGAAACTGCAGGTCTATGAGTTGGATTCCACTAATATCCTCTCGGAGGAACAGACGTTCTATTCTGATATCTGCATAGAGGATTATCTGCCTGCTGGCGCCCGACCTCTGGCATCTAAGACGTTCACACCCTCCGACTACACCTTGCCGGACTCCGAACGTATCAGCACCACGCATTATGATAATGTACGCGTGCGTCTGCCCAAGGCGCTGGGTACACGCATCCTGCGGGCAGCCGACGAGCATCCGGAATGGTTTGTCAATTCCTGGCAGTTTATCCACCACGTGTTCCCTGGCCTTTACTTTAAACTGCAGAGTGGAAAGGGTACGATGCTGACACTGGATGTCACGGCCCTGAATGTCTACTTCCGCTACCGCGACGCGGAGAAGGACACCGTCTATCAGGCTGTATCTCGTTTCTCGGCTACCGCTGAGGTCATACAGAGTACACGTATTCAGAACAGCGACCTCACGGCATTGCTGGATGCATCTAAACCCTACACGTATCTGAAGTCGCCCGCTGGCGTGGCCACAGAGATGGAACTGCCTGTGGACGAGGTGTTCCAAAACCACCAGAACGACACCATCAGCAGGGCACGACTGATACTTACGCGAATGAACAGTCTGTCTCAGTCCGACAACGTACTGCCGGCGCCAGAGACCTTGTTGCTCCTGCGCAAACAGAACCAGCGTAGTTTCTTCCAGAACAAACAGCTGGCCGACGAGCTTACGAGTTACACCACATATTTTGATGCCACGTACAACACCTATACCTTCAGTAATCTCTCGCGTCTTCTCTCTTATTTGCACCGAGAGAAGGAAAAAGGGATGCAAGCAGAGGGACTGACTTCTGCACAGTGGAACGCCGCTCATCCCGACTGGAACAAGGTGCTGTTGATTCCCGTGGATGTCACCACCAGCACCACCTCCTCCGGTGTCTCCACCCAAGTGAGCATCAACCACGATTTCTCCCTCACCAGTGCCCGTCTCGTCGGCGGCACCGAGCCACTCAAGCTGCAGATCGTTTACAGCGGATATTATTAATATTGCTGTCCGGTAAAACTTTTTTGAAAATTAATTTAGGGCTGGTACTCGCATGAAGTATCAGCCCTTTTGATTATCCTTGCTTTCGCCACAAATCAAAACATAATCACGGGCAAAGATGGCATTTTTACCGGACAGCCGGTTTATAATCAGGTATTAAAGTTGCTGGTTCGTGAGTTTTACCGTACAACAATTTTCCACTTCCCCCACCTCCTTACCCCACCTCCCATCGGTCGAGTGCGCCGCGGTCCGTCCGCGGCGATCATCCTCCCTCTCGCGAAAATGTTGTTCAAAATAAACTACATACTACATGAAAACCGCATTGAAAAGTCCACTCCCTTCCCCCTTATTTCCCTTCCCCCCACCTCCTTTCCCCACCTCATTTGGGTCGAGTGCGCCGCGGTCCGTCCGCGGCGATCATCCTCCCTCCCGCGAAAATGTTGTTCAAAATAAACTACATACTACATGAAAATGGAGGAAAATGGACTTCGCAATACAGATTCATGTAGTATGCAGTTTATTTTGAACAAGATTTTCCGCGGACACGTACTTTTGCCACTTGTGATGACAGCAGACTGGATGAGAAAAAGTGGAGTAAAACAGGAGGCACAATGAAGACACAGGGGATAACCGAAGTCAGGTAGAATCTTATACGAATAAGATATATATCTT
>JAILFY010000230.1 GCA_024697285.1 Bacteroidaceae bacterium
GGGACTCTCTAATCTGTTGCTACTCTTTGAATAAACATTAACCCACATTTCAGCTAACGACTGCTTAACTCACTGATTTTCAGGCGGCGGATTTTTCGGGGGTCCTTTCAGGGGTACCACAGATTTGACTTTTCCTATGGGATTGTCCGTAATGTCCAGCAGACCGTATATGGTAGCGAGTTCCTCCTCCGCCTCAGTGCTTTGTCGCACCGAGACTCTGCAGCCTTCCACGGCGTCCATCTCGGCTGTTACCACTACCAGGGCCTGGGCGGTACGCATGATTTCGTCCCAACGGACATTGGGATATTTCTTCAGCTTCAGCCTGTACTTGGTGACCGACACCACCCAGTAGGCCAGCACGGCCAGGTTCAGGTGTGCCAAAGTATCTCTTGTCGTTTGGCCTGGTAACTGGAGCAGGGAATCTTACAAATGCGGGTGCTTTGTTTGCCGATGATTGTCCATTGTGGCAATCTCGCCTATACTGCACACGATGGGATAGAACGGAAAAGGATAATGACGGTTTTTGGGATGGTAATTATAATTGATAAATGTTGATTTTAAGAAGATACATAGCATATGGTTGCTTTCAGTAGCATAATACATTCATTAACCCAAATCGGTCATTAGGATTTGGGTTTAATAGAGGTAAAACATGCGGTCCATCATCTGCCATTTCTCATCGGAGGTGGCTCCCTCGGCGCACTTTTGGAAGAGGGCGACGAAAGCCTCCCATTCGGCCTGACGGGGCAGGGTGGAAAGGCGGGACATGGCAGTGTCCCAGTCGAAATCCAGCGGAGTCTCCACGATCATGAAGAGGTGGTTGTCCCGGATGTAAATCTCCATTTCGAGAATGCCCACTTGCCGAATACCTTCAAGGATCTCTGGCCAACAGCCTTCGGGACTGTGGTAGTGGCGATATTGCTGAATCAGTGCGGGATCATCCTTCAGGTCCAACATCTGGCAATAGCGCTTGACGGGACCCTGATATTCTCTGACGGGATAGCCTTCGGTCATATTTTACTGGAGTTTTGAGGGATTAAGAATCTTTTTGCGGGAAGCACCGCTGCACATGCAGGGGAGCACTGAATGACACGCAGCCCGAAGCGATGAGATGCTAAGGAGTTAGCTTTTCATTTGCAAGGGGAGCACTGAATGACATGCAGCCCAAAGCGATGAGATGCCAAGGAGTTTGCTTTTTCATTTGCAAGGGAGCACACGATAACTCGCTGCCCGAAGCGCCGGGATGCTAAGGAGTTTGCTTTTTCAAATGCAAAGTTACACATTCTTTTCGAACACAGCTGCATCAATCACACTTTTTATTGCTGCGCGTACCTTATTTATATAAAAAAACAATACCACATATTCCTCAGGGCCACGAAAAAAAGACGATGAAGGCACCTTCATTGGAAAATATGTCGTATCTTTGCAACCAACTATGAGAACAATCATTTCCGTAAGTAATGGTGTGCCTCGCCATCCCGGCAGGAGAATGGCCGAACCCGTCAGTCTGTCTATCCACGAAGGCGAACAGATAGCCCTCGTGGGGCGCAACGGCAGTGGGAAATCACGCCTCGTGGATATCCTCACGGGACGTTCCCCCCTGTTGCTCAACGAAGTACATTATGATTTCGACAGCGGGGCGCACCAGATGGTCAGCGACAACCTGCGCTATATGACCTTCCGCGACAGCTATGGCGACCAGGACTCTTCGTACTACTACCAGCAGCGCTGGAACCAACATGATATCGACGACGAGATGCCGCGTGTAGATGGCAAACCCATCATCGCCCTCTCCAGCGGCGAGATGCGGCGCTATCAGCTCCGCCGAGTGCTGGCCGCCCAACCGCGGATGCTCATCCTCGACAATCCCTTCATCGGACTGGACGTAGCCACCCGCCAGATGTTGCGCGACCTGCTCCAGCAACTCATCCGGGAGCAAGGGCTGCAGCTCGTGCTGGTGCTCTCTAAGACCGACGATATCCCAGATTTCATCACCCACGTGATTCCCGTGGAAGGACTGGTCGTGGGGCACAAAAGGTCCTTGGCAGACTACCGAGCGGAGCTGTGCCCCGTGGCTCTGCCGGCCTTGCCGCAGGAGGAGCGCGAATGGATACTTCATCTGGAAGCGAAGCCCCTGAGTACCATGCCTTTCTACCCTCAGGATGGCGGTCCCGTGCTGCACTTCCGCAACGTCAGTATCCGCTACGGCAACCGCACCATTCTCCGCGACCTCACCTGGAAGGTAGGCGAAGGAGAACGCTGGGCCCTCAGCGGCGAGAACGGAGCCGGCAAGAGCACCCTGCTCAGTCTCGTATGTGCCGACAACCCCCAGGCTTATGCCTGTGATATCGAGCTCTTTGGCCACCGCAGGGGCAGTGGCGAGAGCATCTGGGAAATCAAGAAACACATTGGATATGTGAGCCCGGAGATGCATCGCGCCTACCTGAAGGATATTCCTGCCATCGACATCGTTGCCAGCGGTCTCTCCGACTCCATCGGCCTCTATGTGCGTCCGCGCCCCGAACAACGGGAGATCTGTCTGCGTTGGATGCAAGTCTTCGGTATTGAAACACTGGCCTCACGCACGTTCCTCACCCTCTCCAGCGGCGAGCAGCGCCTCTGCCTCCTGGCCCGCGCCTTCGTGAAAGACCCTGAGTTGCTGATTCTGGACGAGCCCCTCCACGGACTGGATGATCTGAATCGTCAGCGGGTGAGAGAGATTATCGAAGTCTTCTGCCAGCGGACCAACAAAACCCTCATTATGGTCACACACTACGAGGAAGAATTGCCGCCTCGCATCGACCATCACCTGCGGTTGCTCAGGACAGCCGAAGACGAACC
Source organism: Bacteroidaceae bacterium (assembly GCA_024697285.1). Taxonomy (GTDB): domain Bacteria; phylum Bacteroidota; class Bacteroidia; order Bacteroidales; family Bacteroidaceae; genus Physcousia. Next base: position 2,842 of record JAILFY010000230.1, read on the forward strand.
TCAATCATGAAGACAACCAGCGCAGAAAAGTCCCAACCAACAAGCAACAACCGTCCCCTCGTTGCGCACCTCGCGATGTTCGGAGCGTGCGCCGGTTGGGGACTGATGGCGCCTATCGGCAAAGACGCCATGACCCACGGCGTGGATGGTATCACGATGGTCACTTTCCGGGTGGTAGGAGCCTGCCTGTTGTTCTGGCTCGCCTCCCTCGTGGCACCCAAGGAGCACGTTCCCTGGCCCGACAAGTTGCGGTTCATCGGGGCGGGTCTCCTGGGACTTGTCTGCAACCAATGCTGCTACACCATCGGTCTGAGCATCACCTCTCCCATCAACGCCTCCATTGTCACTACCTCCATGCCCATTTTTGCCATGTTGCTGTCGGCACTGATCTTGAAAGAACCTATCACGGGCCGCAAGGCCCTGGGAGTGCTGATGGGATGTAGTGGAGCTCTGATGCTGATTCTCACCTCCGCTGCTCATGTCGATGGTCGGGTGGGCGATATCCGCGGCGACCTCCTCTGCCTCCTGGCTCAGTTCTCCTTCGCCCTCTATCTGTCGCTCTTCAATCCCCTCATTCGTCGCTACAACGTCTTCACCGTCAACAAATACATGTTCTCCTGGGCCACGCTGATGCTACTGCCTTTCACGGCGAGTCATGTCTATCAGGTTGTAAGTGAGACCATTCCGCCCAAGACCTGGCTGGAGGTGAGCTATGTCGTCTGCGTAGGAACGTTCCTCTGCTATATCCTTACGATGATAGGTCAGCGCACCCTTCGTCCCACCGTCGTCAGCGTCTACAACTACGTGCAGCCCATCGTCTCCGTGGCCGCCTCTCTGCTGATGGGCATCGGAGTCCTGAAACCCACCCACGCCCTCTCCGTCGTACTGGTCTTCTCGGGTGTCTGGTTGGTCACCAAATCCAAGTCTCGCAAAGAGATGATGGGGGAGAAACGCCCGATGGACACGGTTTAAGGAGCGAGCGGGGCTCGCGGTTTAAAGGTTTAAGGGTTTAAGGTGCGCCCGATGGACGCGGTTTAAGGAGCGAGCGGGGCTCGCGGTTTAAGAGTTTAAGGGGGTTAAGATCCAAGCAAACCCTCGGTTTAAACGAACGAAACAGAGTTTGCGAAAGTTTAGTCAGATACTCTTCGTACGCTGCCATGTCTCGCCCTTGGCGTGGCGGATAAAACAGAAGTCACACTTCTCGCCTCCTTGGCAGAGGGTTTGCGTGCGGATGAAATCCGTGTAGGGCAGTTCGCCGTAGTTAATGATGTCGGCTTTACAAAACATCGGGCCGAAACGTTGCAGCATTCCCCTTCGGGCGAAAATCTGCTGATAGAGACACTGGGTGCACTCGAAGTGAAACTCCTCCGGACCATCGGTGTCCAAGTGCCACACGTATTTCCATCCCTTGCCGCTCATCTTGCGGAATCCCAGTGGCACCACCTTCTTCATCAGTGGCAAGAAGAAACTCAGTCGGGCCAACCGCTGCATCCATTGTGGTTTCAGGGCCGCCCACATGTGGCGGGAGAGCGTCTGCTGCACCTCCTCGGGGCTCTGGCCCGTGGCCTGCAGCACTTCGTCGAGGGCTATAGTTGACAGAATATTACACAGATGACCATAGTTGCCCTTGTCGCACCACTCTGCCTCTTCGCCTATGAGTCGTTGCATGCACTGCAACACCTGAGCCTGCAGCGCCGGCGACAGCGTGTTGAAGTAGCTGCGATAGCGGCTGTGGCCTATCATCTTCCGTGGCTGGTATCTTTTCAACATCTTTCTGCCTTCCATATCAATCAGAAGATGCCTTGCCGGTATTGCGATAGGCGATGGGAGAGAGGCCCGTGTTGGCCTTGAAGTATCTACAGAAGGCGGCTTGTTCGCTGAATCCGAGGTAGAAACTGATTTGCTGCACAGACATATCCCGCCGGGAATCGAGCAACATCTTAGCCTGAACAACAATGTAATGTGTGATCCACTGCATCGCCCGGATACCCGTTTCGGCCAGAATGACCGCAGAAAGGCGCTTGGGCGTGACATTCAGCAGATGTGCATAGTAGGCCAACTCACGGGATTCGCGGTAGTGCAGAGTGATATTCTCGTAGAAGGTGCTGAACAGACTTTCCTTGCCCGCCTTCTCGTCGGGGTAGTTTGCCACATGATATTCTCCCAGAAGGTTCAGCAGCACACAGAGCAGTTGCAGCAACATCTCACGACGATGGGGGCTGTCGCCCTCAGAGACATCGCGAATAGTATCCACCAATTTCCGGGCACTGACGAACTGCTCCTCTGTAAGATGACAAGGAGGCCGCTGGCGGAAAAGGGACGCGTAGCGCGTGTAGGGGTAGCGCAACCGCAACTCCTCAAAGAAAGACCGCGAGAGAGCCACATTGGTGGCCACGAAATCCGGCGTCACACGTTCGGGCATGGCAAAATGGTCGGGAAGCAGAATGGAGATGTCGTGCGGACGAAGGGCGTACTCTTCGTTATGACTGTTGATGATGGAGCCCTGCTGACTCACGATAATCAGGCAGTTGTCAGCGATATATGCCAGGCCAACTAAAGGTGGAGCCTTGATGTTGTCGATAACCACCACCTCTCGTTCTTTTATGGCATCCAACTTTCGAATATAAGGATGCTTGGGATCAGCTTTTCGATTGATTTCTTTCATACAAAACCTCTATTTGGTGCAAAAATAGTCAATTTTTGATGGACGCAGAACATGGTTGCTTAAATTGTCAAGGAAAAGAACCATATCGTTAACTTTTATTATGGAAATAACCCATACATTTGCAACCGATTTCCAAATTATCAACTAATAAGACTCACAAATGAAGAAATCTCTACTCCTTGCAGCTGCGGCTGCTCTCTGCTTGAACATGCAAGCACAACCCCCTTCCGACACCACTCCCACCTATCCTTCTGGCGCCACCTACACGCTGAGCGACGGCTCCACCGTTACGAAGACAGGCGAGACGCTGACCAGCTCCACACAATATTATAATGTGGTGCAAGTCACCAACGGCACGTTGAACCTCACCAACTGTAGCTTCAGCAAGACCGGCGACGGCAGCGGTGGCGACAACTCCAGTTTCTACGGCAACAACTCCACCATCTATGCGGGTGCAGCCAGCTCCACGAACTACCAGAGCACCACGGCTGCCAGCGGCGCCAAGATTGTAATCACCAACGGCACCGTGAGTTCCAGCGCCCAGGGTGCCAACGCAGTTATTGCCACCAATGGCGCCTCGATAGTCATCGACGGCATCACCATCGTCAACAACTACAGCGTCAGCCGTGGGCTCCACGCCACCTATGGCGGTAGCATCACAGCCTCCAATGTAGACATCACCACGAACGAGGCTACCTCCTCCACCATTGCCACGGACCGCGGCGGAGGCACTGTTACCGTGGACGGAGGTACAGCCACCGCCAATGGTTCCAAGTCGGCTGTCATCTATTCCACTGGAACCATGAGCGCCACCGACCTCGTAGGCACGTCCGCCAAGGGCGAGATTGGAGTCATCGAGGGCGACAACAGCATCACCATGACAAATTGCACCATGACCAGCGGCTCCAGCGAGCGCGGCCTGCTGATGATGCAGAGCGGCTCGGGCGACGCAGATGGCGTCAACCCCGTGATGACGATTACCGGCACCTCGCTGACCATGACGGACTCCAGCGCACCGCTGCTGGAAGTGGCCACCTGCGTCACGGCCACCTGCACCCTCTCCGGCTGCACACTCACCGTGCCTTCGGGCGTCATCATGTATGTGATGGACGACTCGCAATGGAGCACCAGCGGCGCTGTGGGCAACTTGGTATTGGACAACGGCACCTACACGGGTGTGGTGAAATACGACTCTGGCTATACGGCTAATGTCACCGTCAACGAGGGCGCCGTGTGGAACCTTACGGCCAACACGTCCATCTGCAAGTTGGTGAACAACGGCACTATCTACACCAACGGCTACTCCCTGACCACCACTTCCACCAGCGGCAATGGAACCATCAACGAGGGTTCCTCCGTAAACAGCGTGAGCGCCGACGGCAGTTCCGCTCCCGCCTACACCCTCGATGGTCGTCGCGCCAACGATGCCGCCAAGGGCATTGTCATCAAAGATGGCAAGAAGGTTGTGAAGCTGTAAGCTCACCAACCCCTTCTCTCCCCCGCCCCATTCTTCTGGGAACGGAAACTAATGCACCCTCTGTAAAGGCTCTTCAGCCTCTGCAGAGGGTGCAAATTTGTATCCCCACAC
>JAILFY010000108.1 GCA_024697285.1 Bacteroidaceae bacterium
AAGACCTGGTCAGAGCCCGTGGCCGAAGGCGAGTTTGCCAACAACGCCAGCCTCCAGCGCGTCACCTTCGCCAAGCCCCAGAAGGCCCGCTACCTGCGCTTCACCGCCCTCTCCTCGCAGAACGGTCTCGACTTTGCCAGCGGCGCCGAATTCACCGTCTTGGCCGAGTAAGCCACTGAGAACACAGCCCTTCTGTTTAGCCGTTAACGAAAAATCGCTGATTTTTTTTGGCTATAAAAGTTGTTTAATGTATCTTTGCACCAAATAAATCAATCCAAAACTATAAACTTTACCAAAAATGCGTAAGATTACCATTCTTTCCATGGCTGCTGCCGGCATGCTTGTGCTGGCTTCCTGCAGCAAATTCAAGGCAATCAGTGCCGACAATGTCAGTGTCACTCCCACTCCCCTCGAAGCCATCGGTAGCGAAGTGCCTGCTACCATCAACATCACATTCCCTGAGAAGTACATGAAGAAAAAGGTGGCTCTCACCTTGACCCCCGTACTGAAATATCAAGGTGGAGAATCGACCTCCGAAGGCACGATGTTCCAAGGCGAGAAGGTGCTGGGCAACGGCACTTCAGTACCTTATAAGCAAGGCGGCAACTACACGATGCGTGCCAGCTTCCCCTTCATTAATGCGATGCAGCAGAGCGAACTCTACCTGCGTTCCTATGCCAAGAAAGGCAAGAAGACCATTGAGCTGCCTGACGTAAAGGTTGGTTATGGTGTTCTCTCCACCAGCGATCTCCTCCGGAATACCATCAGTAGCGTGAATCCCGCCTTGGCCCCTGATGCCTACCAGCGCATCATCCGCCAGAAGCAGGAGGCCCAGATCAAGTATCTCGTGAATCAGGCCAACGTCCGCGCCAGCGAGCTCAAGACAACCAGCATCCAGGATTTCGTGAAGATACTGAAGGAAATCAACGACAACCAGGAGACCCTAAAATTGCAGAACATCGAGGTCAGCGCTTATGCATCCCCCGAAGGCCGCTACGACTTCAACGAGAAACTCGCAGAAAAGCGTCAGGACAGCTCCAGCGCCTATGTCAACAGCCAGTTGAAGAAGAACAAGATGTCTGCCGATATCGACACCAAGTTCACCGCTGAAGACTGGGATGGATTCCAGCAACTCGTGAGCGAAAGCGACATCCAAGACAAGGACGTGATCCTGCGCGTGCTTTCCATGTATAAAGATCCCGCAGAACGCGAGGAACAGATCCGCAACATGAGTGTCGTTTACGATGAAATCGCCAAGGGCATCCTTCCCGAGCTGCGTCGCGCCCGCCTGATCGCCAACTACGATGTCATCGGACGTTCCGACGAGCAGATTGTGGAACAATTCCAATCCGATGCCCAGCAGCTCAGTCTGGAAGAGCTCCTCTATGGAGCCGCCCTTCAGGAGCAGAACACCGACAAGCAGGCATGGTATGAGAAAGCCGCCCAGATCTTCCCCAGCGACTCCCGTGCATTCAACAACTTAGCCAACCTGGCCTACCAGAACGGCGACCTGTCTTCAGCAGCCAACTATATTGCCAAGGCCAAGAGCCTGAATCCCACCAGTGCAGAAGCTGCTACCAACGAAGCCCTGCTCGCACTGGCAAAAGGTCAGGTCAGTCAGGCAGAGACGCTCCTGGCCAAGGGCACAGGTGCAAACACCTACAGCGAAGTCCTCGGTAACCTCAACCTGGCGAAAGGCAACTACGCAGCCGCTGCTGCCAACCTCGCCGGTGTGAAGAGCAACAGCGCCCTGCTGGCACAGATCCTGAACAAGGACTATGTCTCCGCCGCCGCTACCCTCGCCGGCATCAAGAATGCCGACGCCTACACCGCATACCTCAAGGCCATCCTCGGTGCCCGACAGGGTAACGTTGACGACATCATCAGCGGCCTCAGCAGCGCCATCCAGCAGAATCCTTCGTTGGCAGAACGTGCCTCCAAGGACCTTGAGTTCACAAAGTATGCTTCGCAGATCAGTAACCTGCTGAAGTAATCATCATCATCCTCCCCCAAAAAGCCCCTTCTTTGTAAGCATGCGTGAGTGTATCCCTATGAAAAGCAATCATCCTTTCACTACAAGCCACGCCCCTTTCCTTACAAAGAAGGGGCTTTTGGGTCGCTTTCTCTTCCCCTTTCTGATCTTGGTGTTGGCCGGATGCAACGACCCATACTCTTTCCGTATAAAAGGAGAGATCAGCAACCTGCAGCAAGCAGATTTCCTGGTGTACAGTTTGGATGGCAGCATGCAACACATCGACACCATTCATGTCAAGGAAGGCAGTTTCAGCTGGAGCACGCCACTCAGCGAGGAAGCCATCTTCTATATCGTCTTTCCCAATCAGAGCGAGCTAACCGTTTTCGGTCAACCCGGAAAGACCGCCCGTCTGAAGGGAGACGCCAATGAATTGCGCGCCATCGAAGTGACCGGCACCGACGACAACGAAGCCTATACGGAATTCCGTCTGGCCTGTCTCAACTATTCGGATAGGCAGCAGCAGGAAGCCATGAAACAATACATTCAGCAATACCCCGAGAGTCATGTCAGCATTCACATGCAACACCTCCTGAGGTTGCAGAATACCGGGTTGTCAAACCTAAAGATAGGAAAGAAGCTGCCAAAGATAGTGCTCCCCCCCGACGGTATCAGCGGAACGGACACGCTGACGCTGAAAGCCGGCCAGCCGGTGGTTTTGATTTTCTGGGCTTCATGGCGAAGGGAGAGCAAGTACAATTTCTTTGATATCCAACGCATCAAGAGACAGGTGGCCGACTTGCCATTGCACCGTAAGTTGCGTCCCATCAGCATCAGTCTCGACCTCAACCCCGATGACTACGCCAGTACCTGCCGCTACGACTCGGTCACATGGGAATCGCGTTGTTATCGCCAATCATGGAGCACCCCCATTGTGGAGCAGTTCGGAATCCGGGAACTGCCCTATTACGTGCTCGCCAATGACAGTTTGGAAATCGTAGCCCTGGGAACCGACTGGAGAAACGACATCCAACGTCAGGTTTTTGAACTCATTCATCCCTAACGCGAGCGTTCCTTTTGCCCCTTTTCAGCAAAAGGAACGACTCCGTTTCCCCAACCTTAATATTGAGAAGATCCCCCTCGCACAGAGGGCGACGACACCGCTATTCCCCTGTCGCATCGCCCTCTTTTGCGTTGCGCGGATGATGCTCCAAGATTTCCTTTCTCAGATGCTTCGTATCGACATGCATATAAATCTCCGTCGTACCGATTTCCTCATGCCCCAACATCTCCTGAATCGCGCGCAGATTGGCCCCGCCTTCAAGAAGATGCGTAGCGAAGCTATGGCGAAAAGTATGCGGAGAAACGGAGGAACGAATCCCAGCCTTGAGGCATAACATTTTCACGATATGGAAGATAGAGATCCGCGACAGGGCCGTGCCCCTGCGTATGCTGAGAAAGACAATATCCTCGTGTCCGGGGCGGATGAGTACACGGTCGCGGTCCACAAACCAATTCCTCAATTCACGAATTGCACTCTGCGAGATAGGCACTAACCGCTCCTTCTTCCCTTTGCCATGAACCCGTATGAACCCCTCGTCGAGAAAAAGATCGCTCATACGCAATCCACACAATTCACTCACCCTCAATCCACAGCTGTAGAGCGTCTCGAGAATGGCCCGGTCACGAGGTCCCTCGTCTTTAGTCAGATCAACACAGGCGATGAGTTGGTCGATTTCAGCCAGCGTAAGCACATCCGGCAAGTGCTCTCCACGTGCAGGAGATTCCAGCATCTGAGTAGGGTCATCGGCTATTTCCTTTTCAATCGTCAAGAAATGATAAAACGAACGGACACCGGAAAGGATGCGCGAGATGCTGCGATTGGTGATCCCAACGTCCATCAGAGAAGCGGAGAATGTCTGCAACTGCTCCAACTTGACCTCGCGGTAGTCCACACCTTCCTGTTCCAGGAAGTTTAACAGTTTGTTAAGATCCTTGGAATACGCGTCGAGCGTATTCTCTGAGAAATTGCGTTCGAGCCTTAAGTACTGGTAATAGCGACGTAATACAGGATCCATATTCACTCAGACTGATGACATAAGGAGAGAGAAAAGGCCCCAAAAGGGACCAAAAAGCACCTTTTCATCGGCAAAGATAAAGAGAATTCTCTGGCACGCCAAATTTTTGTCGAGGTTTTAAGGGAAGAAAGAAACGAGACGCCCTTGTGCAGGACGACAGGCGTCACCTGAACCGCTCACCCCCTCCCCCCAAAAAAGAACTGCGTTGCAACGAGAGTCACAACGCAGTTCTATGATTTAAAAAAGAATTACCTCGAGGGCTTATTCCCCTTCGTCCTTAATCTTACGACCCATGATGCGGTAAGCCGTGGGAGCGGCAATGAACATGGAGGTCAGGGTGCCGATGATGACACCGAGGATCATGGCGAAAGCGAAGCTCTTGATGCTGGCACCGCCGAAGACGAAGATGAACAGCAGCACGATGAACGTGGACACAGAGGTGTTGATGGTACGCGTCAGAGTGGCGTTCAGCGACTGGTTGAAGAGGAGCTGCTTGTCGCGCTTGGGATAGAGACCCAGGTTCTCGCGGATACGGTCGAAGACCACCACCTTATCGTTGATGGAGTAACCGATACAGGTCAGCAGAGCGCCGATGAACGTCTGGTCGATTTCCAGCGAGAAGGGCATC
>JAILFY010000042.1 GCA_024697285.1 Bacteroidaceae bacterium
GAGCCCTATAAAGAGTTGGAGAAGATAGGAGGCCTGCTGCCCTTTGACACCTGGCCGCGCAACAAGGGCGTGCTACCCTACGACCCCTTCAACCCCAAGGCCCGCGACATCTACTGGAAATACCTCTCGCACCTCTATCAGATGGGCTTCGACGCCTGGTGGACCGACTCCACGGAGCCAGATCACTTCGAAGAGAGCGAAGCCACGGATGCTTATATGACCCATGACGGCTCGTGGCTCTCCGTGAAGAACGCCTTCCCGCTGATGACGAACAAAGGTATCTATGAGCACCAACGTGCCGCAGAAGCCAAGAAAGCTAAGAAATCCAAGACCTATCAAGGAAAACGAAGTGTGCAGATGACGCGCAGCGGCAGCTTCGGTATTCAGCACTACGGCACCTTCTGTTGGAGCGGCGACGTGGAAGCCTCCTGGAAGGAGATGAAGAACCAAGTGCCCTCGGGATTGAACTTCTCCTTGTGCGGCATTCCTTTCTGGAACACGGATTTAGGTGGCTTCTTCTACTGGGACATCAGCAACAATCCCAAGAGTCCTGCCGTACAGGAACTGCAGACACGATGGATGCAGTGGGGAACCTTCATGCCGCTGATGCGCAACCACTGCTCCAGCCCTATGGTCAGCGAGATCTACGAATTCGGTCAGCAAGGTGACTGGGCCTACGACGCCATGGTGGATGCCGTACGGTTGCGCTATCGCCTCTTGCCTTATATCTATTCCATGGCCGGCGAGGTCGTTCAGCACAGCGGAACGATGATGCGCCCGCTGGTGATGGACTTTGCCAATGACGTGCAGGCTCGTCGCCTCAATGATGAGTATATGTTCGGACGGGCCCTGCTCGTGAAACCCGTCACCGACCCCCTCTACACGTGGAAGGACGAGAACAAACACGGCCACGAGATCTATCCCGATCTTCGTCTGGCCTCTGCTCCCGTGGCGGTCTATCTGCCTGCCGGCGCCTTGTGGTATGACTTCTTCACGGGCCAGCGCCATCAGGGCGGACGCCAGATCCTGCGTCCCACTCCCATCACCGATATGCCTGTCTATGTACGTGCGGGCAGCATCATTCCTTTCGGTCCCGAGGTGCAATACAGCAACGAGAAGCCTTGGGACAATCTGGAGATCCGCGTCTATCCCGGTGCCGACGCTACCTTCACCCTCTACGAGGACGAAGGTGACAACTACAACTACGAGCGCGGAGCGTTCACGGAGATTCCTTTCCAGTGGAACGACAAGACCCGTCAACTCACCATCGGCGTCCGCAAGGGAGAGTTCCCCGGTATGCTCCAACAACGTCGCTTCACCATAGTGGTCGTGGGACAGGAGGCCGAAAGCCCCCGTGTCGTGGACTACTCGGGCGAGGCTGTTACCTTGTAGGTTGTTTCTTTTCTCCCCTTTATTAGATGCTGAAACCATTCCATACTCCCGACGTCATCGAGGCAGGCTGCGACGAAGCAGGTCGCGGTTGCCTCGCCGGGCCTGTCTTTGCAGCGGCCGTCGTCCTGCCTGCTGATTTCCACAACGAACTCCTCAACGATTCCAAACAACTCACAGAGCACCAGCGCTATGCCTTGCGTGAAGTCGTGGAGCGCGAGGCCGTGGCATGGGCCGTGGCCCAGTGTTCGCCCCAGGAAATCGACAAGATGAATATTCTGCGCTGTTCCATCCTTGCCATGCAGCGCGCCGTGGAACAACTGCGTGTCCGACCGGAGCATCTCATCATCGACGGCAATCGCTGGATGCCCTATGACATACCGGCCCATACCATCGTAAAGGGCGATGCCACCTATATGAGCATCGCTGCTGCCAGCGTACTGGCCAAGACCTATCGAGATGATTTCATGCGTGAGCTGGCCAAGGAGTACCCTCAATATGGCTGGGACCACAATATGGGTTATCCGGCCAAGGATCACCGCGAAGCTATCCGACAATATGGCCCTTCCCCGCACCATCGCATGACCTTCCGTCTGCTGCCCGAGGAACAGCTGACCTTGGATTTTTAGGAAGGTCGCAGAAGATGCAGAGCCACCCCTGCCCTATGGTGAGGGAGCAAGATGTATTCGAGCTGATGTCTTTGTACTGCCTTCTGGCGGTGGGAGCGGAGAGATAAGTGTTCGCTTACATAGCTTGCTACCTTTATCGGTGCACCTTCATTTATTATCATCCATGCATCGCTGCCAGCATCAATCGAGGAACTCAAGAATACGGGGGAGTTGAGCCTCGGCGACGTCCCGACCTATCTGATAGGTCGCACGCATGCTCTTACGGCTGTGAGAGACTC
>JAILFY010000044.1 GCA_024697285.1 Bacteroidaceae bacterium
AGATTACTCTTCGTAGGATATATTGAGGACCTCCAGATGAATCATTCCCTGGGGAACCTGTATCTCGGCCACGTCTCCCACTTTCTTGCCGAGGAGTCCCTGGGCAATAGGTGTCTTCACGCTGATCTTGCCTTCGCGCAAGTTGGCTTCCGTCTCGCTGACGATCGTATAAGCCATCTTGGCTCCATTCTTCGCATTCTTCAACTCCACGCGGCAAAGGATCTGCACGGTGTCGGCATTCAGCTTGCTCGTGTCGATGATTTTAGCGTCGGCTATAGTAGCCTTCAATTGTGTAATCTTCATCTCGAGCAGCCCCTGTGCTTCTTTGGCTGCATCGTATTCTGCATTTTCGCTTAGGTCGCCCTTGTCGCGGGCTTCGGCGATGGCGGCAGAAGCCTTGGGACGCTCTACAGCTTCTAACTGCTGGAGCTCGGCCACGAGTTTATCGTAGCCCTTCTGGGTCATGTATGCCATATATATTAATAGGTGTTAATAATTCCGGTTTTTTTTGGTTTGCTTCAGACAAAAGGAAAAAGGACTCCGTTATACCCGGAACCCTTCTTGTAGTGGCCTTTCCTTGTCGCTTGCGACTGCAAAGGTAGGATTATTTTTCGAACTCACCAAATTTTTTGACGAAAAAGTGCTAAAGTTCTGTTTCTATGGCCTTCTGAATATCAGGAATATCCTCTCCACGAGCCTTCATCTCAGAGCCTCGTCCTATCAGGAAGTATGTGGGTATGGCCTGAATGTTATAAAGGCGCACCATATCGTTGTTGAACCCTTCGGGACAATGCACGCACACCCATGGCAGGGCCTCGCACATAGTCTTCCAATAGTGCTCATCGGCATCCAGCGACACCTGATAGATCTCCAGTCCGCGACTGTGGTATTTGCTGTAGAGTTCGCGCAGTTCGATAATCCGTTGTTGGCTGGCAGGCAGTTGGTAGGCGGTGAAGTCCAGCAGGATGACCTTGTCGGCGAAATCCGTCAGCCGACGTTCTTGCCCCAGAATGTCCTTGAATCCGAAGTCAATGATTCCTATCTCGCGCACTTTCTCGCCGTCGATTTCTATTTCCACCTGACGGGCCTGTCGGGTGTTGCGCAGCCCTCGGATAGCGATATTGCGCAGGTTCTCTGTGCGCAGAGCCCCCGGATAGGACAGCTCCCATTGGGTGGCCACGGCGGCGAAGTACTGCACGTCGTTCTTGTTGTTCTCGGGGTTGAAGAGCATCTGTCCGCCTATGGTCTGGAAGAGTGCGAAGTAGGCGGCTGGCGATGCGGGGTCGGCCAGGATGATATCGTGCTTGAGAGTCGTCTTGTAGGTTTCCACCATCTCCTGGGCGCGTTCGGCTTTCTCCATGGCAGAGAGGGATGTCTCCTTGTCGAGCCTCGCTATCTGCTGCTGCAACTGGATATTCATGAGGGAGATGGTTTTCATGGTCCTGGAGGCCTCGTTGCCCTGAATCTCATAGGCCGACGCCATCTTGTCGAAGGGAGCCTGAATCTGGATGTCCTCCAGGGAATCGACGACAAAGTTGATGACTTGCGACCCGATTCTGAGGCGGTAGAACTCCGGGGCAGAACAGGTGTCGGGGACCACGGCAAAGTCGAAGCTTCCCTCCGCGTCCAGTCGAACGGAATCCACCGGCTGCACGCCACTAAGGGTCATAGCCTCGAGCAGGAGGGTGGAGTCTGGTGCATCGCTGATAGTGCCTTGGACGTGAAAACGCTCGCCGGCGGGAGAACAACCTACGAGAGTGAGGAAGAGATAGCAAACGAGTAGTACGACGAGAGCCATGGCCACCACGCCACGCATAATGGACTGGTTGACTCTCTGGGCTTTTCTTTTTCGCATGGGAATGAATGTTTCTTATGGAGTTAATGTGGATTAATACGTGGAGCGTTCCATGGATTTCAGGGTCTCTATGGCTTTCTTGACACCAGGGTCTTGCAACATCTGGTGCTGCAGGGCCCCTTTCTGATAATGGTAGCGGCTGATGATTTCTGTTTCCAGATAAGGTTGGATATAGTGTCGGAAGCGCTGCAGGTCGGTGGTGAGGTCGTTTTCCTTCAGTTTCTGCTCCAGCGCGTCGAACTCGGATGATGCTTCGTCCAGTCGGCCTTCGAAGCGGGCGAGCTGCCGCAACTGGGAGAGGGCTGCTGCTGTGCGACCGTTGTAGGTGAAGCCGCTGGCAGCGATGCTGTCGGAGAACGCCGAATAGTCTACGTCGCTGAAGACGAAGGAGCCTGCCACGGGGGCCGTGGGGTGGGAAGTGACGTAGTTGGTGACGTAGTCGAAGAAGGCATCTGCGTTGTAGAGGTCATAAACCATGGTAGGGATGGAATCAACGGACAAGATGCTATCGGGAAGAATCCCACCGCCATCGCGCACGGGGCGTCCCAGCCGGGTGCGGAACTCGTGGGTGAGGCTGTCGGGCAAGGTAGTAGCGGCACCATCTGGCGTGCGGTGGCGATAGTCATAAGCTTGGATGCAACGGCCCGAAGGTATGTAGTAGCGGGCGGTGGTGATCTTCAGCTGTCCGCGGTAGGACACCTCCCGCACTCCCTGCACCAGACCCTTGCCATAGGTGCGCTGGCCCAGGACTACTGCACGGTCGAGGTCCTGGAGGGCACCGCTGACTATCTCTGCGGCCGAGGCGGTGTTGGAGTTTACGAGCACGGCAAGGGGCATCACGGTGTCTATGGGCTCAGCCGGAGTGCGATATTCGTGGCAGGTAGAGGGTACCTTGCCCTTGGTCTCCACAACGAGGTTGCCACGTGGCACGAAGAAGCCCACGATCTCCACGGCCTCGCTGACCGAACCGCCGCCATTGTCGCGCAAGTCAATTACGAGCCGTTGCATGCCCTGTTGCTTCATGTCCAGGATGGCGTGGCGTACCTCTCGGGCGCTCTGGTCCGTGAACTCGGTAAGCAGGAGATAACCCGTGTGGGAGTCCTCGTCCACGATGCCGTACCAGGGCAGGCAGGGCAGCTGAATCTGTCTGCGAGTGATCTTGAAATGTCGGGGCTGCTGTTCGCCCGGCCGCTGTACAACCAGCTCGAAGGTGGTGCCGGCCTCGCCACGCAGGTTCTCGCTGACGCGTGAGCTGGGCCAGCCCTTGATGTCGCGACCATCAATGCTTATGATGACATCTCCGCCACGCACTCCTGCTTTCTGGGCGGGACAGCCCTCGTAGGGTTCCTCTATCACGCAGCGGTCCAGTTTCTTGTAGGCCCGGATGAGTGCTCCTATTCCGGCGTAGCGTCCGGTGGCCATCCGGCGGAGGTCGTCTTGCTCGTCGTCGGGGTAATATACGGTATAGGGGTCTATTTCTGCCAACATCCCGTTGATGGCCCATTGGATGGCTGTGTCGGCCGAGAGGCTATCGACGTAGAACATATCGAGCTGACGATAGATGTCGGTGAAGATTTCGAGATTGCGGGAGATGTCGAATCCCGTCTGACTGCCCTTCTGCTGGGCAGCCGCGGGTGAGACCATCATCCAGAAAAATATGATATTGAGGAGGTGTTTTCGCATACCTTATTATATATATAGGGGTTGAAAGTGGTTTCTTTATGGATTAATGTAGACCCAAAGTCGTTCTGCAGGAACTTCATGAATTAATGGCGGCCCAAAGTCGTTCTGCAGGAACATTCTGAATTAATGGCGGCACAAAGTCGTTCTGCAGGAACATTCTGAATTAATGGCGGCCAAAAGTCGTTCTGCAGGAACATTCTGAATTAATGGCGGCCAAAAGTCATTCTGCAGGAACTTCATGAAGTAATGGCGGCACGCAGTCGTTCTTCAGGAACTTCATGAAGTAATGGCGACACGCAGTCGTTCTGCAGGAACTTGTGTGCCCATTACCTGAATGACTTCGCCAGCAATGCTGTTGCCGAAGTGCAGGCATCGCGGGAGCGGTTCGCCATGAATCCATCCGTGGAGGAAACCTGCGGCGAAGAAGTCGCCGGCGGCAGTTGTGTCCACAGCCTTACGGGGCGTGCTCGGCGCGAAACATTTTGTGCCCTGATGATATCCGTAGGCTCCCTGTTTGCCCACCTTCACAATGGCCACGGTGGTCATCTCGCCCATCAGCCTTAAAGCCTCCTCGGAATCACTCTGTCCGCTGAATGCGGCAGCCTCCTCTTCGTTGGCAAAGACGATGTCCACATACTCCTTCACGAGGTGACGGATAAATTCCCGGTCATTGGCCACAATGTTCCAGGAGGCGAGGTCATAGCACACCTGCATCTCAACCTCCTTGGCAGCACGCAGCACTTGTTCTATGAGGTCGTGGTCCTGCACCAGATATCCCTCCACGTAGAGGATTCCCGGTTGCAGGCAGGAAACTATTCGGCTGCTCTCCAGACAAGCTGCGGCGCCGAGATAGGTGGCGAAGGTTCGTTCGCCATCGGGGGTGATGAAGGTGGTGGCGATACCGCTGGCTTTGTCCGGATATGTGTCGATATGCACATCCACGCCGCGTGAGAGGGCTTGCTGGCAGAAGAAACGTCCCGTCTCGTCGTCGCCCACGGAACCGATGAATCCAACTTCGTCGCCCAGCGAGGCCAGCGCATGGATGGTGTTTGAGGCGCTGCCTCCGGTGGCGCGCTCGTGGGGCAAATGAGCTATGGACTCGTGTAGCGCCGTCAGCTGCGACTCACCGATGAGGGTCATTCCTCCCTTTGGCAACTGCAACGCATTAAGTAGCGTTTCGTCCTTGATATGGAGCAAGACATCGGTCAAAGCATTGCCAATTCCTATTATTTTTGTCATCTTTTGAAAAATTTTCTGCAAAAGTATTGTTTATTTTCGAGAAAAGCACTACTTTTGCCCCGCAATTCCGAGAAAAAAGCGTTAAAACGCGAATTTAGACCTCGTTTCTGCGCTTTTTTGCCCATTTGGGAGGTCGAATAGACTGCTTCAGTAGCTCAGTTGGTTAGAGCACCTGACTGTTAATCAGGGGGTCGTTGGTTCAAGCCCATCCTGAAGCGCCAAAATCGGGAGAGCATTGCTTCAGTAGCTCAGTTGGTTAGAGCACCTGACTGTTAATCAGGGGGTCGTTGGTTCAAGCCCATCCTGAAGCGCCAGACGATGGTCCGCAATTCTCTCTGTGAGAGCTGCGGACCTATCTCTTTTAATCCTCTATTATTTTATTATGACATTTCAAGAACTAGGCCTCGTCGAGCCGTTGCTCAAAGCCATCAATGAATTAGGCTTTGAAGCACCCATGCCCGTGCAGGAGGCCGTGATCCCTCATCAACTAGAAACCACGCAGGATCTTGTGGCGCTGGCCCAGACGGGCACAGGCAAGACCGCCGCCTACGGTTTGCCCCTGCTGCAAACCATTCGTCCCGTTCGGACAAATGGCGAGGGAGAATCCCATCCTCAGGCCATCATCCTCTCTCCCACCCGAGAGCTCTGTCTGCAGATTGCCGATGACCTCGAGTCTTTTTCCAAGTATCTGCCATCCGTACACATCCTTCCGGTGTATGGCGGAGCTGATATCGTGCCCCAGATGCGTGCCCTGCGACAGGGCGTGCATATCATCGTGGCCACGCCCGGCCGACTCATCGACCTCATGAATCGCGGGGTGGCCAAGCTCGACAACGTGAACACCCTCGTTCTGGACGAGGCCGACGAGATGCTCTCCATGGGTTTCTCCGAGAGCATAGACGCCATCCTGCAGGGAGTGCCCGCGGAGCATCGCACCCTGCTCTTCTCTGCCACCATGAGCCGGGAGATAGAGCGCATAGCGAAAAACTACCTCCACGACGCCCGCGAGGTGGTGGTAGGCAGTCGCAACGAAGGTGCCGAGAACGTGAATCACATATATTATATGGTACGCGCGAGCGACAAGTACCTCGCCCTGAAACGTATCGTAGATTACTTCCCTAAGATATATGCCATCGTCTTCTGCCGCACTCGACTGGAGACCCAGGAGATAGCAGACAAACTCATACAGGACGGCTACAATGCCGATGCGCTCCATGGCGACCTCTCGCAGCAGCAGCGCGACCTGACGATGCAGCGCTTCCGCCAGCACAGGATTCAGCTGCTCGTGGCCACGGATGTGGCTGCCCGCGGACTGGATGTGGACGACCTCACCCACGTCATCAACTACGGAATGCCGGACGACAGCGAAGTATATACCCATCGCAGCGGACGCACCGGACGTGCCGGCAAGAAAGGCACCAGCATCTGCATCGTCCACAGCCGCGAGCGCGGTCGTATTCGCGAGGTGGAGCGCTTGATTCAGAAGGAATTTGTGCGCGGTACCATGCCTTCGCCCAAGGAGATATGTTCGAAACAGCTGTGGAAAGTCATCGACGACATCGAGCGCGTGGAGGTGGACGAAGAAGAGATAGAAGGGTTCCTGCCCGAGGTACGCCGCAAATTGGAGTGGCTGGACAAGGAAGACCTGCTCAAGCGAATCGTTAGCCGCGAATTCGGACGTTTCCTGGCTTATTATGCCAATGCACCGGAAATCGAGGAAGTGACGGCAGAGAAGAAGGAAGGCAAAGGCAAGGGAAAGGACGCCGGAGCCAAGGTCCATCGCCGCGGCAGCGACCACGAAGCAGAGACCGGATTCAAGCGGCTGTTCATCACCCTGGGCAAGGCCGACGGTTTCTATGCCCGCGAGATCATCGGATATATCAACCGCCATGTGGAAGGCCCCAAGGTGGAGGTCGGACGTATAGACTTGCGCCCCCGCTTCTCCTTCTTCGAAGTGCCAGAGAACGAAGCACAACGCATCCTGCAATCCATGCAGGGACTGCAACACAAGGGACGACACGTGGGTGTTGATTATGCCGAACCGGCGCCGGGCGACAATGGGTCGAACCAGTCGCGCGGCAAGGAACGCAAGAACCGTGCACAACGTCGTGCCGAGAAAGGAGGGCGTGC
>JAILFY010000058.1 GCA_024697285.1 Bacteroidaceae bacterium
GTCATCAACTCGGACATGGTGGAGCGCGTGCAGTTCTCCGCCGGCGGCTTCGAGGCGAAGTATGGCGACAAGATGTCCAGCGTGCTCGACATCACCTACCGCAAGCCCGAGAAGCACGAGGGTTCGGTAAGCGCCAGCCTGCTGGGTGCCAGCGTCTACGACGGCTTCCGGGCGGGCAAGGTCTCCTTCTCCCAGGGCTTCCGCTACAAATCCAACCGCTATATGCTCGGCTCGCTGGAGACCACGGGCGAGTACGACCCCTCGTTCCTGGACTATCAGGCCTACCTCTCGTGGTCGCCCTCGAAAGCCTGGACGCTGGACGCCATAGGATATATCTCCCGCAACCGCTACCGCTTCAAGCCGCAGGACCGCGAGACGAAGTTCGGCACGATGGAGGACGTGAAGAGCTTCCGCGTGTACTTCGACGGTGAGGAACAAGACCTCTTCCGCACCCTCTTCGGCTCCCTGGCTCTCACGCGACAGCTGGGCAGCCGCAGCTCCCTGACGCTGGGTGCCTCGGCCTTCTCCACGAAGGAACGCGAGACCTACGACATACAAGGACAGTACTGGCTGGACGATGCCAGTGCCAGCGAGCAGCTGGGAGTGGGAACCTACATGGAGCACGCCCGCAACCTCCTGACCTCCGAGACGCAGTCGCTCCGCACCACCTATCAGTTGCGAGGCGAAGAACACCACTTGCAGGCGGGATTGCTCTGGAAACACGAGCATATCAACGAGAACTCCCGTGAGTGGGAATTCCGTGACTCGGCAGGCTACTCCATGCCTCATTATGGCGACCGCCTGGAACTCATCTACAACCTGAAATCCGTGCAGGAAGTGGACGCCCATCGGCTTGAGGCGTTCCTTCAAGATACCTGGCGTAAGGAGTTGGAAACAGGCATCTTATCGGTGAACTACGGAGCAAGGCTGAGCCGCTGGTCGTGGAACGACGAGACGCTCTTCTCGCCCCGCGCCAGCGTCGGTTTCGTGCCCTCGGCCAACGAGAACCTGACCCTGCGTCTGGCCACGGGTGTCTACTACCAGGCACCCTTCTACAAGGAGCTGCGCGACACCACCACCTCGGACGGAGCCACGGTGGTCTGCCTGAACCGCGACATCCGTTCTCAGCGCTCCTACCAGTTGGTGCTGGGCGGGGAGTACAAGTTCCGCGTGGCGGAGCGACCCTTCAAGTTCACCACGGAGCTCTACTACAAGAGGCAGACCCATCTGAACCCCTACAACGTGGACAACCTCAAGATCGTGTACTACGGCCGCAACGAGGCCCGCGGCTATGTGGCGGGAGCGGACTTCAAGATCTATGGCGAGTTCGTGCCCGGAACGGACTCGTGGGTCAGCTTCTCGTTGATGAAGGCACAGATGACCCTCCACGGCAAACACATCCCTCAGCCCACGGACCAGCGCTGGAACGTGAATATGTTCTTCTCCGACTTCTTCCCCGGCACGGACCGCTGGAAGATGACCCTGAAGATGGCCTTCGCGGGCGGACTGCCCTTCGGCACGCCCCACTCGGGTCTGGAGACCAATGTCTTCCGGGCGCCCACCTATCGACGTGTGGACCTGGGAATGAGCTACCGCCTGCTCAACAACGAGGACCGCCACCTGCGGAGCGGACTGGGCAGGGACCTGCGCAACGTGTGGCTGGGACTGGACTGCTTCAATGTCATCGGGGTGAGCAACGTCGCTTCCTATCTATGGATCACCGACATCACCAACCGGCAGTATGCGGTGCCCAATTACCTGACGGGCAGAATGCTGAATGCCCGCATTCAGGTGGAGTTCTGATTATTTTCATCTAAGGTACGTTAAAAGACCGCTAAAATTTGGCTGTCTCAGATTTTTGTATTATCTTTGCAGAAAATAAACAAAGAACTCCATTTATATGAAGCATTTTCTCTCTGCTTTTCTTCTTTTTTTCGTGTGCGCGCTCGCGCACGCACAGAACCCCGTGACGGCCTCCGTGCAGCAGCAATCCGTTGCCGGTCACGACGATCTCGTGGACCTCGTGTTCAGTTTCGACATCCAGCCCGGCTGGCACGTCTATGGTCCGGACAACGACGGTGGTCCCACTCCCATGACCTTCAACGTCGAGACCCTCGAGGGTGCTCAGCTGGAAGGGGGACTGCGCCTGTCGCCCGCTCCCAAGAACGAGGAAGACGCCGTGTTCGGATGCATGGTCTCTTACTTCGAGAAGAAAGGCACCGCCACTCAGCGCCTGCGCCTCAAGGGCGGAGCCTGGAAGGCCGCTGGCTACCTGGAGTACGGTACGTGCAACGACGAATCCTGCATGCCCCCCACTCCCGTGGAGTTCAGCTACAGCGGCAAGCTGGAGAAGAAAGACGCCAAGGCCGAGGAACCTGCTGCAGCAGCAGCTGCCGCTGAGGAAGAACAGCCTCAGGAGGCTGAGGAAGCGGAGAACGACACCACGGCAGCGGACACCCTGGCAACGGCCGTTCCCGCAGCTACGACGGACGCCGGCGCTTCCGGTCTGTGGACACCCGTGATCGACGAGCTCCACGCTCTGGACGCTGCCTCAGACACCCAGTCGCGCTCCCTCCTGGCCATCTTCTTCCTCGGGGTCGTGGGCGGACTGATAGCGCTGCTGACGCCCTGCGTGTGGCCTATAATCCCGATGACCGTGAGCTTCTTCCTCAAGCGTGCCAAGGACGACAAGAAGAAAGGCATCAAGGACGCCATCACCTATGGCATCTCGATCGTCGTCATCTACGTCACTCTCGGACTGCTCATCACCGGCATCTTCGGAGCCAGTGCTCTGAATGCACTCTCCACCAATGCCGTGTTCAATATCTTCTTCTGTCTCCTCCTGGTGGTGTTCGCCCTCAGCTTCTTTGGCTGGTTCGAGCTGACGTTGCCTTCGTCGTGGACTAACAAGGTCGACTCGAAAGCTTCGTCCACCAGTGGTTTGCTCAGCATCTTCCTCATGGCATTCACCCTTTCGCTGGTAAGCTTCTCCTGCACAGGCCCTATCATCGGTTTCCTGCTCGTCGACTTTGCCACCAGTGGCAGCTTCTGGGGACCTGCCATCGGCATGCTCGGCTTTGCCATTGCGTTGGCTTTGCCGTTCACACTCTTCGCTATGTTCCCCACTTGGCTGAAGTCCGCACCGAAGTCGGGTGGCTGGATGAACACCATCAAGGTGGTGCTTGGTTTCATTGAGTTGGCTTTCGCCCTGAAGTTCTTCTCCGTGGCCGACCTGGCATACGGTTGGCGACTGCTCGACCGCGAAGTGTTCCTCTGCCTGTGGATTGTCATCTTCGGTGCCCTCGGCCTATACCTCATCGGCAAACTGAAGTTCCAGAGCGACTGGGAGGGGGGCGAAATGGACAAACCCATGCCCGTGGTCTGCATCATGATGGGCCTCTGCTCCATCGCATTTGCCATCTATATGGTGCCGGGTCTGTGGGGCGCTCCCTGCAAGGCAGTCAGCGCATTTGCACCGCCCATGTCCACCCAGGACTTCAACCTCTACAAGGCTCACGTGGTAGAGGCGAAGTACAAGAACTACGAAGAGGGTATGGCCGCTGCCAAGGCTTTGGGCAAACCCGTAATGGTTGACTTCACCGGTTTCGGTTGCGTGAACTGCCGCAAGATGGAGGCCGCCGTATGGACCGACCCGCAGGTGGCACAGAAATTGGAGAACGACTATGTGCTGATTTCGCTCTTCGTCGATGACAAGACCCCGTTGGCCAAGCATATTGAGGTGACCGAGGAGAACGGACAGAAGCGCACGCTGCGCACCGTGGGCGACAAGTGGAGTTACCTGCAGCGCTCGAAGTTCGGTGCCAATGCCCAGCCGTTCTACGTGACACTCGACAACGAGGGTAATCCCCTCGGTCCGTCAGCCGTGTATA
>JAILFY010000074.1 GCA_024697285.1 Bacteroidaceae bacterium
AGTTTGTTTAAGGGACGTGATGATGTGTTTGCGAGAAGATGGTATAGTAAGACAAGTGGGAAAGCCGGCTATCAGCCTGTATGCCAAAATGAATGGACTCCGCTATGTGATAAACGCAAGTACAAGTGTGCAGACTGCCCCTAAGTCTGGTTTTACAGGCTTTAGGGGCTGGATTTTATTGCATCCTGAGGTTTAGCGGACAGCAATAAATAGTATTAAGGTGTAGTGTAGTCTGTTGACTTCTATCAGCGTTTCATGACGGGGTCGCAGGTCAGTCCGATTCCCAACTTGTTGAAAATCTTGCGGTCCACTTCTCCGAGCATCACGGTAGTGTGTACCTGACAGCCTTTGAGCTGAGGCAGTGCGTCGAGGGCGCGACGGCAGTTCTCGTCCTGCGTGCTCAGCACCGCCAGCGCCACCAGTACTTCGTCTGTGTGGAGTCGGGGGTTGTGACCTTGCAGGCAGTCAATCTTCATACGCTGAATGGGCACAATCATGCTCTGTGGTATCAATTTCATGGCGTGGTCAATGCCCGCCAGGTGCTTGGTGGCGTTCAGCAGGAGTGCGGC
This sequence comes from Bacteroidaceae bacterium, assembly GCA_024697285.1. Lineage (GTDB taxonomy): Bacteria > Bacteroidota > Bacteroidia > Bacteroidales > Bacteroidaceae > Physcousia. The sequence goes on from JAILFY010000074.1 coordinate 570, forward strand.
ACTGCATCCCAGCAGTTCGCTGGACCCCGACGTGATGATGGTGCCGTCGTTCAGTTCTATGGCAGCGCATGCGTCGCCGTTCTCTGCTTCCTCTTTGCGCTTGTGGGCGGCCGTCGTTGTTCTGCGGAAGTCCGTGGTAATGCCGGCTTGGCGCAAGAGAAGCTTGATTTTCTTCACTTCGGAGTCATCTGTGACGCCTGTTGCCAGCTTGTTCAGCGCGTTGTAGTACCTGCGAACGATCTCGTCCATGGATGCATGGCTGCACACTTCGTCGTCGCTGATGCAGAAACCGACCATGTTCACACCCATATCCGTAGGTGACTTGTAGGGGTTGTGGCCGTAGATACCTTCGAACAAGGCATCGAGCACGGGGAATATCTCGATGTCTCGGTTGTAGTTGATGGCAATCTTATTGTAGGCTTCCAGGTGGAAGGGGTCGATCATATTAACGTCGTTGAGGTCGGCCGTGGCGGCCTCGTAGGCGATGTTCACGGGGTGCTTCAGTGGCAGGTTCCATACGGGGAACGTCTCGAATTTCGCATATCCCGCTTCGATACCTCGCTGGTGCTCGTGGTAGAGTTGGCTGAGGCAGACGGCCATCTTGCCGCTGCCCGGTCCGGGAGCCGTGACGATAACCAACGGCTGTGTGGTCTCTACGTAGTCGTTCTTGCCAAAACCCTCGTCCGAAGCAATAAGGGGCACGTCGTGGGGGTAGCCTTCTATGAGATAATGGAAATAGAAGCGGATTCCCAATCGCTCCATGCGTTCGCTGAAGGCTACGGCGCTGGCTTGTCCGTTGTAGTGAGTGATGACAACGGAGCTGACCATGAATCCGCGCTTCTGGAATTCCGAGCGCAGGCGAAGCACGTCCTCGTCGTAGGTGATGCCAAGGTCCGCACGTACCTTGTTCTTCTCGATGTCCGCTGCGCTGACGACGATGACGATCTCGGCGCTGTCTCGCAACTGGCTGAGCATGCGAAGTTTGCTGTCGGGCTGGAAGCCGGGAAGAACGCGACTGGCGTGGTGATCATCGAAGAGCTTGCCTCCAAGCTCAAGGTAAAGCTTGTTGCCAAAGGCGGCTATGCGTTCTTTGATGTGTTCGGACTGAATCTGGACGTATTTGTCGTTGTCAAAACCAATTGTCATGATAATCTGTTTATTGTTGTGTCTGGGTTGAACTGGAAGATGTGTTGGAGTCAGAAGTCAGGACGGCCTCTGGAATCTCCACCTTAACATTATTTGAACCGGAAGCGTCCGCCGCGGTCCCTGTCGCCTCCTCGGCCTCTGTCACCTCTTCTGCCTCAATGAACTGGGCGTCGTAGGCCTTCTGGAATCGCCAGAGTCTGACACCCAAGAGCAACTCGCTGACTCCGTAGAAGATGAATGCCACGCCGAATATCGTGAAGGGCAGTGAAGCGGACTCCGTGGGATAGAGGACGATCATGACACCAGCGGCTGTCACTATCAGGAGCGGTACCAGAAACAGGGAGAAAGATAGCGGCGCCACTTTCCGGTGGCTGACGAGCGACCACATCTGAGCTAAACCCACAAGAATCAACAGCGCTCCCACGACATACATGAATATCTCCTTGAACTGAGTGGGCCATGCTATCAGCACCGTGCCGAAAGCCAGCGAGCCAACTCCCACTAACGGGAACACGGGACGAAGGGCAGAACCGCGGTTTATCTTGCTGGAGAAATAACCTATGAAAGCTGTGAGCCCCGAGAGAACAAACAGTCCTCCTACCACTTGAATCAGAAGGTCTGCCATAGTGGTGGGGTTGCTCACAAGCAGGAAACCTGCGGCAATGGCGCATAGTGCGCGAACAATGTAGGTAAAGAGGCGCATGGTGTGAGGAGGGTAATGAGATGGTGGACTTTTGGTTGCTGCCTATGGAAGAGACGATTCTACCTTTAGGCGGTGCAAAAGTACAAAAAAGAATTGAAAGGAGAGGTATAAAAGAGCTTAAAATAAGGAAAATAGCAAAAAAATTGCCCGAGGACGTAAAAAACTACTCGCTTTAAACTTTATACCGAATATTTTTCGTACCTTTGCAGCCGCAAATCAAGCGCACAAGACGTGGAAATCAAGGAAATCATCGCTGCCCTTGAGCAATTCGCGCCTCTGCCCTTGCAGGAAAGCTACGATAATGCTGGCTTGCAATGTGGATTGACAGAGACGGAGGCTTCAGGGGCATTATTGTGTCTGGACGTCACGGAGGAAGTGCTCCGCGAGGCCATCGATCTTGGCTGCAATCTTGTCGTCAGCCATCATCCTCTGCTCTTTCATGGACTGAAGCAGGTGGCGGATGCTAACCTCGTGCAACGGTGCTTGCGACTGGCTCTCCGGAATGATATCTGCATCTATTCGGCCCACACGAATCTGGACAACGCCGAGGACGGCGTGAACTTCCGGATGGCAGAGAAGCTGGGACTTATAGATGTGCAATTGCTTCATCCCAAGTCCGTTGCTGTGGGTGCCCGCCAAGTGAAGTGCGGGAGCGGTGTGCTGGGTTATCTGCCCGAGGCGGAGGACTCCCTCGCTTTCCTGCAGCGGGTGAAGCAGGCTTTCAAGGTGGAAGCCTTGCAGCATAATCAGTTGCTGGAGCGCCCCGTGCAGAGCATCGTCATCTGCGGCGGAGCGGGAGATTTCCTCCTGGAAGATGCTATCCGGGCGGAAGCCGATGCCTTCCTCACGGGAGAGATGCACTATCATACCTGGTTCGGACACGAGCAGGAGCTGCAGATAGCAGTACTTGGGCACTACGAGAGTGAACAGTACACTCGGGAGATTTTCCGGGAAGTCATCGAACGTGTGGCACCATCGTTGCCCATCTATGATACGGAGGTGCTGACAAATCCCATTCATATCCTGTAGCCCGGCTGTCTGCGAGGACACCGGCAAGTCCGCAGGCAGACACCTCCTTAAATTATATATACACAAGATTCATCTATCATCACATAATTTTAGTTATCAATGGCAAGAGAAAGAAAAGACCCGTCTGACTTCTCGGTTGAGGAGAAGCTGAAGAACCTCTATCAGTTGCAAACGATGTTGTCGGAAATCGACAAGATTAAGACTCTGCGCGGTGAGCTTCCCTTGGAAGTGCAGGACCTGGAAGATGAAATCGAGGGACTGACCACCCGCATCGACAAGATCCAGGATGATATCGCATCGCTGCAGCGCGAGCTTGGCAACCGACGTCTCACGATCCAGAATAACCTGGCAAACATCGAGCGCTACACCCAGCAGCTGGATAACGTCCGCAACAACAGAGAGTACGAGAATCTCACCAAGGAAATTGAATATCTGCAGCTCGACAATCAGCTCAACGAGAAGAAGATCCGCGAAGCAAATGAAACAGTGGAGCGCAAGCAGGAAGAGATCCGTCGCTGCTCGGACACTGTGACAGAGCGCCGGACGGACCTCGATATCAAGAAGAGCGAACTCGATGAGATCATCTCCGAGACCCGCGCCGAGGAAGAGAAGCTGCGCGAGCGCAGCAAGAGCCTGGAGGCCACCATCGACCCCCGCCTCCTCTCGGCCTTCAAGCGTATTCGCAAGAACTCCCGCAATGGACTCGGTGTCGTCTATGTCCAGCGTGATGCTTGTGGCGGTTGCTTCAACAAGATTCCCCCCCAGCGCCAGCTCGATATCAGGATGCGCAAGAAAATCATCGTCTGTGAGTATTGTGGCCGTATCATGATCGACCCGGAACTCGCAGGTGTGGAAGTGCAGGCAAAGGGAGAACCCAAGCCGAAGCGTCGTCGCCGCAAGAGCGCGGAAAAGTAACCGCAAGAAGGCGGAAAAGTAACCGCAAGAGCGCAGGAAAGTAAGAAGAGTCGCAGCTGAAAAGCTGCAGCAAGAGCTCTGCCGGAGTTGCAAAACAGGATGTATTGGCAGTAAAAATGCCATAAAATACTGCTTGCAGCACAAAAAACTTCCACTTTTTCGGGCTTGACTATGTTTTTTTTCGTATCTTTGCGCCCACTTTCTAAGACAATATAATGTCTAACCAGTAAATTAATTACATCTTTTTTTTAAATTCACTCTATGTCTAACTTAACAAACATCCAGCCCCTCGAAGACTTCGATTGGGAAGGCTACGAGAAAGGCAGCACTCAGACCGACCAGAGTCTGACAGAACAGCAGGAGGCTTATGACAAGAGCCTCACGGGTGTCAACGACCACGACGTGGTAGAGGGCACCGTTATCTCCATCAACAAGCGCGAAGTAGTTGTCAACATCGGCTACAAGAGCGATGGAATCATCCCCGTGAGCGAATTCCGCTACAACCCCGAACTCGCCGTGGGAGACACCGTGGAGGTTTATATCGAAAATCAGGAAGACAAGAAAGGTCAACTCATTCTCTCCCACAAGAAGGCTCGTGCCACGAAGAGCTGGGAGCGCGTCAACGCCGCTCTGGAGAACGAGGAGATTATCAAGGGCTTCGTCAAGTGCCGCACCAAGGGTGGCATGATTGTCGACGTATTCGGTATCGAGGCATTCTTGCCCGGCAGCCAGATCGACGTGAAGCCCATCCGTGACTACGACGTATTCGTCGGCAAGACCATGGAATTCAAGGTTGTGAAGATCAACCAGGAATATCGCAACGTCGTTGTCAGCCACAAGGCTCTCATCGAGGCAGAGCTCGAGGCTCAGAAGAAAGAAATCATCTCCAAGCTGGAGAAGGGTCAGGTGCTCGAGGGCACCGTCAAGAACATCACATCCTATGGTGTCTTCATCGACCTGGGTGGTGTCGACGGCCTCGTGCATATCACCGACCTCAGCTGGGGCCGCGTCAGCGATCCCCACGAGGTAGTGGAGCTCGACCAGAAGCTGAATGTCGTTATCCTCGACTTCGACGAGGAGAAGAAGCGCATCGCTCTCGGTCTGAAGCAACTCACACCCCATCCCTGGGATGCTCTCGACTCAGAACTCAAGGTTGGCGATCATGTCAAGGGTAAGGTGGTCGTCATGGCTGACTACGGTGCATTCATCGAGATCGCTCCGGGTGTCGAAGGACTCATCCACGTCAGCGAGATGTCTTGGAGCCAGCACCTGCGCAGCGCTCAGGACTTCATGAAGGTAGGCGACGAGGTAGAGGCAGTAATCCTCACCCTCGACCGCGAGGAGCGCAAGATGTCTCTCGGCATCAAGCAGCTCAAGGAAGATCCCTGGGAGAACATCGAGGTACGCTACCCCGTTGGCAGCCGTCACCACGCACGTGTCCGCAACTTCACCAACTTCGGCGTATTCGTGGAGATCGAAGAAGGCGTCGATGGCCTCATCCACATCAGCGACCTCAGCTGGACAAAGAAGGTCAAGCACCCCAGCGAGTTCACCAAGATTGGCGACGATATCGAGGTGGTAGTTCTCGAAATCGACAAGGACAACCGTCGCCTCAGCCTCGGCCACAAGCAGCTGGAAGATAATCCTTGGGACGTCTTCGAGACCGTGTTCACCGTGGACAGCGTTCACGAGGGAACGATCATCGAGATGCTCGACAAGGGGGCAGTCATCCAACTCGAGTATGGCGTGGAAGGCTTTGCTACTCCCAAGCACCTCGTCAAGGAAGACGGCAGCCAGGCTCAGCAGGGCGAGAAGCTTTCCTTCAAGGTCATCGAGTTCAACAAGGACAGCAAGCGCATCATCCTCAGCCACAGCCGTATCTTCGAAGATGAGGCTCGTCGCGAAGCTCGCGAGGCTCGCAAGGCCGAGCGCGCTGCCACCAAGCGTCCTGCCAAGGCACGCGAGGAGCAGCCCACGATTCAGAACCAGGCTGCCAGCACCACACTGGGTGACATCGATGCACTGGCAGAACTGAAGGCCAAGATGGAGAAAGGCGAGGAGTAAGCCCTCGCGCACGCGTACCTTATTAATATTATTATAGGTGAGAGGCCATTGAACGAGATGCTCAATGGCCTCTTTTTCCTTTTCCCTATCTGCATTAGGGAATTTCCCATGCGGTTTTCGGACTTTTTCTTTTGTTATCTCGCGGAAAATGTGTTCCTTTGCATCAGAAAACAACAAGAAACCCCTCAAAGGGCACGAGAAATCAAATAAAAGTTTAACCTCTTTAAAACCTCAATGCGATATGAAACGCTTCATGATGTCCCTGGTCTTGATGGTGACGATAGCCGCCTCGGCCGCAGCAATGAGCTTCTCCAAGGCTCGCAAGGAAGCCCTCTTCCTCTCTGACAAGATGGCCTATGAACTTAGCCTAAGTCTCTCGCAGTACGAGGCCGTCTACGAGATCAACCTCGATTACATGTTAGGACTCTACGATATGTCTGACCTCGACGGCGTCTTCTGGATGCGCAGGAATGCAGACCTCCGTTATGTCCTCAGCCCCTGGCAGTGGGAGCGCTACTGCATCACCCCCGACTTCTACCGTCCCATGGTGTGGGTCAGCCGTCACTCCTTCTCCCTCTCGCTCCGTACACGTTATGTCAACCGCCATCACTACTACTACGAGCGTCCTTCTATCTACGGTTCCTACCGTGGTGGTCATAATTCAGGTCACCAGAGCTACTACAGAGGTCGCGACTTCCACCGGCCCAACACGAATGTAGGTCCTCAGCACTACGGCAGTTCCGCCCCTGCTCCCCAGGGAGCCGGACGTCCTAAGGGGAACAACAACCAGCCCAGCTACTCCATCGGTCAGCCCACTCGCAGCCAGCAAGGAACGCAGCAGGGAACACAGCAGAGTGGCAGCGTGCGCGGACGTGCCGGCAGTTCCACCTCCAACTCTCAGGGTACGATGAGCAGCGGCAGTCGTTCTTCCCGTTCCACCAGTTCTCAGGGCACTGTGAGCAGCGGCAGTCGTTCTTCTCGTTCCACTTCAACCACTACTACCACTTCCACCACCACAACAACCACCAGCCGCTCGGGCTCCACTCGCGGCAACCGTGGTGGCAGGTAACACACCTCAGAATAAACAAATTATTTTAACATGGCAAAAATACAAACAATAGGCATCCTCACCTCTGGTGGGGATGCTCCTGGCATGAATGCAGCCATTCGTGCCGTCACCCGTGCAGGTATCGCCAACGGCTTCAGAATCATCGGAATCTATCGAGGCTACGAAGGTCTTATCCACAAGGAATTCAAGGAGTTCACCACCGAGAGCGTCTCGAATATCATAGGACGTGGAGGCACCATCCTCAAGACTGCCCGCAGCAAGGATTTCATGACGGAAGAAGGTCGCAAACGTGCCTACGAGAACATGGTAGAGGCAAAGATTGATGCGCTGGTGATCATCGGCGGCAACGGTTCCCTGAC
>JAILFY010000082.1 GCA_024697285.1 Bacteroidaceae bacterium
ACTTAATCGGTCATTCAATAGAATGGAACATCTGTTCGGGGTACCCCTTCCGTAGATGATCTTGTAATTACAAATTATGCGGTCCGGCAGAAAAGTATGCGGACTAATCAGGGGACCGGAGCCTGCCGAGGATGCAAACAGAGGGTGAGCTCAGAAGACAGTATGTAACCTATCCGAAAAAAAATGTAGTTCAAAATAAACTACATACTACATAAAAAACGAGGGAAATGAGCCTCTCAGCAAAAATTCATGTAGTATGTAGTTTATTTTGAACAACATTTTTCACGCAGACGCACTTTCATCAATTGTAATGCCCGTAGGCTGGATGAAATAAAGATGGTTTTTGCGAGCAGATTAACCCAGATAATGGGATTAAATCCGATGCGAATAAGATATATATCTTATGGGCAGAAGATTTATATCTTATGGGCGGAAGATTTATATCTTATGGGCAGAAGATTTATATCTTATGAGCGGAAGATTTATATCTTTGAGCCCGAAGATTTATATCTTATGAGCGGGAGGTTTATATCTTGTTGGCGGAAGTTTTATATCTTATGAGCGAGAGGTTTATATCTTGTTGGCGGAAGAAATAATATCTTCTGACTTCCACGCCTTTATTCACACGAAGGTAGGTGTTCTGCAATACACAGGAAAGAACTCAGCAACACACAGTTCGTATTCAACAACACGAACCTACGTGCTCAACAACGCGAGATTTGTTGCGTCTACACATAGGTTCGTGTATTCTCAAAAGTGCTTACATGCTTTGAAATATACTGGACATCAGCCAAAAGAGATGCTGATGTCCGGTAAGTTAAGGGAATGGGCTGGAAGGGTGTTCAGCCCCTTCAATGGATGCAAACAGACCTACTTGCCCTTGTGGCGGTTGGCGCGCTGTCGACGGATATCCGCCTTCTTCTTGGCCGCCCCAGAGCCATGAGCACCCGTTATGTAGCCTTTTTTCTTGGCTTTTGTCCTGACGGTTTCTGTCTGCTGGCTCTTCTTCTCCTTGCCGGCTCCACGGAAGGTGATGCCACCGAGGATTACTTGGTCGATATCGTCGCCGCCGTAGTTGTTTGACATAGTGATAAGGGGTATTGTCTGTGCGAGAAATTAATGATGGAACAACCTCACGCCGGTGAAGGCCATGGCGATATCGTACTTGTCGCAGGTGGAGATGACATGGTCGTCGCGCACGCTGCCTCCAGCCTGTGCCACATATTGCACACCACTCTTGTGGGCCCGCTCGATGTTGTCGCCGAAGGGGAAGAAAGCGTCAGAACCGAGGCAGACGCCGGTATTCTGGGCAATCCATGCAGCTTTCTCCTCGCGGGTGAGAACGGCTGGTTGTTCGGTGAAGAACTGCTGCCAGGCTCCGTCGGCGAGGACGTCGTCGTGGTCGTCGGAGATATAAATATCAATGGTGTTGTCGCGGTCGGCACGGCGGATTCCCGGTACGAAGGGCAGAGCCATCACCTTGGGGTGCTGGCGCAGCCACCAGATGTCCGCTTTCTGTCCGGCCAGACGTGTGCAGTGGATGCGGCTCTGCTGTCCGGCTCCGATGCCGATGGCTTGTCCGTCCTTGGTATAGCAAACGGAATTGGACTGCGTGTACTTGAGGGTTATCAGAGCAATGAGGAGGTCTCGACGCGCCTCTGCGGGGAAGTTCTTGTTGCGAGTGGGGATGTTCTCGAAGAGTGCGGGGTCGTCCAGACGGATCTCGTTGCGCCCCTGCTCGAAGGTGATGCCGAAGACCTGCTTGCGCTCGATGGGCTCGGGACGATAGGCGGGGTCTATCTGAATGACATTATAGGAGCCTTTGCGCTTCTCACGCAGAATCTCGAGGGCTTCGGGGTCGAAGGCGGGAGCGATGACGCCGTCGCTGACCTCGCGCTTGATGAGGAGGGCGGTGGCGCGGTCGCAGGTGTCGCTCAGGGCGATGAAGTCGCCATAGGACGACATGCGGTCGGCACCGCGAGCACGGGCATAAGCCGTGGCGATGGGAGTGAGTTCAAAGGGCACATCGTCTACCCAATAGATCTTGCGAAGGGTGTCGCTCATGGGAAGTCCCACAGCTGCTCCGGCGGGAGACACGTGCTTGAAGCTGGCTGCTGCGGGCAGCCCCGTGGCGGCACGCAGTTCGCTGACGAGTTGCCAGGCATTGAGGGCATCGAGGAAATTGATGTATCCGGGGCGTCCGCTGAGGACTTGGATGGGGAGCTGACTGCCGTCGGCCATGAAGATACGGGAAGGCTTCTGATTGGGGTTGCAGCCGTACTTGAGTTGGAGTTCTGTCATGATGATGTATGGATAGGGAGTTGGTTGTCGCAGGGAACCGAGTGCCTCTGACGTTGGCGCGGCAAAGATAGTGAAAAAAAATGGATTGCAGGCCCTCGCCTCTCCTTATTTTATATATAAGGTGTGTCTGCCCCTCGTTTTTTTGAGCATAGGTGGGGCTGCGGCTCACTTTTGGTCGAGCGTGTCGGCAATCTTATCCGCATTCATGCTCCGTGCACTGGCATCGAAGATTTCCTTGTAGACGCCGCCTTGGCGATAGACACTTTCCGGCGTTCCGCTCTGTACGACGCGCCCCTGCTGGAGGACATAGATTTGGTCGGCGTCTATAATTTGTCCGATATTGTGGGAGATGATGATGACGGTGCGGTCCTTCTTGATGGCGTCTATGCTTGCTTTTATCTGTTCGGTGGCTATAGCGTCGAGGCTGGCAGTGGGCTCGTCGAGGAAGATGATGGGTGGATTCTTCAGGAACATACGAGCTATGGCCACTCGCTGTTGCTGCCCGCCGCTTAGCTGCAGGGCCGAGGTCTGGAAACCCTGTGGCAACTGTTGCACTTGGTCGAGGAGATATGCCTGTTGGGCTGCACGAACGACATCATCGTGGCTGGCGGCGGGATTGCCGTAGCGGATATTCTCCTCTATGGTGCCGTCGAAAATATGATTCTTCTGCAGCACCAGTCCCACATGTTCTCGCAGCCACTGCGTGTCCCACTGAGAGAGAGGAGTGCCGTCGAGAAGTATGGTTCCGCTGTCGGGGTGATAGAACTTGTCGAGGAGGTTCACGATGGTACTCTTGCCGGCTCCACTGAGTCCCACGAGGGCCGTTATCTTGCCACGGGGTATGTGCATGCTGACGTCGAAGAGGGCCTGGGTGCCATTGCTGTAGGTGAAGTCCACGTGGGAGAGGTCGAAATCGCCCTTCACCTGCTGGGGCCGGTGGCTGCCGGAGTCCTCCACCTGCTCCTCGGCGTGGAGGATTCCGAAGAACCCTTCTGCATAGATCAGAGCGTCGTTCATATCATCGTAGATGCGGTGGAGCTGACGGATGGGCGCACTGACGTTGGCGAAGAGCATGACGTGGTACATGATTTTTCCGATGGACATACCGGGGTAGTCGATGAGGACGAGGTAAGCGGTGAGGATGATGATGAGCACGGTGCCTATTTGCTCCAGGAAACTCTTGAGGCCGTTGAAGAAATAGCTCTGTTTGCGGATGTCGAGCTGGAGATCGGTCATGGAGGACTGTATTTCCGCCTGGCGGTCGGCCTCAATATGTTCTCGGTTGAAGCTCTTGATGACGGTGATGCTCTCGATGATATTGAGAATGCCCTGGCTCACGGCCTGATGACCACGGAAGATATTGCGCCGGCCCCCTTTCATCCGCGCTGCCTGGATATAGGTGACGTAGAAGTAGACGGGGACAATACAGAGTGCCACGAGACCAACGTAGACATTGGCGGCAAACATCAGTCCGAGGGCGAGGATGGCGCTGGTGAACAGCGGCAAAATTTCAATGAAGAAGTTATTGACGGTGTTCGAGAGGCTCATGATTCCCCTGTCGATGCGCGACTGCAGTTTGCCTGTCTCGTTCTCCTCGGAGGTGAAGAAGGCCATGCGGAAAGAGAGGATGCGTTCTACGATGCGCAGCGAGAGGTCGCGACTGACGAGAATGCGCATCCGTTCGCCGTAGTAGCGCTGGAAGAAGGTGACAACGGCTCCGATGACTTCCTTGCCCAGAAGAACGATGCTGATAATGGTGAGGATGCGTGTGGCCTGGCTCCAGGAGAATCCACCTGGCTGCTGGATAAGGGCATTGATAGCATCCACGGCACGGTCGAGGACAACTGCATTGACTTGCGCCATGAGGGAACCTACGAGGGTGAGAATGAGTGTGACAACGATGAGCCAGCGGTAGGGCAGCACGTAAGGAAGGATGTTACGCAACAGATCCCAGAGATTCATCTTGTTGGTCGAAGGCTGTGGGGTGGTTGTTGGTGTCATGAGACTTGTATGTTTGTTTTTGTGGTGTGGAGGAGCAGAGAGTGTGTGGCTAAGAGTTGGGACGCGAAGTAGGTCGGCATCATAAGGAAGTAGAGGGTGGAATCCGAGAGGAAACGCCGCTGGGCAATAAGCAGGTCGGAAAAGAGCAGGCACGCTATGCCGACGACGAAGAGGGCCTTGGGAAGGGACGAGTAGGAAAGAAGGGAAGAAGAGGAGCGGCCTGAAGCGGAGTCCTCGGGAAGGGGGCCAGCAGAGGTATTCTCTGAAGCGGACTCTTCAGAATGGGGAACAGATGGGGAAGACTCGGAAGCGGAGTCCTCAGAATGGGGAACAGATGGGGAAGACTCAGAAGCGGAGTCCTCAGAATGGGGAACAGATGGGGAGGACTCTGAAGCGGAGTCCTCAGAATGGGGAACAGATGGGGAGGACTCGGAAGCGGAGTCCTCGGGAAGTGTTGAAGTTCCGTGGTGAACGGCGCCTGGAGTGGCAGGTGACGTTGTCTGAATGCCGATGGCAGCTGCCATGGAGAGACAAGAGACGATGATATAAGCCAGAACGGCAGAGCTGGTGACGGCATCGCCAATAGCGGGA
>JAILFY010000157.1 GCA_024697285.1 Bacteroidaceae bacterium
CCCTCGTCGCTGGTCATGATGTCAGAGACGACCGTGTTGCCGTTGGTGGTACCATCGTTGACGATGGCCACGAAGGCGTAGTGCCAGCCGCGGTTCGCCGGCTTGCCGACCGTGTTGTAGGTGGTCACCACGTCATATTTGCCGCCTCCGTCTTCCAGGAAGGCATGGCCCGGGTCGCTGGCGTGCAGAGGGCTGCCTGGGTCCAGTCCGGCGAAATCCACCGCCACTTCTTCTCCCACCTTGTATTTACCGAGCTGGACGAAGTTGATGCCGGAGGTCTCGGGACAACTGCGGTAGGCGACCTGGTAGTATTCGTCATCACCGAGGTACATGGCCGTCTTGTAGTTGCGGGCGCTGTATCTGGTATTTAGGTACTTGTGGATTTCTTCGAACTGATAGTTCGGTAGCTTGGTGGCGTATTCGAAGTAGTCATTCCAGAAGGTGTCCCAGTTGCCATCGCAGAAGAGACGTGTATAGGTCTCCAGGGGATCTTCCGGATATTTGCTCTCGCGCCAGAGTTGGCCGAAAGCGCGCTCTCCGTTCTTCTCCACGATATGATAGGGCCACCAGTAGCTGGCATAGCGCATCCATTCGTGGTTGCAGTGGCGATGGTAGTTGGCCAACCATACATCTACGTCGTATCCGAAAACCTGAGAGGGGTAGTTGCGGAAGCCTTGCCACTGGGCGCATTGCTCCCAGAAGGCGTTGCCTCCAGAGCCATTGGCGCCGAAGCCGTAGCGCCAGCCGCGTTGCAGGTAGTTGGAGACACCATTCTTGCGGTGGTCCACAGCCGTCATGTACTGGAAGCAGTGGCCTGTCTCGTGGGCGATGGTGTGGCCTACGGGATGACTGGTGGATGGTGTCACCCAGAGAGCACCGATCATGTCGTCGTAGCCTGAGCCCACGGCAGTCCAGCCGGTGTCGTAGAGGAGGTGTATCATCATCTTGTAGTCATCCAGGCGGGATTTGCCTTCTCCGATATCGCACATCCCGATTTTCTCCACGTTGGTGGCGAAGAACTGTTCGACCTTCTCCAGCATATCATCTACGTCCACACGCAGGTTGGCAGGTACGCTGCTGGCATTGGGGTCGTCGCCGAAGCGTTTGTCCCAGAAGCAGATGAAGTGCTTGCTCTCTTTGGAGTTCTTGTAGCTCCACTGAGATTCGGGGTCGTTGTAGTCGTTGTTGTAGTTGTTGTCGGATGTCGTTGGCTTCCAGATGGCGCGTTCCGGCTCGCCTACATAGAAGGCCACGCTGGAGTCCGCTGCTGAAGAATAACCGAGGGTGCGGCTGTAGAGCCACATCTGTGATTTGCCATTGGCGTAAACCTGGACTCTGTTGTTGCGGAAGACTATGCTGTCTGCCTCATCGAAGCTGAGGGTTGTGGCGGCTTGGGAACGGTCCTCCGAAGGAATCCAGAATGTGTTTTCCTGAGCGTTCGTGTGAACGCAAGTGCCCAGCAGGACTGCTGTGGCAATAATCTTTACCTTCATCGGATGACTACTTTTTTATTGTTGATGATATAGAAACCGGGCTTCAGGTCCGTGACGCGGCGGCCGCTGAGGTCGTAGATGACTGCTGGCTTGGCGTCGGCTGCCAGAGGGGTGTCCACGTTTACGTAAGTGGCACCATCAGGAAGATTGGTGAAGATGCGCAGTTCCTTGATGCGGGATCTGGTAATGGCATACCCATTGAAGAACAATTGCTTGTCGTTATGGGTCATTTGCACATTCTGCTCCTCGATGTCGAAGGCTATGCGCTGGCCCTGATACAGGGTTACCACTAAATATCGGGCATTGATGGAGGGCAGCAGTGCCAGGGCCAAAACTAATGTAACGAAAATACGTTTCATTTGTGGTTAATAAGAGTTTAAGGTGCAGCCGTTGGCTGCGGTTTAAGGGGTTTAGGGGTGAGCGGGGCTCGCGGTTTAAACGGATGAAACTGAGTTTTCGAAACTTCAGTAACATTTAAGGTTCTTTCCGCGGGTGTTATTTCACAGACCATTCGAAGATGCCGGCAGATTTCTCCTTGTACATCTTCACCTCGAGTTTCAGAGCAGTGGTCTCTACGGGCTCAAAGTTAACGGTGCAGGGAACGCCTTTCTCTATGGGATAACCATCGGGGTTCTGTACTGCTTGCCACTGACCTGCGTTGTCCTTGTAGTAGAGACTCCAGCTCTCAGGAACCTTGCAGCCTTGCCACGGCTGGTCGTCGTACCAATAGATGGTGGACGACTGCACAGTGGCAGCAGCGGGGAAGGTATAGGTTATCCATTCCGTTGTTCCCTCTTTGGGCCACCAGTGGGTGTAGGGAACGGAGCGGTCGGCAGCGTTCCGAGGAACGAGACGGTCGTTGAGGCTGCTGAATGAAGGCATCCGGGAAGATGTCTCTATCTTGCTCTCGGAAGCCAGTGTTGCCGGCAGGGCCGGAGTGGTGGCGTTGAGATCCTGGGCCAACCAGACTTGCATCTTCCCACTTCCGCGATGACACCAGGCGTAGTAGGGGATAAGGGTCAGGGCTACATTGTCCACAACCAGTTTCCCTTGTTTGTCGAAGTTCAGCGTCTGGGCTTCGGTGACCAGCGTCTGAACCATCGTGTTGGCGATGGTCTTTTGGCCCAGCTGGAAGGTAGGCTCCTGGCTGACGAGCACACCGGCGATGTCGAAATTGTTGTCGGGATGTTCTGCACAATAGACAATGGGTCCGCGTTCTATGCTTACCATCCCCCTGTCGTCCTGGACTTGATGATGAGCGCGAACGGTGCGTGCTTCCATGTCGAAATGAACGAGCACGCGGTCGCCGCGTTTCCATTTCCGGCTGATGGTGTAGTAGCCGTCTTCTGTAAGTTCGCCGCATGCCTCGCCATTGACGGTGACGTTGTACGACAGCCGCTTGCCGTCGGTATAGCGGTAGAGGTCGCTGGGCACCACGTTTCCGCGCACCCAACCAGGAATACGAATCTTCATCGAGAAGTTGCCAGCGGCATTCTTGTCAACGCCTATCGTGATATCGCCCTTCCACGGGTATTCCGTCTGCTGGCTTATCTGCACTGCCTTGCCATCCACAGACAGGCTACTATTATTAGAAAGGAATAGGTTGACATAGACATTGCGATCCTTCACGGCATAGACGTAGCCGGGCAGAGAGGGGATGAAGCGACAGATGTTGCTCGGACAGCAAGCGCAGCCGAACCAGGCCTGACGCTGGTGCTGACCCATGGAAGCAAGGGGGTTGGGGTAGAAGAAACTACCTCCATCAAGCGACACACCACTGATGAGGCCGTTGTACAAAGTACGTTCCAGTACATCGTAGTACTTCGAGAGGCCGTGAAGCAGGAACAGACGATGGTTGACATAAACATTGCCGATGGCGGCACAGGTCTCGCAGTAGGCGCTCATATTCGGCAACTGGTAGTTGCGCCCAAAGGCCTCGCCGCTGCTGGTGGCGCCGATGCCGCCTGTGATATAGAGTTTCTTGGTGACGATGTTGTCCCAGATGGCATCGATAGCATGGATATAGCTCTCGTCGCCCGTCAGAGCCGCCACGTCAGCCATACCAGCATACATGTAGGCCGCACGAACAGCGTGTCCCACGGCTTCGTCCTGTTCCACCACGGGTTTGTGTGCCTGGGAGTAGTCATGAACGATAGTGGTCTTTCCGCGGTAGTCAAGCAGGAACTTGGCTTCGTCGAGGTATTTCTTCTCGCCTGTGACCAGATAGAGCTTGGCCAGCGCCATTTCTGCAATTTGGTGTCCGGGCACCACACATGCCTGACCCGGGTTGGGGCCCACTTCGCGGCAAACGCAATCTGCATATCGGATGGCGATATCGAGGAATCTGCGGGAGCCTGTGGCTTGGTAGTGTGCGATGGCTCCTTCCACCATGTGACCTAAATTATAGAGCTCGTGGCTGAGGTCCTCTTCTTTCACCCATCGGCTCTCGCCAGCCCATTCGTGAGGGTGAGCAGGGTTCTGGGTGCGTGCAGTGTAGAGATAGCCGTCGGGCTCCTGAGCAGATGCAATGACCTCGATGACGGAATCCATGTAGGCCTTCAGACGCTTGTCGGGGTAGGTCTGCAGGAGGTAGGAGGCCCCTTCGATGGTCTTGTAGGGGTCGGTGTCATCAAACGAGTAACCGCTGACCTTGAACACCTTGGAGGGGTCTTTCATGTGTGCGGCAGCGTTGGAGAAATTGGTGTAGCGACCGGTTTCCTCGCATTTGGAGAAAGCCAAGGGAATCGTTACGTCCCTACTGGCCTGCAGGCGTTGACCCCAGAAGGAGTCAGTGACCTTGACGCTCGTGAATGGTACTTGAGAGATGGGATAGCCCGAATGGGGCGCTTTGGACTTCTTAACTGCATTGGCGGGCAGGAGAACGCACACCGCAAGAAATAACAGGGTTAATCGCTTCATTGTTTGGGGTTGCTAAATTTTTTTCATTTTATCGGCACAAAATTACACATTTTTCTCATAACTTGTTTAAAGAAGGAGTTCTTTTTGCACTTTTTGGTTGAAAAAAGTCCTTTTTCCCTTGTCTTTATTTATAAAATGGTTATCTTTGCGACGTGAACTAACTTAAATAATTATTTTTTAACCCCTCAAAACCTAAGTACAATGGCTTACAAAATTGTGGAAATTGAAGGCGTGGGCGATGTATATGCTGAGAAGCTGACAGCTGTCGGCATTGTCAAGGTGTCTGACTTGTTGGAAAAATGTGCAACCCCCAAGGGTCGTGCGGAACTGGCCGCAGAGACCGGAATCAGTGACAAACTCATTCTCCGATGGACAAACCATGCTGATCTCTTCCGTATCAAGGGTATCGGCCCCCAGTTCGCCGAGTTGCTCGAAGCAGCAGGTGTGGACACTGTCAAGGAGTTGCGCCACCGTGTGGCTGCTAACCTTCAGCCGAAATTGGAGGAGACGAATGAGCAGAAACATCTTGTTCGCAGGGTACCTGCCCTGAAAGAAGTCGTCAAGATGATTGCCCAAGCTCAGGAACTTCCTCCTGTGGTGACCTATTAAGCTTATTGGCTTTCAGATGAATCATCCCCTGCTTTGTCACGCCGACAAGGCAGGGGATGATTGCGATTCCCAAGTCCATGAATCATCCTTTTTCACGCGAATGTCCATGAATCATCCTTTTTCACACGAATATCCGTGAATCATCTTTTTTCACACGAATATCCATGAATCATCCTTTTTCACGCGAATGTCCATGAATCATCCTTTTTCACACGAATATCCATGAATCATCCTTTTTCACACGAATGTCCATGAATGAGGGACATATAATTAACCATAAATATTCTTGAACATTATTTATGAGAAAAAGTCATGAACATTATACGTACCTGATTCATGAACATTATACGTACCTGATTTATGAACATTA
>JAILFY010000196.1 GCA_024697285.1 Bacteroidaceae bacterium
GTGTGGGCCACTGCCAGCGTCATCACCGTGATGGTCACCGCCGCCGCATTCATGTTGATGGTGGCACCCAAGGGGATGCTCACCGAATAGAAATCCTCGTTCAGCCCCAACTTGCGGCACAGGCCCATGTTGATGGGGATATTAGCTGCAGACGAACGAGTGAAGAAGGCCTGCAGGCCGCTCTCCTTCAGGCACGTGAAGAGCAGGGGATAGGGGTTGCGCCGCAGCACTACGAAGGCTATCAGGGGGTTGATGATCAGGGCACTGGTGAGCATGCATCCCACGAGCAGGAGCACCAGTTGTCCGTAGGTGGTGAAGACCTCCAACCCGCTCTCTGCCACGGAGTTGAACACGAGTCCGAAGATGCCGAAGGGCGCCATCTGAATCACCCATTTCACGGTCTGCGTGATGACCTCCGCGAAGTCGTGCACCACCTCTATGGTGGCCTCGCTGGCCCTCATCTTCAGCGCCAGTCCCACCAGTATGGACCAGAAGAGGATGCCGATGTAGTTGGCCTGCGACACGGAGAGGATGGGGTTGTGGACCATGTTCGTGAGCAGGTTGGTGAAGACATCCGTCAGCGACCCCGGCGCGGCCCCCTCTGCCACCCCTCCCAGGGGCAGCGTCAGCGGGAAGAGGAAACTGCCGCATACGGCACACAAGGCCGCCATGGCTGTGCTGCAGAGGTAGAGCATCACCACGTTGCGGAAGCGCGGTCCCAGACCTCCTCCGGCTCGCGCTATACTGGCCGCCACCAGCACTGCCACCAGCACCGGCGCTATGGCCTTCAGGGCACTCACGAATACGAATCCGAGGATGCTGATGCCCGTCCACGAGGGCGCTGCCAACCCGAGCACCACCCCCAGGAGCAGGCCGCAGAAGATGCGTGCCACGAGGCTGGTGCCGGTCCACCACCGCAGGAAATTCTTTGCTGCTGCCATCACTTCTGTCCGCCCCTCGCGCTATTAGGTGAAGGAGCTGTTCAGTCGGGCCTCCACGACATTCATGATGTAGTCGCCCATCTTCTCCAGGCTGCTGATGATGTCCACGTAGAGCGTTCCCAGCGCATAGGAGTAGAGATGTGCGTTCACGTCCTGTATATTCTTGGCCTTGAGTGTATTACGCAGCTCGTTGATATCCCTTTCTATGTCCCTGGAGAGGTCTATGGAGAGGTCTTCTCGCCTGCCAGCCACGATGGTTATCATCCTGGCCATGCCCTCGTTTACCAGGCGCAGCATCTCGTGGAGGTGTTCCGTCTGTTCGGGTGTGAACTCCTCTCGTCCTTCCCTCTTCCGGTTCAGCGCCCTGCTGACGTTGTAGCAGGCGTCGCCTATGCTCTCCAGCTCGCTTATTTGTCGGAGCATGCTCCTTATCTTTCCCTTGGTGTCGTCGGAGAGGTGGTCGTTGCTCACCTGCTCCAGGTAGGCCGCGATCTCCAGTTCCATGTTGTCGGACAGTTCCTCGTCCTGTGCCACCTTTTCCATCAGTCGCTGAATCTCCTTCTTGTCCGTCTCGTCCACCAGGCTGACCACCATTCCGAACATCCTCTGCATGCGTTCTGCGAAGTGTGTGACCTCCTTCTGCGCCTGCAGCACGGAGATTTCCGGTGTGGCCATGAGACCTCCCTCTATGAACTGCAGGTGTGATGCGCCCTCGCTGCTGCCCTTGCTGCTGCGTTTCTTGTCGGGGATGACGTAGCAGACGATGCGTTCTATCTGCGGCACGAACCATACGAGGATGAAGGTGTTGGTGACGTTGAAGCAGGTGTGGAAGGTGGCGAGCACCACGCTGAGTTTGGCCGCATTGGCCATGAAAGCCTCCTGTCCGGCGATCTCCTTGGTCATCGTCACGTCGTAGCCCACCAGCCCGCACACGGCGTCGATGAACATGTGGAAGACGAGCAGCATCCACGCCACTCCGAAGAGGTTGAAGAACATGTGTGCGAAGGCGGCTCGGCGGGCCTGTGTGGAGGCCGAGAGCGCCGCCAGGTTAGAGGTCACCGTGGTGCCTATGTTCTCGCCCATGACCAGTGCGATACCCTGATAGATAGGCAGTGCTCCGCTGGAGCAGAGGATCATGGTGATGGCCATCACGGCCGCCGACGACTGCACGCACATGGTCAGTATGCCTCCCAGCAGCAGGAAGATCAGCGTGGTGGTGAAGCTCTGCGGGTCGAAGGATGCGAAGAAGTCCAGCACTGCCGGGTTCTCGCCCAGATGCATGTCCACTCCCGTCTGCCTCAGCGTGCCCAGTCCCAGGAAGAGGAAGGCGATGCCGAAGATGAAGTCGCCCACGATGCGGTGGCGTTTCTTGTAGATGAGGAACATGGCCACCACGAAGCTGGGGAATACCAGGTCGGTGACGCTGAAGCTCACCCCTCCGCCGCCGTCGGCCATGGCCAGCGTCATGATCCAGGCCGTAAGCGTAGTGCCGATGTTGGCACCCATGATCACGGAGATGGCCTGAGAGAGCGTCAGCAGAGAGGCGTTGACGAAGGACACCGTCATGACCGTGGTGGCGGTGGACGACTGCACGGCAGCCGTTACGATGATACCAGTGAGGATGCCCGTGAAGCGGTTGGTGGTCATGGCCCCCAGCACATGTCGCAGGCTTGGTCCGGCCAGTTTCTGCAGCGCCTCGCTCATCATCTTCATGCCGTAGATGAGCAGAGCCAGGGAGCCCAGAAGTTTGAATAGGATAGCGATGGTCATACGATTCTTGCGTTCAGTAGATACTTCCGAAACTGATTTCAGCCGCAAATATAGGAAAAAATATTCATTGCACCTTTTTTCTTGCTATAAATATACGAGTGGCCCCCCGATTTTCGGCAAAAAGTCATTTTAGGGTCGTCATTTTGCTATTCCTGGAGGCTCGGAATCGGTGGGCGCAGACACCTATTTATTATAAGGTGTAGGGGAAATATGAAAAACGGCCATCCCCCGATTCCTCACGCCACAGCAGTCGGGATGCTCCCGCTGGGCGTTTTCTGCCTCTGTCGGGGGCGGGAGTTTTACAGCGGGTGCATACCGATTCACTCCATCCCTGATTATGGTCTCCTCCTCCCCCCTTCTACAGCCTCACATTCATCAGCAGCTGGCAGTCGGCCTTCCAGGGCGAGCGGATGAGGGTGATGCCGGAGGAGATGGCAGAGCGGTCGGAGTAGTGGGTGATGCCGGCTTTCAGCTGGAGGTTCCATTTTCTGTTGGCGCTCCTCCACCTCATTGTGGCCGCCATCCGCTGGCCTCTTCCATACAGCATCTGCATCCCGAAGGACTGCATCACCACGGGCTCGTAGAGGTATATCCTGCTGTTGTAGTCTGCGGTGAGGAACAGGGTGGCCATCAGCGAGAGGCGCAGGCGTGCGTTGGCCGACGTGTAGTCAAGCCTGGGCGCCACGGCAATTCCCGTGGAGGTCTCTCTGGGTGCCACTTCCATCCCGGCGGCATCCACCTCCTCTTCTACCCCCTCAGCGCCCGCCTTCACAGCCATCCCCGCGGCATCCGCCTCCTCAGCGGCAGCCATCCCCGGGACACCCGCCTTCACAGCCATCCCCTCAGCACCCGCCTCCTCAGCGGCAGCCATCCCCTCAGCACTCTCCACTTCTCCCCCGCCCCTCTTCTCCGGCAGCACATAGTGGTGCACGAACGCGGCCAGCTGTGCTTTCCACCGGGCGCTCATCGGCTTGGAGTATGAGATGCGGAGTCGGTGGCTCAGGTGTCGGCGGTCGCTCTGTTCCTTGCTCTTCACGCTGTAGCGTACGAGCAGCAGCGAGTGTCTTCCGGCCGGGTGCGTGGTCGTCTGCAGCATCGCCTCCCAGCCGGTGGAGGAGCGGCTCATGGTGTATCGCGGCCAGGGCGAGTAGAAGGCATCCACGAATGCCGTGATGCCCATGGGCCCCACGCGCCCCACGTCCATCTGCAGGCTCAGTCCGCTCTCGTTCTGCACGCGGCTGTTCTCGCCGTAGGCCGAGGCGTAGGGGGCGTAGTAGTGCTTCCCGTAGAAGCGCTGGATGAGGGTCAGCTGGGTGTTGGTGGAGAACCTCCACGCGGCCTTCTGCAGCGCCGCCATGGCCATGGGTGTTGCCTGTTCTCCTCCTCTGATGGAGGAAGAGAAGGCCACTTCGCCGCGCGCCTGCAGCCGGGGCGAGACGTATCCGTAGTTCACTCCCGCCGCCCCGAAGCTGTAGCCCCTGGGGTAGATCTGCCGGTAGGCTGTCGTTCCCTGCCGGAACTGGTGGTCGTAGTGCTGATAGGTTGCGGTGGCCCCCAGTCGCCACGTGAGTGTAGTCCACTGGGCGTTCACGGCGGCCGTGTGGCTCCCCAGGGCCCCTCTCTTCGCCAGCTCGCTCTGCGTGCGGTGGTAGCCCGAGGTGCTGATGGTGCTGACGCAGTTGTTGCTGTCCAGAGTGGCGTCCAGTCGTCTGTAGGAGTACAGGGCCGTCAGTTGCCACCTCGGGCCCGTCTGCAGCGAGATGGCGGCTCCCCTCAGGAAGTTCACCTCGTCGCTGGAGCTGTGGGGTCTGATGCTGTTGCCGGTGCGCCAGTGGCCCGTCGTCACCTTCCCCAGCTGCAGTCCGTTGTTCATCACCAGTCCCTCGCCGAATCCCGCCTTGTAGTCGCCCACTATCGCCCTCCTCACGGCTCCCATCTTCTTCATCATCAGATGTCCTCCCTGGGCGTCCCACAGCGGAGTCTGCCTGCAGAACATCCTCTCTCCCGCGTCGTTCTCTGCCCGCAGTCCCGCCTCGGCGTGCAGTCCCTGTCGCCAGTTGACCTTCATCCTGTGGGCCATTCCGCGGTTCCAGGGCCATCCCTGTCGGTTGTACAGGGGTATGTCCGTTCGCAGGGTAGCCTCCCTCTCTGCGCTGCCCCACCATCCCTGTTCCTCGTCCTTCCCGCCCTCCTCGCCGTCGTCCTTCTTCGCCATCGGCACCACCCTTGCCGTGGCCCTCAGCCACGCCCTTTCGCGCTGTGTGATGCCGTGGATCAGTTCCAGCTCGCCCATCGAGCGCAGGGGGCCGTTGACCTCTATGTAGTGCAGGATGAGTTCCACCGCCTCCTCGCTCAGGAAGGGCAGTTCCAGCAGTTCGTAGCGCTCGGCAGCATTGATGTCCATGGGGTGTTGGTGCAGTTCCTCCAGCCACTCCTGCTGCTCCTCCGTCGGCATCTCTCCTGCGCTCTCAGCAGCCCTCTCCGCCAGCTCCTGCATCAGCGCCTCCCACGTTGCCTCGTAGTCCTCGTCCCCTCCGGTTCCATAGAGGATTTCCTCCCAGTCCTCCTCGTCGTCGGCCCATCCGTAGCCCATCCTCGACTGCTGCATCGTCACCTCCTCCCGCGGCTCGTCCTGTGCCCATCCGGTGGCGGGCACCATCGCCAGCGCCAGCATCCATCTGAGCATACTTCGTGCCTGTAGCAGGGGTGTTTGTGGGGTCATGGTGAGGTGTGTGTGAGGTGTGTGTGTGTGTCAGTAGGTCTCGTCGATGTATTCCGCCAGGCGTTTGTAGAAAGGCATGCGGCAGATGGTGTCCCTGTCTCCGAGGATGATGAGTTTCATGCGGGCTCTGGTGATGGCCACGTTCATGCGGCGCAGGTCCCTCAGGAATCCGATGTCGCCCTCCTCGTTGCTTCGCACGAGGCTGATGACGATGACGTCGCGCTCCTGCCCTTGGAAGCCGTCTACGGTGTTCACGCTGATCAGCGAGCGGAAGGGCTTCCAGTAGCGGTCCTCGCGCAGCAGCCGCCGCAGCAGCCTCACCTGCCCCTTGTAGGGCGAAATGATGCCCACGTCCACTCGCTCCTCCAGCAGCCTCTCCTTGCCTATCTTCTCGAAGTATCGGCGCAGGCTCTCCGTCGTCAGCAGCGCCTCCAGCGGGTTGGCCCTGGAGCGCGCTCCGCCGCCCTGTTCACCCTCGCGGATGTCCGGTGGAGTCTTCGCGGCCCCCTTCTGCCGTCCTACAGCCAGCAGCTGTTGCAGCCGCTCGTTGCCCTCGGCCATCCGCGCTATCTGCTCCGGGTTGGTGTCTATCCACTCCACGGCCGTGTCCCAGTCCAGGATGCCGCGGTACTTCACCTCCGGTGCGCTCTGCAGCAGTCCGTGGTAGAACTCGCGGTTGGGAAACTGCATGATGGCGTCGCACATCCGGTACTGCACCCTGAGCAGCGACACCGCCTGGGGCTTCTGCTCCACGATATATTGCATCAGCGTGCGGTCCAGTCCGCCCTTCATGGCCTCTGGGGATTTTATGGTGGGCGGCAACTGCCGGTGGTCTCCCGCCAGCACCACTCGGTGAGCCTTGCGGATGGCAATCCAGCAGGCGGCCTCCAGTGCCTGTGCGGCCTCGTCGATGAAGAGTGTGCCGAACTTCATGCCCGTGAGCAACCGGTTGGCGGAGCCCGCCAGGGTGCAGGCTATGACCTTCGCGTCGGCGAACAGCGCCTGGTTGATGGTGTATTCCAGGTCGGTGGCTCGGTCCTTCAGTCTGGAGATCTTCTGGTGGCGACTCTCTCGGTTGCCGCTGGCGCTGTCGTAGAGTTGCCGGATGGCGCGCCTCACGGCCCAGAGCTCCTGGTAGGCGGGGTGTGCCTCGAAGCGGCGCTCGTAGGTGAAGCCCAGCATCTTGTCGGTCACCCGCGTGGGGTTGCCTATGCGCAGCACGCTCACTCCGCGGTCCACCAGCTTCTCCGCTATCCAGTCCACGGCCATGTTGGACTGCGCGCAGACCATCACCTGGTTCTCCCGCCTCAGTGTCTCGTAGATGGCCTCTACGAGCGTCGTCGTCTTGCCCGTTCCCGGCGGTCCGTGGACCACCGCCACGTCCTTGGCCCACAGCACCTCGTTCACCGCCGCCTGCTGACTGGTGTTGAGCCAGGGGAAGCGTACGGGCGCGAAGGTGAACTTGCCCACGGGCAGCGTGGAGTGGAACATCTCTCGCAGCTCCGCCAGCCGGCCCGTCTTGGCGTGTATGACGTCGTCCAGGGCCTCGAACATGAGGCGGTAGGTCTGCTCGTCGAGGTAGAGCTGCACGCCCAGCCTGTAGGCTCCTCGCAGCTGCTCCAGTGCCTCGGGCGAGGGCAGGGCGATGACCATGCGGTCGTCCTCCACGTAGCTCACCTGCGCCACGAACTTATAGTAGTGCAGCAGCCCGCCGGTGCCGTGGCGGTCGCCCGAGGCGTCTTCGCTGAAGAAGCATACGGGCTTGCCGGGCTCGAAGAGCGAGAGCTCGCCGTCGGCGCCTCCCGCGGCCGCCGGCTCCGTGGCCGTCCGGCAGACCTCCACCACAAACTGGTCGAGGGAGTTGTGGTAGGCGCGTCCCATGGTCAGTGGGAACCACGCCATGCCGCGTTCCACCTTGCGTTGCACGCCCGTGGCTTCGGTGAGTCGCTGGAACTCCTCTTTCTCGTAGGCATATTCCGTCTGCAGCAGGGCTCGTTGTCGTTGTAGTATTGTTATGGGGCTTTCCATTCTGGTGTCGTTGTTTCGGCTGCAAAGATAAATAAAAATATGCACTCCGTGCCCCTAAATCACGATTTTTTTCTTCAGGAAGAGAGAATCGGCGGAAATCAGTCTCGTTGCCTGCTCGGTCTTTTCCCCATCTTTCCCGCATCTTGCAGGAGTCTGCGGGAGGGGTATTCCTGCTGTGAACACCCCTCCCCGGTTATCGCCACATGGCAATTATTTCATAGGTGAATGCGAAAAACAATTTTGTTAATTGTTAATTGTTAATTTGTTAATTCCGGTAGCTTCCGGTAGTTTTCGGTAGCCTCCGGTAGCTTCCGGTAGCCTCCGGTAGCTTCCGGTAGCCTTCCGGCAACTTCCGGCCGCCTCCGGACCATCCTTCGCCCCCGCACTTTTGACAATTGTCTCATTGTTTAATTGTTTTATTTTTTTATTTTTATAAGCGAAAAGAGGGGCTTTGTCGCGTTTCGGTTGAAATAAATGGGGAAAATAGGTGAAAAGTGAAAGAAAAGTCGTACATTTGCAGCCAAATTGCAAGCCGGAAGGCTCGCGCAACTGACACAAAGGTATGAAAGGAACCATACTACAACACGATATTCAATGGTGCCGACCGGCAGAGAACCTGGTGCACCTGGACGAACTGATAAGCAAAATACCTCCCACGGACCTGCTGTTGCTGCCCGAGATGTTTGCCACCGGGCTGGACAACACCCCCGAGGACATCGTGGACGCCCAACCGATGATCCTGCAGTGGATGAAGCAGAAGGCGAGCGAGCTGGATGCCGCCGTGGTGGGGAGCATCGCCACGGAGGACGACGGCCGATTCTTCAACCGCCTGCATTTCGTGAGACCCGACGGCGAGGTCGTCACCTACGACAAGCGCCACCTCTTCGCCTACGGCGGCGAGGCGGACCGCTACTCTCGCGGCGAGCACCGCGTGGTGGTGACCTTCCGCGGCATCAGATTCCTGCTGCAGGTGTGCTACGACCTGCGCTACCCGCTCTGGGCGCGCAGCCTGGGCGACTACGACTGCATCCTCTACAGCGCCAACTTCCCCATCAGCCGCGACACGGCATGGCGCACCCTCATCCGCGCCAGGGCCATAGAGAACCAGTGCTACGTGATGGCCTGCAACCGCATCGGCACCGACCAGAAATGCGAGTACTACGGCCGCTCGGCCATCATCCACCCCTATGGCGACACCATGGCCGACTGTCCGGACAAGACGGAATGGGCCGCCTCCGCCATCATCGACAAGGAGTTCCTGGACCACTACAGCCAGAAATTCCCCGTGCTGGCAGATGCCGACCCCTTCGCACTGCTCGACAAGGAGGGCAAGCGGCGCCCCTGGTAGGCGCCGGGGACTTCCGAAGAGAGAGAGAGATCACTCAAAATATATATAGCTATATACAAACCCAATGAAGAAACTACTTTTAGGTGACGAGGCGATAGCACAAGGAGCCATCGACGCGGGTCTCTCCGGCGTCTATGCCTATCCCGGCACGCCTTCCACGGAGATCACGGAGTATATCCAGGGGAATGCCACCGCCCGCGAACGCGGACTGCATTCGCGCTGGTGCACCAACGAGAAGACGGCCATGGAGGCCGCCCTGGGCATGTCCTACATGGGCAAACGTGCCCTGGTGTGCATGAAACACGTAGGACTGAACGTGTGTGCCGACCCCTTCGTCAACAGCGCCATGACGGGCGTCAACGGAGGCGTGGTGGTGCTGGTGGCCGACGACCCCTCCATGCACTCGAGCCAGGACGAACAGGACTCCCGCTTCTACGGCAAGTTCGCCATGATTCCCACCTTCGAACCCGCGTCGCAGCAGGAGGCCTACGACATGATGGCCGCCGCCTTCGACTACTCCGAGCAGCAGTGTCTGCCGGTGCTGATGCGAGTGACCACACGCATGGCCCACTCACGCGCCGTGGTGGAGGTGGCCGAGGAGCCCAGACCGCAGAACGAGCTGAACTACAACTCGGTGGCGGCCAACTGGGTGCTGCTGCCGGCCAACGCGCGCCGGCGCAACGACAAGGTCACGGCACAGCAGGCCGCGCTGGAGGCCGACGCACAGGCTTCTATATATAATAGGTACGAGGCGGCCGCCGCTCCGCAGCCCTGCGGACAGAAATATCAGCTCGGCATCATCGCCAGCGGCATCGCCTACAACTACGTCAACGAGTGCTGTCCGGCCCCGCGACCCTTCCCCCTGCTGAAGGTGTCGCAGTATCCGCTGCCCAAGGTGCTGGTGCGCCGCCTCCTCGACGAGTGCCAGCAGGTGCTGGTGGTGGAGGAGGGACAGCCCTTCATCGAGGAGCAGGTGCGCGGCGTCTTCGAGAGCCATAACATCCTCGGACGACTCACGGGACAGCTGCCCCGCACGGGCGAACTGACGCCCGACAGCGTGGGGGCCGCTCTGGGTCTGCAGACGCCTCAGCGCGCGATGCCGGAGGTCGTGGCAGCGCGCCCGCCAGCCCTCTGCCAGGGCTGCGGCCACCGCGATGTCTACTCCGCCCTCAACGAGGTGCTGCAGGAGTTCGACAACCCGCGCGTCTTCGGCGACATCGGTTGCTACACCCTGGGATTCCTCCCGCCCTACAAGGCCATCCACTCCTGCGTGGACATGGGTGCCAGCATCACCATGGCCAAGGGTGCCGCCGACGCCGGTCAGTGGCCCGCAGTGGCCATCATCGGCGACAGCACCTTCACCCACTCCGGCATGACGGGTCTGCTGGATGCCATCAACGAGAATGCCGACATCACCGTCGTCATCTCCGACAACCTCACCACAGCCATGACGGGCGGTCAGGACTCCGCCGGCACCAACAAGTTCGAGGCCATCTGCCGCGGACTGGGCGTGGCCGAGGAGCACCTGCATGTCGTGGTGCCCCTGCCCAAGAACATGCCCGACATCACCCGCCTCCTCCGCCAGGAAATAAACTACCACGGCGTCAGCGTCATCATCCCCAGAAGAGAGTGCATACAGACGTTTAAGAGGCATGCAAAAGAAAGAAAGAAATGAAAAAAGACATCATCCTCTGTGGCGTGGGGGGACAAGGCATCCTCTCCATCGCCACCATCATCGGCGAAGCAGCCATGAATGAGAACCTATATATCAAGCAGGCGGAGGTCCACGGAATGAGCCAGCGCGGCGGCGACGTGCAGTCGAACCTGCGCATCAGCAGCCAGCCCATCGCCAGCGACCTCATCCCCCGTGGTGCCGCAGACGTCATCATCTCCATGGAGCCCATGGAGGCCCTGCGCTACGTGCCTTATCTCTCCCCGGAGGGATGGGTCATCACCTCCAGCGTGCCCTTCAAGAACATCCCCAACTACCCGGACATCGAGGCCGTAGAGGCCGAGCTCGCAAAGATCCCCCATGTCGTCTGCATCGACATCGAGCAGCTGGCCAAGGACAACTCCGTTCCCCGCTCCGCCAACGTCATCCTCCTGGGTGCCGCCCAGCAGGCCCTCGGCATCGACCACGACAAGCTCGAGGCCGCCATCCGAAGGGTCTTCGCCCGCAAGGGCGAGGAGGTCGTGGAGGCGAATATCAGGGCGCTGGAGATTGGAAGGGATAAGGGGGAATAGAAGGGATAGAAGCTATAGAAGGGATAGAAGCTATAGACTCTATAGACTCTATAGACTCTATTAAGTCTATTAAGTCTATTAAATCTATTAAGTCTCTCTCTCCCCCCACCACAACATCCACTTTCTTTTTATTTTTCTCAACACCCCCCCCAATGAATACCAACCACTCAAATTCCTCCTCTTCCACCTCCCCCATCTCTCGCTCCATCATCGACACCCTCATCTCCAACCTCGGCATCCAGGACTTCGCCAAGGCCACCATCCGCGAGGTGAAGCAGGTGGCGGCGATGGCGGAGAAAGAGAGCGGGGTGGAGTTCATAAAGATGGAGATGGGCATCCCCGGACTGCCCGCCGCACAGGTGGGTGTCGATGCACAGGTGAAAGCCCTTCAGGGAGGCATCGCCCATTCGTACCCCGACATTCAGGGTGCTCCCGTGCTGAAGCAGGAGGCGTCACGCTTCGTCAAGGCCTTCATCGGACTGGACGTCGCTGCCGAGTGCTGCGTACCCGTGACGGGCTCCATGCAGGGCACCTTCGCCTCGTTCCTCACCTGTTCGCAGGCCGACAAGAGAAAAGACACCGTTCTCTTCATAGACCCCGGCTTCCCCGTTCAGAAGATGCAGCTGCAGGTGCAGGGCGTGAAGTACGAGACGTTCGACGTCTACGACTTCCGTGGCGAGAAGCTCGGTCCGAAGATTGAGAGCTATCTCGAGAAAGGCAACATCTGCGCCATCATCTACTCCAATCCCAACAA
>JAILFY010000005.1 GCA_024697285.1 Bacteroidaceae bacterium
GTCTTGCCTGAGGCGTGTACGACAGACGGATCGTGCACACCCACAATGCCACGGGATTTGGTTCTATACAGGTTATTGACTTCTGCTTGCGAAAGGCTGATGAGATCTTCAGCAAACAAGCTGTTTGAGGTCGTCAGGAGAGCGGATAGTGCAACTGTAAGCGCGATGAAAAGTCTATGCATAGACATAGTATATGTGTTGTTTTGGCGTCAAAGGTAGTGAAAATAAGTGAATTTGATTAACAATTCCCTTGTATTTAACTACATTTAATATAAATAAGGTAGAATTTTTTGGCAGGCTCATCGGAAAAGCCTTCCTTTGCAGTGTAAAAAGGACTCTGCAAGTCAACGCTTTCTCCGACATAGCGGTTTTTTTACGCGACAAAAGAATTAACCCTTATAAAGCAAAACATTATGAAAAAGTTATTCATTATTCTCGCAGCGGGTTTGATGTTAACCTCCTGCGCCAGCAAGAAGAAGTATACGGAACTTCAGAACACCTACGCAACGCTCCAGGACCAATACCGCCAGTCTCAGGACGACCTGCAGGCCGCTCGCGTGACCTTGGCCGAGAATCGTGCAACCATCAAGAGTCTGGAAGACCGTCTGGCAGAAGCCAAGAGTGCTAATGAGCAATTGCGTGCATCTTATGCCACCCTCCAGACGTCCTTGGACAAGAGTCTTCAGCAGAGTGCCGAAGGTAATATCAGCATTGCAAAGCTTGTAGACGAGATAAATGCATCCAATAAGTTCATCAAGCAACTGGTGGAAGCAAAGGATCGCAGCGACAGCCTGAACATCACCTTGACGAACAACCTGACGCGCTCGCTCTCCCGTGAGGAACTCAGCGAGGTGGATGTGCAGGTGCTCAAAGGCGTTGTATATATCTCACTTGCCGATAACATGTTGTACAAGAGCGGCAGCTATCAAATCAACGAACGTGCAGCCCAGACTTTGTCTAAGATCGCTAAGATCATCAATGACTACAAAGACTATGATGTGCTCATCGAAGGTAACACGGACAATGTGCCTATAACACGCGAGAACATTCGTAACAACTGGGACCTTGCGGCCCTGCGTGCTTCCAGTGTCGTTCAGGAACTGCAGAATCGTTATGGTGTAGATCCTAAGCGTCTGACGGCAGGCAGCCGTGGTGAATACAATCCTATCGCCACTAATGACACCGAGTTGGGACGTCAGCGCAATCGCCGTACTCAGATTATCATCACTCCAAAGTTGGATGAGTTCATGGAACTTATCGACCAAGCTCCTGAGGGAGAAGAGTAGCTACAGCCTCCGCGCAGCGTTCGCCATCGATAGCAGCGCTGACGATACCTCCAGCATAACCGGCTCCTTCGCCACAAGGATAGAGACCTTCCAACCGAATGTGTTGGAGGGTCTCTCCGTTTCTGAGAATGCGTATGGGTGCTGAGGTGCGTGTCTCCACCCCGATGACCGTTGCTTCATTCGTGAGGAAGCCGTGGGACTTCCGGCCGAAGGCTTTGAAACCTTCTTGCAACCGTTCGCTGACGAAGGTGGGCAACCAGAAATGAAGGGGTGATGAAATAAGTCCTGGGGTGTAGCTCGAAGAGGGCAGGTCATAGGAGAGGCGTCTGTTCACGAAGTCCGACATTCGCTGGGCAGGAGCTGTTTGCCGCCGTCCTCCCTGCTGCCAACAGAGGTTCTCGAGTTGTTCTTGGAAAGCCATGACACGCAAGGCTGGGGAGAGAGCTGAAAGTTCAGCATAAGCCGGGTGGTCTATCAGACTCTTGAATCCTGCGTCTTCCAAATCTTCTGGCCGAATCTCCACGACCATTCCGGAGTTGCTCCATCTGCCTGCTCGGTTGCTGGGACTCATCCCATTGACAACGACTTGATCGGGCGCTGTGGCGGCGGGCACTACAAAGCCTCCTGGGCACATACAGAAAGAGTAGACGCCGCGGTCGCGCACTTGTTGCACAAACGTATATTCAGCAGCAGGTAACCAACGACCGCGACCGTATTTGTTGTGGTACTGAATCTTGTCGATGAGCTCAGAGGGGTGTTCCAGGCGGACCCCAACCGCGATCCCTTTTGCTTCTATCTCTATGCCACGGACCGCCAACAGGCGATAGACGTCCCTTGCGGAGTGACCTGTGGCAAGGATAACGGGGCCCATAAACTCCTTTTCATCATCTGACAATGTTTTATGGCACAAACACCCAACTACCTTGTTGCCTTCCATCAGGAGGTCTGTCATACTTGTCTGGAAGTGTACTTCACCGCCAGATTGAAGGATGGTGTTGCGCATATTCTCTATGACTCGCGGAAGGCGGTCGGTGCCAATGTGAGGGTGGCCATCTGCCAAAATGGTCGTTGGTGCTCCATGCTGACAGAACACATTCAGTATTTTCTCTACGGAACCTCTTTTCTTTGACCGTGTATACAGTTTCCCATCTGAGTATGCACCCGCTCCTCCCTCGCCAAACGAGTAGTTGCTCTCGGTATCAATGCGATGCTCCCGGGAAATGCGTGCAATATCCCGTTTCCGTTCATGCACATTCTTTCCACGTTCCACCACTATTGGTCGCAACCCCAGTTCTATCAGCCTCAGAGCTGCAAAGAGCCCTCCAGGTCCCGCTCCGACGACGATGACCTGAGGTCGTCCTTCCACATTCGGATAGTCGACCTTTTGGAAAGCTTCCTCGCTAACGGGTTCGTCCACCCAACAACGTACCGTCAGGTTTACCATCACCTGACGTTGGCGCGCATCGATACTACGACGTGTGACGCGGGTGCCGGAAATACTTCTTGCATTCAGGCCTGCTGTGTCTGCTGCAACCTGCCGGATACGCGCTTCGTTGGCAGCCACTTCTGGAGTGACTCGGATTTGGATGTCTTGAATCATGTTAATATATTATAGGTGTATTAGTGCAGCAATCGGCCCCTTCCTGCATCTATTCTCAGGAGGATAAACAGCAGGAAAGTGAATCCCCAAAGCGAAGAACCACCATAGCTGAAGAACGGCAGAGGGATGCCTATTACTGGCATTAGTCCCAGAACCATACCCACGTTGATGACAACATGAAAGGTGAAGATTGAGAATACACAATAA
The DNA here is from genome assembly GCA_024697285.1 of Bacteroidaceae bacterium. Taxonomy (GTDB): domain Bacteria; phylum Bacteroidota; class Bacteroidia; order Bacteroidales; family Bacteroidaceae; genus Physcousia. The sequence continues at coordinate 3,094 of JAILFY010000005.1, forward strand.
CCATAGACTCTTCCGAAAGCTGTCGGTTGTCGTTCAGAGATATGAATAAGTCGGAGTAAGAGTGCCAGGAACAATCCGAGTACGATGGCTGAGCCTATGAAACCTTCTTCCTCACCTACGGTGCAGAAGATAAAGTCTGTTTCTTGTTCCGGCACGTACTTGAGCTTTGTCTGTGTTCCGTTGAGAAATCCTTTCCCTGCCAGACCGCCAGACCCGATGGCAATTTTAGCCTGTATCTGGTTGTAGCCTACTCCACTGGGATCGTCGCGAAGCCCAAGGAGCACGAACACACGGTTCTTCTGATGAGGAGCCAGGTGGTCCACAAGGGTACTTGCAGACAAGTGCAGACCTAAGGAACCCACGGCAAACAATATGATGTAAAAAGATCGCCGCACCTTTATTCCGTGCAGGGAGCCTGGTGACGGGTGTCCAGCGGACTGCGAGTCCTGAATGGCCGATGGGCTACAGTAGGTCAGATACAAGCCTAAGGTGAAGATGATGATCAGTACCGCCACCAGTAGGTCTCCCAGGGATATCAGTCCGTCGAAGAGGGGTTGCTCAGAGAACCGCAGACCAACGATGACATAGGTGACAGCTGCAATACCCACAAATAGTATGCTGCCAGGCATCCCTTCACGATAGAGCATCAGAAACAAACTGAGATAGATGAGTGCCGATCCCGTTTCCTTCTGAAGAACAATCAGTCCCATAGGAACCAAGAACAATGCGATGCAGGCAAAGAGGTTCTTCCACGAGCCTTGCAGCTGGAAACCATAAGCACTCATAAACTTAGCCAAAGCCAGGGAGGTCGCAAATTTAGCAAATTCTGCCGGCTGCAGGCTGAAGGGCCCCAGTTTTATCCATGAGAGAGAACCTTTGATATCGTGTGCCAGGAAGGGGGTGGCAAAGAGAAGTATAAGCAGGACCCCATAAATGAGATATGCAAAGGTCTCGAATAATCGGTCGTCCAATAACAGAACGACTACTCCAAGAACCATGGAACTGCCAATCCACACCAATTGCATTCCTGTTCGAGTGCCAAGAGAAGCCAAGGACAGGAGGTCCTGTGGTTCGCCATATTCGTAGCAAGCTCCACAGATACTCATCCATCCCATTGCTAACATTGCTATGTACAGGAGGATGGTCACCCAATCAATATTGCTGAGGACATTATTACTTTTATCTCGCGTAGTCGCCATAATTTATATGTTTGTTGGCAAACGTTTCTGCCTTCTCCTCACTGGCGGGGGAGAGTTTTCCATTGATGTATTGTTCCATCATCAGCGCGCCGAGGGGGACTCCGTAGTTTGCGCCCCAACCGCCGTTCTCAACATATACGGCGATGGCAATCTTCGGATTGTCTTTAGGCGCAAAGCCCATGAATACGGAGTGGTCATGTCCACGATTCTGCGCTGTTCCTGTCTTGCCGCATACGATGTACTGACTGTTTGCCGCAGATCGACAAGTACCTCCTTCCACGGCACGTTGCATACCTGTTGCTACGGTCTCATAGTGTACGGGCGAGACCATGGTGTAGTGGCGCTTTTGATATAAGGTGTCCAGATTGTCGTCCTGAATGTTCTTGACGACGTGTGGAGTGATATACCAGCCTCGGTTGGCTATTGTTGCTCCGAGGTTGGCAATTTGCAGCGGAGTCAGCGTCACCTCGCCTTGGCCAATGCTTATGGAGATGATAGTCAGTCCGTTCCAGGAACCTCTATAGGCCTTGTCATAGAACTCGGCATTAGGAATCATACCACGTTTTTCGCCTGGGAGGTCTATGCCTAACTTATATCCAAATCCCATGCTGACCATATAGTCTCTCCATGTAGTCATTGCATCCTGTACTCTTGGATATTTTGCCCGGTTGCTCATCATGTAGTATAATCCCCAGCAGAAATAGCCGTTACATGATGTGGCGATAGAGGGTACCAGAGGTAACGGAGAGGGGTGACCATGGCATCCAACTTTCAGACCTCTATAGTGGAATCCGTGGGAACAGGGATATCGTGTTTCGGGTTTGATAATGCCCTCTTGGAGGAATGTCAGGGCCTGGGAGGTCTTGAAGGTAGAACCTGGTGGGTACAGGCCCATGATAGAACGGTTCAGCAGAGGTTTCATGGGGTCGGAAGAGAGTTCCTTGTGACGTTTGCCTCTCTGTCGACCAACCATTGTACGTGGGTCGTAGCTGGGTGCATTGACCATGCAAAGGACCTCGCCCGTTGACGGTTCAATGGCTACTATACTTCCAAGCTTGCCTTGCATCAATCGTTCTCCCAGTTTCTGGAGTTCCAGGTCTATGCTTAATGTCAGGTTTTTGCCAGGTATGGGCTTTACATCGAATTTGCCATTCTGATAACGGCCTTTAATTCTGCCATGCACGTCTCGCAGCAGGATTTCGGACCCTTTGATACCGCGCAGCTGCTGTTCGTAGCTTCGTTCGATGCCTAATTTTCCGATATAGTCACCAGGTCTGTAGTACTTGTCCTCTTCTATTTCAGCAGGCGATACTTCTCCGACGTCTCCCAGAAGATGAGCTGCATAAGGACCCGTATATTGTCGGATACTCCTCTTCTGGATATAGAAACCTGGGAAGTGGAAGATTTTCTCCTGGAAGTTGGAACATTCACGTGCGGACAACTGGCTCATAAACAGTTGTTGCGTGTGCATGGAATAGCCTTTCGTCTGCTTGATTTCTTGCATCCGTTGTGTGTACCATTCCTTGGAAATACCCAGGCTGCGACAAAGGCGCACCGTATCTACACCCACTTGTTCTTTCATCACCACCATGATGTCATAGGCAGGTTGGTTATAGACCAGCAACTTGCCTTTTCGGTCAGTGATAGCTCCTCGTGCCGGATATTGGATTCTACGAATGAAAGCGTTAGAGTCTGCGCGCAACTTATAATCGTCCGACATCAGTTGCAGCGTGAAGAGCCGAATCAGGTATACGAGCAGTATGAGAGCCACGGAGGCACCCAAAACGTATTTCCTGTTGTTCAGCGAGTAGTCTGCCATCGGCGGAGAGTGGAATAATTGGAGCGAAGCTACAGCAACTTGTATCGAAGGGCTTCGAATAGTATGCAGAAGAGGAAGGTGAGTGCCCAACTGGATACCATTGCTATGAGTAGGTCTATGGGGTGAAAAAAGTTGAAGGTCTGTAGCAGAAAGTACGTTGACACAAAGAGAATCGTAAGCACCAGTGCGTAGCGGAAATAGGACCAGAAGCCCATTGTAGCAATGCCTGGCTGCAGGTCTTCTGGGTCGTCCTTAGATACCATGTGTTGCAACAATGGCGGCTGCACAAAGGCGATGAAGGTCATGGTTGCTGCGCCTACTCCCAGAGTGAGTGTGGTGATATCACAAAGGAGCCCACAGATGAATCCCCAGAGAAGAATTCCCCAGCGCTGAGTGCCCTGAGGGAACAGGAGGAGAAAGTATATGAAGGGAAGAGGGGTTGCATAACCGAACAGGTGGATATAGTTGAATACCACCATCTGCAGCACCACGAGGGCTATCATCCAAAGCAATCGTTGAAGAAAGGTCGTTATCATCTTGCTTTGTTTTTTATGGAGTCAGCTTTTTCTTCCAGCTCAGAAATCTCAGGACGGAACTCCTGTGCAACCACACTGACATCCTGAAGACAACTGAAATCAATGCCTAATTGTATTTGAAGTTTATAGCTCAAGCCGTCGTTGCTGTTGTAGATGTTTTTCACTCTGCCAACGAAGAGACCTGGAGGGAAGATAGCGCTATAACCGCTTGTTTCAACAACGTCTCCTATGCGGAATTGTGCATGTCGGGGGATGTCGTCGAGCACGGCATGAAGTGGCGAATCGCCTTCCCAGCGTAAGGTGCCAGCATACAAGGTGCCCCGCAGCCGGCAGCTGATCTGCGAATGATGGTTCAGCAGAGGCATGACGATAGAGAAATGTGGGGATGTCTGGAAAACGATTCCCACAATCCCGGTGCCACAGACCACACCCATCTCGGTTTCCACGCCATCAGCGCTGCCGGCTGATATCGTCATCAAGTTGTCTTTCTTCATGACGCTGTTGTTGACGACCTTAGCGGGAATGAGTTTTATGCCCGTCAGTCGTTCGGTCTGCAGCAGTTCCGTGCGAGTGCTGTCGTGGGTGAGCCGCTCTATGCGCCTGGTGAGTTCTTCGATATTTTGTTCGAGGATGATGTTTCTGCGTGTCAGTTGCTCGTTGGTTCGTCCGAGATAAAGGTAGTGGAGGACGCTACGTTCCCATGCATCAACATGACCGACCACCGTATTCGCCGTAGTCAGCCAAACGCTGTTCTGATAATGATTGAACTGGAAGAGGAGCACGAAGCTCACTACTTCCAGTAGAATGAATACCAGCCAGTGATAATACTTAGCTAGAAAATCAAGTAGGGCTCGCATAATGCGAAGCTGTCTGTTTGTTTAATTTGTGATGATTCTTCCGTTATTTGAAGAAATGGAACTTCTTTAAGTTCTTCAGGGCAACACCTGTTCCATGCACCACGCTGTGGAGAGGATCTTCTGCTATGTGGAAGGGGATGCTGATCTTGTCGGTCAGGCGTCTGTCCAGTCCACGCAGCAGCGCACCACCACCGGTCAGATAGATACCGTTCTTCACAATATCGGCATACAACTCTGGCGGTGTCTCTTCGAGTGCCGCGAGTACTGCCGTTTCAATCTTGGCAATAGTCTTCTCGAGGCAGTGTGCAATCTCCTGATAGCACACGGGAACCTCCATGGGCAGAGCTGTGATACGGTTAGGGCCATGAACGATATAGTCTGCAGGAGCTTGTTCTCCCAGTTCTGTGAGAGCGGAGCCTACATTGATCTTAATACGTTCTGCCATGCGCTCGCTGACCTTGACGTTGTGCTGTCGGCTCATGTAGTCCTGGATGTCGCGTGTCAGCTCGTCGCCTGCTATGCGCAGACTCTGGTCTGCCACGATTCCGCCGAGCGAGATTACGGCAATCTCTGTGGAACCACCACCTATGTCTACTATCATGTTGCCTTCTGGAGCCAGCACGTCGAGGCCGCAACCGATAGCGGCAGCCATTGGCTCGTAGATAAGATACACTTCATGTCCTCCGGCATGCTCAGCAGAGTCGCGAACGGCACGCAACTCCACCTCTGTGCTGCCCGAGGGGACACCTATCACCATGCGCATAGAGGGAGTGAAGAGGTGCCGACCTGTCTGTGCCATCCGGATGAGCCCACGTATCATCTGTTCGCAGGCATTGAAGTCTGCAATAACGCCGTCTCGCAGGGGACGGATTGTGCGGATGTCGGAGTGGACCTTTTCGTGCATGAGCTTGGCCTTCTCGCCTACGGCAATCATTTTTTCCGTTTGGCGGTCCAGTGCTACAACGGACGGTTCGTCCACGACGATCTTACCGTCGCTGATAATGATGGTATTGGCAGTGCCAAGATCCATCGCTATTTCTTTCGTGAAAGAGAAAAATCCCATGTATTATATTATATAATGGAGTAGTGAATAGAACGTTACTTGCCGCTGAACCAACTGTGGATGGCGGTGTCATAATGACTGCTTACCGCGAAAGCCTGGCACGCAAACTGGCGGCGTTGTTCCAGCGTTGTCGTTGCTCCCTGGGCATTCAAGATGTCGAGCAGGGGACGATATTGTTCTTTGGAAGGTATGATTACCACATCATTGAAATTCTTTGCTCCGGCTCTGATGAGAGAAATGCCGCCGATGTCAATCTTCTCGATGATATCAGCCTCACTGGCGCCACTTGCCACCGTTTGCTCGAAGGGATAGAGGTCCACGACGACCAGATCGATTTCCGGAATCTCATATTTTGCCATTTGCTTGCGGTCTTCTTCCAACTCGCGACGGCCGAGGATACCACCGAACACTTTGGGATGGAGGGTCTTCACGCGTCCACCTAAGATGCTGGGATAGGTTGTCACTTCTTCTACTTTCTGGCAGGGATAACCCAGACTCTCGATAAAAGCCTGTGTTCCGCCTGTGGAGAGGAATTGCACCCCTTCTTCATGGAGTTTCTTGAGCAGGGCTTCGAGTCCGTCTTTATGGAATACAGAGATGAGGGCTGTGCGGATGGTTTTGTTATTCATTATCTATGTGAATTATTGGAGTTGTGAAATACTTTGTTTGTTGTCTATGTGCGGATTATTCGGATGAAGTCTTGCGCTATGTGGCAGGATGTTATTTCAGCCGTGCCAGTGTCTCCTTGATTCTGCGCATGGCCTCAGTGATGTTCTCGTCGCTGGTGGCATAGCTCATGCGGAAACACTCTGGCGCCCCGAAGGCGTCGCCGCCCACTGTGGCCACGTGTCCCACTTCCAGCAGATACATGGCCAGGTCGGTGCTGTTTTGTATCAGACACTCACCATCGGCCTTGCCAAAATAGCTGCTGCATTTGGGGAACAGATAGAATGCGCCTTGTGGGTCGTTGACTTCCAGCCCGGGAATGTCCTTTGCCAGCCGTACAATAAGATTCTTGCGGCGTTCAAAGGCCTTGCGCATCTCTTCCACACATTCCTGCGAACCCGTGTAAGCCGCCTCAGCAGCTTTCTGACTTACGGAGCAGGGACCGCTGGTGTACTGACCTTGCAGTTTGTTACACCCTTTGACCACCCACTCGGGAGCTGCGATGAATCCTATGCGCCATCCTGTCATGGCATAAGCCTTGCTGACTCCGTTGATGATGACGACGCGGTCTCTGATCTCTTCGAACTGGGCTATTGATTCATGACGGCCCACGTAGTTGATATGCTCATATATCTCGTCGGCCAGCACCATGACCCGCTCGTGGCGTGCCAGCACTTCTGCCAGTCCCTTCAGTTCCTCCTTGGAGTAGACAGAACCCGTGGGGTTCGACGGAGAACACAGGATAAGAGCCCGTGTGCGAGGAGTGATAGCAGCCTCCAGTTGTTCGGGGGTGATCTTGAAGTCTTGTTCTATGGGAGCTTCTACAAACACGGGCGTTCCCTCGGCCAGGAGCACCATCTGCGGGTAGCTGACCCAATAGGGAGCTGGGATGATTACTTCGTCGCCTGCGTTGACCAGTGCCATGACAGCGTTGCAAACGCTCTGCTTGGCACCATTGGAACACAGAATCTGTGAGGGCTTGAAGGTTAGGTTGTTTTCCCGTTGGAGCTTGTCTACGATAGCTTGCTTCAGGGAAGGGTATCCGGGCACGGGAGAGTAACGCGACCAATTGTCTTCCACAGCTTGAATAGCGGCAGCCTTGATGTGGTCGGGAGTGTTGAAGTCGGGTTCGCCGACACTCATGTTGATGACGTCCACTCCCTGGGCCTTCAACTCGCTGCTACGTTGTGACATGGCGAGTGTGGCGGAGGGGGCTAGGCGATTCAGACGATCAGAAAGCGTGTTCATTGTATGCTAATTTTTATTTTTGTGCGCAAAGTTATGAAATAAAGTTGGAATGACCATCAAAAATCGGACATAGATTTCGAGAAGAAGTCCTTTCTTGATACATTTTATGGAAAAAACTCCGTGATGTGGCTCTGTGCCAGACATTGTTTCACTTATTTGGTGAAATGCAAGGTATGCCCCATCCGCTCGCGTTTGGTGTTGAGGTAGCGCTCGTTGTAGGGATTTGGCTTGATTTCAATAGGCACATTCTCCACAATTTCCAGTCCGTAGGCTTCCAGTCCCACTCGTTTGACGGGATTATTGGTCATGAGTCGAATCTTCCGGACTCCCAGCTGTCGCAGGATCTGTGCCCCCACACCATATTCCCTCTCGTCGGGTTGGAATCCGAGATGGATATTGGCTTCCACGGTGTCGTCGCCTTGTTCCTGCAGCTTGTAGGCTTTCATCTTGTTGAAGAGTCCTATGCCTCTACCTTCCTGATTCATATAGAGGACGACGCCCTTTCCCTCTTGCTCCACCATCTGCATTGCCTTGTGCAATTGTTCTCCGCAGTCGCAGCGTTGGCTCCCGAAGATGTCTCCGGTGGCACAACTGGAGTGGACGCGTACCAGTATGGGTTCATCGGGCGACCACTTGCCTTTTATCAGAGCTACGTGTTCCAGCCCGTTGCTGAGTTGCCGGAAGGTGATGTCTCTGAAGTGGCCATAGGCAGTAGGCAGGTCCACTTCAGGAGCAGCCTCTACCATCTGTTCGCGTTCTAATCTGTAGGCAATGAGGTCTCGGATGGTGATGATCTTTATTCCATGTCGCTCGGCAACTTCTTTCAGCTGAGGCATTCTTGCCATAGTTCCGTCGGGGTTCAGTATCTCTATGAGGGCTGCAGCAGGCTGCAGTCCAGCCAGTCGTGCCAGGTCTATACTGGCTTCGGTGTGGCCGGCGCGTCTGAGGACGCCTCGGTCTTGTGCGTAGAGGGGATTGATATGTCCGGGACGTCCGAAGTCCGAGGCTTTGGATGCAGGATTTGCCAGATGGCGGATGGTGGCGGCGCGGTCAGCGGCACTGACGCCAGTCGTGCAACCTTCCAGTTTGTCCACGGTGACGGTGAAAGGAGTACCGAGAACAGAAGTGTTGTCTTGTACTTGGTGAGGCAGTTCCAGCTGCTCGGCGCGGCTGATGGTGATGGGTGCACAGAGCACTCCACGTCCTTCGCGGAGCATAAAGTTGACCTTCTCGGGGGTTATCATCTCGGCGGCCGTGATGAAGTCGCCTTCGTTCTCGCGGTCTTCGTCGTCCACGACGATAAGGAATTTCCCTTGCTTGAAGTCTTCAATGGCTTCTTCGATAGTGGAAAGGGCAATCATGAGTTTTCTATTTTTTGTTTGTCTATACGTTGAATGATGTATCTGAACTGCTTCTGCAGTTGCTCCAGGTCGTGCCATAGGCGCAAGCGATAGCGCCAGATGCGGAACCACAAGACGAGGCCCACTGGGAACAGAATACCTACCAGCGTGTTCAGCCGTGGATGGCGGAAGGGACGGGTATGAGCATCTGGCACGAGGATGGGCATCTGATCCAGCGTTCCGATAATTCGGAAGTCTCTGGAGTTGGAGAGCTCGAGAACGAATTCCTCCAGCCGTTCGCTGAGCTTGATGACTTCCACGTCTTCCTCATAGTGGAAGAAGGTTCGCCAGTAGGATGGAATTCTGCGGAGCTTGTGGTGCTGGTTATAGGCGGCGCAGTCGGCAATATATTGTTGCATGAGTGGCCGTAGTCCCTCGTAATCGGGGTCGTTCATTATCACTTCCTTGCGGGTAATGTGTCGATGGATACGCAGCCCCAGCAGTCTCCGGAAGAAGTTCTGATAGCCCTCGATGTTGAAGACGGCTGAATCCTGGTTGGATTTGTAGGTGAGCCAGATTCCGATAGGTGTGAGAACCATAGTGCTCAGCCATACTCCGAAGGTGACGTCCCACTCTCCGCTCCTGGCAAATCGTTCGCCAGTCACATTCACCATGTAGTAGAAGATAAAGATGATGACGGAGACGACCACGGGCAATCCCAGTCCTCCTTTTCGGATGATGGCACCGAGCGGGGCTCCTATGAAGAAGAAGAGGATGCAAGCCAGGGAGAGGGTGAACTTCTTGTGCCGCTCCACTTTGTGGGTGCGCAAGAGTCGGTTGGTGCGATAGCTGTCGTCGCGCAGATATTCGGTCTGTTGTCTCCCGCTTTGTGCCTGGTCCAGCGCTATTCGGGCCACGTGAGCCCGGTCGTTGTCGCTGAGGTTGGCAAACAGCGTGTCGAAATCCAGTGGCTGTTCCTTCACCTTGGCCACGAGTTCTGCGGAGTCTTTGCGGTCCTCCAGACGTGTCTGCCGGAGGAAGCTGCGGCTGTAGCTCTCGTACTGCTGTTGGCCAAGGGTGTCCAGCAGTGCCGTGATGGAGTCCACACCTTGATTGAGCTTCTCCAGGTTCTTCGTTTGTGCATTCTGGTTGAAGAGGTTGGCATCCATCACGTTGAAGTTGTTGTCGAAAGGTATCAGGTCTACTTCCTTCTTGAAGGTCTCTCTCATATAAGGTATGGTTGCCTTGTCCAGAGCGCCTCCCGTGTTCTGCATGTTCCTGAAGCGTTCGCCGTCGTAGAGGGTCAGTTGGAGGTGCATATGGTCGGCCGTGCTCTGTATCTTCCCGGAATCTGCCAGCACGATTTGCGTGTCGTCGAAGTTCGTTCCCTGGGAGTATATCATCACTCCATAGAGCATTCCTGATTCCACATCTTTATGTTCCACGAAGAGGTTGTAGCCAGGTATCTCGTTGTAGAACTGTCCTTCCGGGATTTCCATCTCTGGCGACTTCTGTCGCATGGAGTAGAGTAGTGCAGACAGTTGCTTGCTCGACTCGGGGGCCACCACATTCTGGAAATAGAACGAGCCCGCAGAGATCAGCAGGGAGAAGACGAAGACGGGGCGGAGGATGCGTATCAGTGGAATACCAGCGGCTTTCATGGCCAACAGTTCCAACCGCTCTCCCATATTACCGAAGGAAATCAGCGATGCCAACAACAAGGCCAGGGGCAAGGAGATAGGTACCAACGTCATGGAAGCATAGAAGAAGAACTTGCCCAACACGGCCATCGACAGCCCTTTTCCTATCAAATCATCCACATAACGCCAGAGGAACTGCATCATGAAGATAAACAGACAGATAAAGAAGGTGCCGGCGAACAACAGCGTGAATTGCCGCAGGATAAATATGTCCAACTTCTTAACTATTCTCATGAGTATGCACAGAAAATGCGGCGCAAAGGTACACAAAAGTTTACACTCTGTGGGTCTAAGCCAAGAGTTTTTGTCTCTTGCCTCTCGCTTTTTGGCTTTATTTAAGAACCTATGCTTGTAAAAAACGGTAAAAATGGCGGAAAGAAGTTTTTTTTCGTTGACTTTAATGATGAAAACTGTTTTTTTCTCTATCTTTGCGGCGCAATCAATCCATTTAACCCGTAATTCTTATGAAACGTATAATCCTTCTCTCCTTTCTTGTGGCGATGGCACTGCCGGTGCTGTCCGAACGCACCGAGACGCTGCTGCGCTCCAACTGGTGTTTCTATCGTGGCGACCTCCCTGCAGCCAGTCAATCTGCCTTCGACGATTCCCAGTGGGAGTCGGTCTCCATCCCTCATGACTGGGCTATCAGAGGTCCTTTTGGCAGCGAGTTTGACCTCCAGAATGTAGCTGTCACACAGAATGGCGAGACGGAAGCCAGCTTGAAGACGGGCCGCACAGGCGGTCTGCCCTACATCGGGGTGGGCTGGTACCGCACGTCTTTCGTCTTGCCCGCGGCTTCCGAGACCCCCCGTCGTACGACCCTGGTCTTCGACGGAGCAATGAGCGAGGCTCATGTCTTCGTCAATGGTCAGGAGGTTATCTTCTGGCCCTACGGCTACAACTCTTTCTATGTAGATGTCACCGAACAGGTACACAAGGATGGCGCCCCCAACACCCTTGCCGTCCGCCTGGAAAATCATCCCGAGAGCAGCCGCTGGTACTGCGGTGCCGGCATCTACCGTAATGTTCATCTCATCCAGACTTCCGACATCCATGTGGCTGTCTGGGGAACTCAGATTACCACCCAGCTCTTCAGGGCTGGTGCGGCAGCAAGTCCGTCGGCGTCTGTCACACTGCGCACGTCCTTGGATAATGCCGAGGGCAAGAGTCTGCGCCTTCACACCGTTATCTTGGGCCCCGACGGCCGTGCCGTCTGCGAAAAGGAAAACACGCAAACCATTGCCCACGGACATCCGTTCGTCCAGAATATGGTAGTGGAATCCCCCCAGCTTTGGTCGCCGGAGACACCTTATTTATATAAGGCTGTCACCCGAGTCTTCCAGGACGAGACCTTGTTGGACACTTATTCCACGGTATTCGGTATACGAACCATAGATGTAATCCCCGACCGTGGTTTCTTCCTCAACGGCCAGCCTCGGAAATTCCAGGGCGTCTGCAACCACCATGACCTCGGCCCCCTCGGAGCAGCCATCAACCGTGCCGCCCTGCGTCGCCAACTGACGCTGTTGAAGGACATGGGATGCGACGCCATCCGCACCAGCCATAATATGCCGGCTCCGGAGTTGGTGGAACTCTGCGATTCCATGGGATTCATGATGATGCTGGAACCCTTCGACGAGTGGGACCGCGCCAAATGCCGCAACGGCTACCATCGTTTCTTCGCCGAATGGGCAGAGAAGGATATGGTGAATATGTTGCGTCACTACAGGAACAACGCGTCAGTGGTGATGTGGAGCGTGGGCAATGAGGTACCCACACAATGTTCCGCCGATGGCTACAAGGTGGCCCGCTTCCTCCAGGATATTTGCCACCGCGAGGACCCCACCCGTCCAGTCACCTGCGGTATGGATCAAGTGGACTGCGTGTTGAAGAATGGTTTCGCTGCACAGCTGGACATTCCCGGTTTCAACTACCGTGCACATCGCTATGAGGAGGCCTACAGCCGTTTGCCCCAGAATGTGGTGCTGGGGAGCGAGACCAGCAGCACGGTGAGCAGCCGTGGAGTCTATAAGCTGCCGGCTCGCTTGCGCGCAGGAGCCACTTACCCTGACCATCAGTGCAGCGGCTATGACCTGGAATACTGCTGGTGGTCAAACACCCCCGACCACGATTTCGCCAACGCCGAGGACTTCCCCTGGGAGATCGGACAGTTCGTGTGGACCGGTTTCGACTACCTCGGTGAGCCCTCGCCCTACGACACGAAAGCTTGGCCTTCCCATTCCAGCGTCTTCGGAATCATCGACCTCGCTTCGTTACCCAAGGACCGCTATTATCTCTACCGCAGTCTCTGGAATCACACCGACCGAACCCTTCACATGCTACCACATTGGACGTGGCCCGGACACGAGGGACAGACGGTTCCCATCTTCGTCTACACCGACGCTCCCGAAGCGGAGCTCTTCGTCAATGGCAAGAGTCAGGGCGTCCAGCATAAGCATACTCGCGAGGAGGCTCTCGCGGCCAAGGAGGCTGGCGACAGCCTGTGGCTGCAGCGACGCTTCCGTCTGATGTGGAACGATGTCAAGTACGAACCCGGAGAAATCCGTGTCGTGGCACACTATCCTGATGGCAGCCGGAGCGAGAAGGTGATAAAGACAGCCGGCGCCCCCCACCACTTGGAACTTGTTGCCGACCGCCCATGTATCGCAGCCGACGGCGAGGACCTCGCCTATGTAACCGTACGAGTTGTGGACAAGGATGGGACCCTCATCCCTGATGCCGCAAATCTCGTTTCCTTCAAGGTGAAGGGTGCCGGAAGCTTCCGCGCTGCGGCCAACGGCGATGCCTCTAACCTCGATCTCTTCCATGTCTCGAAGCACCACGCCTTTGCGGGCCAACTCACAGCCATTGTCCAGTCGTCTTCTCAACCAGGCTCCATCACCCTGGAAGCTTCGGCCAAAGGCCTGAAGAAGGCGGTGCTCACTTTGGAGAGCAGATAAGCGTCGAGGCACAGGGTCTTCAACGAAGTGGTGCTATCGAATCTGCAGGACAAGCAGGAACAATCGGATGAAGGTGGTACTGACGCGCAGGTGCAGTACCTCCTTCATTTCTTTCCAATCGTCAAAACCAATAGCCTTCTCTCCCTCAATGAAGAACTTCATCGCATCCGTAATCCTGTTGCTGGTCTCAGCCTTGACGATGTCTCAGGGTGTCTCCACCTCCCGTGTCGTTGATGCCGAGACGGGGGAGACCCTGCCGTTGGTGGGTGTCTACGCTTCAGATCGAAGCAACACGCTCACGAACTTCGACGGCTCTCCCTCTTCCCGTGAAAAACGAAGCTTCGTCTTTGCCAACACGTATATACATCTTCGTCAACACGTATATACATATCAGCAAAGACGTATATACATATCTGCCAAGACGTATATACGTTTCTCAAGAAACATTTTTTTCATTGAAAAAAAGTTTTTTAATGTGGGAAATATTTTGTTCTGCGGACAATTAGCTGTACCTTTGTGCCGAAAAAAAAACAGAAAAAAACATATTCAGGAATACTTTCAGACAATGATCAGACAAGGATTAGCAATGGCCTTCGTGACCTTTTTGACGATTGTGAGTGCTCACGCACAAAAGATTCAGACCATGGATTCAGAGGGTAATGCCATTCCGATGGTTACCGTACTAACCGAGGACGGTGTGTACATCGGTACCACCGACCTCAATGGAATATTGGCCGACGTAGAGGGTGCCACGAAGGTAGCCCTGACACATATCGCCTACAAGTCGCAGCTGGTGACCGTTGCCTCGTTGACGGATGGACGTGTCACGATGGAAGATGTGGACTACGGACTGAAAGAGGTAGTCGTCACGCCCAAGCCCTATCTCTACAAGGAATACTACTACCGCGCCTTCTGCTACATCGGCGATTCCCTCCGTGCATACGGCGCCGGCGTTGTGCCCGTGGCTCATGACATCAGCAGTAACTACAAAGCCCAGATACGCCCCTACTGGCATACGGGGACCTTCGCCAATATGGCTCTTATGTGGCATGAATCTAAGATAAAAGGTATCGTGGAAGACTGCATCAAGGACAAATCTTACCAGACCTTTGAGCATAGAAACAAGGACAAGGATATTCAGGAAATGTATCGCACCACCATTGTCGGCGACGGTCCCAACCGCTGGCGTGTGGAGATCCCCACCAAGGAGGTCGTGGGACAAATCGTTCACTCGGGCGGCCTCAACCGTACCACCATCGACGGCGCACGCAGTCAGATGTACTCCGACCAGATTCATGGTCGTGACAAGCTGCTGAAGCGGAGGCAGGAAAAGAACTACCAATACCAATACGTCTCTGTCTATAAGCTGGACGACGACGAGGAGACACCCGACATCACCCGCCATGTGATGACGATGCATGACTGGAGTTATGATTCCAATAAGGGCCGAATGAAAGAGATCTATTACATCTACACCATAGACTACGGTTATAAGGGAAAGGACGAGTATAAGGCCCGCTGCAAGGAACTCAACAAAGGACACATCGGCGACTTGACTCTGGCCAAACTCCAGGACTACGAGCGTAGTCACCATGTCCCGGAACTCGCTCCAGAGCAGCTGCAGGCCATTCAGGGTCTGAAGAGAGGGCAGGGGAAGAAAAAATAATCAGGGGAGGGAGCCTAGGGCCTCCGCGCCAGCCATATTTATTATTTCTTATTTCCTATTTAATATTTATTCCCTTTATTCCCCTTAACCCGCGCCATCGGCTGCACCTAAAACCCCTTAACCCGCGCCCTCAGCCGCACCTAAAACCTCTTAACCCGCGCCCTCGGCTGCACCTAAAACCCCTTAACCCGCGCCTCCGGCTGCACCTAAAACCCCTTAACCCGCGCCTCCGGCGCTTCCTCTCTCCCCCCGTCGCTCCATCCTGGTGTGGGTCGAGTGTGCCGCGGTCCGTCCGCGGCAATCCCCCTCTCCCCCCGCGCCAGCCCGAATCAAGACCAACAACGAGGACAGACTTCTCATGGTGTTCACCTATAAACTGACTACATTTGCAACACCAACATTTCCCAATACCCTTTTCTTCTATGAATCTCTCCCTCTTCTGTCGCAGCGCTCTGGACTTCTTCTTCCCGCGAACCTGTGTGGTCTGCGGCACACGCCTTGCCTCGTCGGAGCAGTTCATATGTCCCATGTGCTTGATATCCTTGCCCATTGAAACGGTTGAGACTGATTGGCAACTGAACCGCCACATCATGCGATGGCGCAGCGAACATCCGTCGTTACAACGGATGGGAGCACTCTGCATCTACCAGCGTGAGAATGCGGCAGCTAAGCTGGTGCACGAGGTGAAGTTCGCGAGGAACCACGAACTGGGAATATGGATGGGCCGTTTGGCGGCCAGGCGACTGGCGTCCACCGAACTCTTTGAGGGCGTAGATGCATTGGTCCCGCTGCCTCTGTCGCCCAAACGTCTGCGTAAGAGAGGTTTCAATCAAGCCGAGGCACTGGCTCAGGGAATCAGCGAGGTGTCAGGGATTCCCGTGCGCACCGACCTCCTTCGGCGCACCGCTGAACGCGAGTCGCAGACCCACTACCGCCTGGCCGAACGTTTCCGCAACGGACAAGGGCTGTTCACCCTCGCTGCAGATTCCGTTGCGCCCGGCAGCCATCTGATGCTCGTGGACGATGTACTGACCACCGGCTCCACCATGATGAGTGCCGTGGCAGCCCTGGAACCCCTATCCGACATCCGCCTCTCCTGCTTCGCCTGGGCTTGGGTGGATATGTCTCCGGAAGTGTGGTCGCGGGCACGAAGGGAGGCTGGGATGTAGTGATTTGATTTCTAACTGCGAAAATTCAGTTATTGACTGAGTTCGTACTAAATTATAATCTATAATTTTGGTGGTAAAGAAAAAATGATGTACTTTTGCAGCGCAAAACCCAATCTAACTAATATTATTCTCATTTTCAGAATGAAATTCAAGACAATTTTCAGTCTCGTGCTTCTCTTGTTGTGCGGGACATTTCATGCGGCGGCGCAGGAGGCTGTGGTCGCCGGTGATCAGATTACCAGCGAGTCATCGCTGGTGAGCGGGACCGAGTATCTCGTGTACTACGTGGGCAATGGCGCCTCTGGCTACATGAAGGATACGGGCAGCGCATACACGGGAAAGAGTGATGATACCCCCACTGAGGCAGCTGTGTATGTCTTCACCAGCAAAGGCGATGGCACCTGGACGGTGCAGAACAAATACACCAGCAAGTACTGGGGAACACCTACAGCCGCTGCTAATACCTATATCGGTTCAACAACCGCTGGTAGCTGGGCCTTGAATTTCCTGGATGGTGGAAATCTTGCTCCGAGTTGTAATGGCTATAGCTGGAACCGCAGCGGGAGCAATGTCCATCCGTGGAGTGCTGGTACTGCCAACGTCAACCAGTTCAAGATTTATGCTGTGAAGGAAATCACGACGATAACCGCCACGGCCTCAGAGGTATATACCATCAACAATACCAACACCAACCGCGGTGCCCTCATCTACAATCCCGAGGCAAGCACCACCTACGTCTGGTCGAGCGGCAAGAGCGGCACCTTCGATGCCACGGCTGCCAACAGCCAGTGGGTGCTTTATCCCACCGGCACCGACGGCGTCTATTATTTATATAATGTAGGAGCCGACAAGTTTGCCATCCCCACAGGCATTGCCCAGAGTGCAAGCAACGCATGGGTGTTCAGCGACAACGCCGTGCCCGTGACTTTCATCAAGCAGGACGACGACACCTATAAGATTCAGATGTACACCGCACCCGTTAGTGGCACCAATGCTGCTTATCTGGCGGTGAGCAACAGCTACACCGGCCCCATCATCAACTGGAATGATGCAGGCGGCAACTTCACCGTGACGAAGGTGGATGGCGACCAGAGCACGGCGGCTGCAGCGGCCGTGGCCCGCCTGGCAGGCAGTCAGACTGCCCTCACGGCAGCGCCCACGGAGTCCGGCTGGTATGCCATTCAGATTAACAGCAAGAGCGGTTCTGCCGGCTATGCCGGTCGATATGTCTATAACCTGTCCTCCCTCTACAACAGCCTCTATCCCTTCGGATTCACGGGCGGAGTGGAAGTGAAACCTGCCATCACCGACCCCACCTATTATACTTATATAGATGTGACGAACGGCTATTGGCAGATGACCGACGGCAGGTACCTGGCATTGAACGCCAACAACAAGTTCCCCACGCCATCAGCGGAGCCCGCAACGGTGGAGTTCGGTTACAACGGCGGCAGCTACTTCAAATGCGGCAATTTCTATGCAGACCCCTACAACAACACCACAAGCTATTTCATCGGCGAGACCAATCAGTTCCGCACCACCTATAATGTCTATCCCATCGACCTGACCGCCGCCGGATTGGTGGCCTGGAAGGTCGTCATCACCAACGCCTCCGAGAGCACGCAGCTCACCTGCAGCCGCGACGATGTGGCAGGACTGACGACGGTATATAACCACGGCAGCTTCTTCCTGCCGACCGACGTCACTCCCG
>JAILFY010000022.1 GCA_024697285.1 Bacteroidaceae bacterium
AACATGAACATCAAGTTCGTGCAGACCATTGTTCCTCAGGCAGAGGTGGTTGGCCAGGAAAGCATCATGCTTCCCGTGAAGGCCGGCGACTGGACAAACACGGATGTTGACATGAGCGCTTGCCTCGAAGCCCTGGGACTCACCGAGGCCTCTGAGGTACTGTCACTCAACAGCCTCAGCGTTATCACGGAGGATGGTACTATGAGCGAACCCATGTCACCAAGCACCGGTGCAGCCATCAGCGACGCCGGATATCTCGACCTGAGCGAGACGCTGGAGAACACCCACATCAATGTGGAATTTGATGTAACCGACTCGAAGACTCTTCAATTCGCTATCGAAGAATATCTGAGCGACTGGGCCGACGACACCCGCATCACCAGCAAGATTGGTTTCCAGAAAGAGACCTCTATCTATATCTTCAATGTGTCCTTCGTCTCTGAATCTGTCTACACTGGCATCACCTCTGCGAAGGCAGCCAAGTCCTCTACCCTCTTCGACCTCAGCGGTCGTCGTGTCAGCAAGGCAGAGCGCGGCATCTATATCCGCGATGGCAAGAAAGTGGTGAAATAAACTCCTGACCACGCTGTTCCTCTTTCAGGAATAAGTCTGTAAGTTCAATAAAATGTTAAAAGAAACGCATCCTTTGCTCGAAGGATGCGTTTCTTTTATCTTCTTTATCCATTATTAAGAAAAAAAGACTACCTTTGCAGCCATATCCTTGGGATTCTCTCTTATCGTTATTATAAACTTCTAACATTATATAATCATCACAATGAAGAAAACACTACTCTTCTTGTTGGTTCTGTGCGCCTCCCTCTATGCCAGCGCCAACCCTATCACCCGTGAGCAAGCCCAGGAGCGTGCCGAGCGTTTTCTCTCGGGCCTGCCCGGCGGTTCCAAGAACCTCTCCCCTGTGCGCAACCGCGCCAAGCTGGCTCCCCGCCGAGGCACAGCGAGCACGGCAAGCGAGCAAGACCTCTACTACGTCTTCAATCGCGGCGAGAACCAAGGCTATGTCATCGCCACTGGTGACGACAGCACTTTCCCTGTCATCGGCTACACCGACCAAGGCGAATTCGACTACGCCCAACTCCCGGAGAACATGAAGGCCTGGCTGGAAAGTTGCAGCGCACAACTCCAGAATCTGGCGGAGCACCCCGAGTTGGCTGAAGCCAACGCCTCCACCATCCGGCGAATTCCCACTCACCCTGCTATCGCCCCACTCTGCACCTCCAAGTGGAGCCAGGGTTCGCCCTACAACGACGAATGTCCGATCTACACCGACGGCAGACGCAGCGTCACGGGCTGTGTGGCCACTGCTATGGCTCAAGTGCTCTACTACCACCGCGCCAAATCCGTCACGGAGGTTCAGAAAGACATACCGGCCTACACGACCAATGGACTCAAGGTGGCAGGAATCGAGGCCGGCGCCCCCATTGATTGGGATAACATGGTGGACAACTATGGTGGCAGCACTACCGGCAAGCAGAAATTAGCCGTCGCACAATTGATGCACTACTGCGGAGTCAGTGTGGAAATGGCCTACACCAGCAGCAGCTCCGGAGCCTACTCCAGCATGGTCGACGACGCGTTCATCAACTACTTCGGCTACAGCAGCAACCGCGTGAAATACGTCAGTGGCAACAACTACAACGACGAAGCGTGGGATGCACTTCTTTATGCCGAAATTGAAGCCAGCCGTCCTGTCTATCTCAGTGGTAGCAACGAAAGTGGTGGTCATGCTTTTGTTTGTGATGGCTACGACGGCAACCGCTGCTTCCATATCAACTGGGGTTGGGGTGGCAGCAGCGATGGCTACTTCATGCTCAACAAGCTGAACCCGAGTTCCCAAGGTATTGGCGGTTCCGAAGGAGGCTACAGCGACTGGCCAGAAGCCGTGATTGGCGTGGAGCCCGAAAACTACGCCACACGTGCCATGCCCATCACCAACACGACAGTCAAGAAGCTCTGCCTCGAGAATTTCGATGCCGACGGCGATGGCACTTTCACCTACGGCGAAGCTGCAGCCATCACCGACCTGGGCGACGCTTTCAAGGGTCAGCGCATCACCACTTTCACGGAACTCTACAACTTCACGGGACTGACCACACTCAGTGAATCCGCTTTCGAGGGCTGCACTGCACTCACGACAGTGAAGTTGCCCAAGCAGCTGAAAAACATCGGGACCAACGCCTTCAAGGGTTGCACGTTGCTGAAGACCTTCGCCCTTCCCCAGGGCCTGCAAAGCATTGGTGACCACGCTTTCGACGGCTGCAAGGCCTTTGTCTGCACACTTCCCGCCGGCTTGCGTGAAATTGGTGCCTACGCCTTCAGCGGTTGTGCGGCACTGAAGGAGATGGACATCCCCATCAGCGTGAAGTCCATTGGCGAAGGAGCCTTCAAGGGCTGCACGAAACTGACGGAAGTCACCCTGCGAAGCAACAAGCCTACGAGCATAGAGCTGGGAAGCGGCATCTTCGCCGACGTGGATCTCACGGACGCGGTGCTGAACGCCGTTCAGGGCAGCAAGACCACGTTGCAAGCTACAGAGCAGTGGAAGGACTTCGGCACTATTTACGAAATGCGAGATCTCTCCCGCGGCCGTTTCGCCAACCTCGAGACGGGCAAGCAATACTTTATATATAATGTAGGCACCGGCCGCTACCTCACCCGCGGAGAGGCCTGGGGCACTCAAGCTATTGTGGCCGAGACGGACAGCCCTATGCGCTTCGAGTTCAAGCGCTACAGCTCCATGCCCGATGGCGTGTACTACCTCTACTCCAACGACACGGGCAGCGACACTGGACACATCACCTTCCGCACCGCCAGCGACGCCCAAGTGGGCAACGGCGTGAAAGCCGCCTTCGTGGACGGCTCCAGCAGCAACATCACCAACAAGACCTCCTGGTGGAACCTGGCACTGGTGGAGGGCGAGAGTAACATCTATACGTTCCAGATTCCATCGAACGTCAGCGGCTACAACGCAGCCCAGTATTGGGGCGTTCAGCCGGATCATAACTCCAACGTCGCGTCGCCCACCTACGGCGTCTACAGCGACGTGACCTACGCGAACTACGCCGAGAACTGCCAGTGGATGTTGGTGGAATACGACGAGCAGGCCACCGCCATCTACCTCGCTTCGCAGCAGCTGCAGAACCTGCTGGGAATAGCTGCCACCAAACGCATGGACGCCACTCGCGAACAAGCCGTGTACGATAATCTCGAGAGCACTGCCGAAGAACTCGTGGGAGCTCAACGCCGCCTTCGCAAGAAACTTGGATTTATCCATTTCAACTCAGATGCCGTGCGCGAGGTTATTATGGCCAACAACGTAGACAGCGATGGCGACGGAGAGGTCACCCCCTCCGAGGCCGCCAATGTCAGTTCGCTGGAGACCATTTTCTTCAGCAACAAGGATATCACCTCGCTGACCGACCTGCGCTACTTCACCGGTCTGGAAGCGCTGGCGGGCAACAGCTTCAAGGACTGCTTCAACCTGGTGGACATCACTCTGCCCGACAACCTGATGGCCATCTACTACCGTGCCTTCATGAACTGCTCCAAGCTCACCGCTGTCAATATCCCGGTGAACGTAGAAGGCATTGGAGACGACGCCTTCAACGGCTGCACCTCCCTGCGCGAAGTGCACGTCAGCGCCGCCGACCCCTCGCAGATTGTTCTTGGCAGCGATGTCTTCCAGAACGTGGATCTGGCCTCCGCCACACTCTATGTGCCCTATGGCTCCAAGGAAGCCTACAGCAATGCTTCCATTTGGCAAGACTTCGGCACCATCATAGAGACACGCGCCCTGGGCAAGCCCGGCTACTCTCCGCTGGCCGAGAACGAGGACGTCTACGTCATCAACCTGGGTATGCACCGATATATCCAAGGTGGCGAGGCCTATGGCACACAAGCCGTGGTGGGTTCCCAAGGCTACCTCTATCAACTGCGCCGCACAGCCTCCATGCCCGCCGACACCTACTACCTCTACGCCACCAGCCTCGGAACCTCTAAGAACATACTCTTCCGCACCGACACCGACTCCAAGGTGGGCAACGGCGTGAAGGCTTGCTTCGTCGACGGCAGCGTCAGCGCCAAGGCCTACTGGAAGGTAGCTCCCGTGGAAGGCTTGGAGAATGTCTACACCTTCCAGGTGCCCGACAACCAGAGCGACTACGTGGAAGGCGAATATCTGGGCGTGGACCCCGAGAACTACTATAAGAGTGACTTCACCTACTACACCAGCGGTCTGTACTACGACATCATGTACGACGGCAACGAGGCCAAGTGCCAGTGGGCATTCATCAGCAAGGCGGAACTCGACTCGCTGCAAAACTTCTACGCCCTTACCGAGCAACTGAAAGACCTCATCGTCAAGGCCGATGCCAAGAGCATAGACACCCAGGCCGAACGAGCCATCTACGATGACTTCTCCGCCAGCGAACTGCAAGTGGCCAACGCCATCGCCACTCTGCGCTCCAAGCTCCACTATATTGACTTCTCCGATAACTATGCACGCACCATTTGCATCAACACGTGGGACGACGATGAGGACGACGAGCTGAGCATGGAGGAAGCAGCCGCCGTGACCGACTTGGGCACCGCCTTCCGCAGCTCCACCGGCATCACCAGCTTCGAGGAGTTGCGCTACTTCACCGGCCTCACCCACCTCACCGACAACGCCTTCCGCGCCTGCTCCAACATGAAGAGTATCTACCTGCCCGCCAACATCACTTCGCTCGGCGAGAGCTGCTTCACCAGCTGCTCCAAGCTGGAGTATGTGGCACTGCTCTCACCCACACAGCTCGATATCACCGGCGCCGGACTCACCGTCCGTAACCTCACTGCCTTCGTGCCCGCCGCACTCGTCGACACCTACAGCCAGAGCGCCGACTGGGAGCGCGCCACCATCAAGGAATACACCGGCACGCCTACCGTAACGGCCAGCGACGGCTCGCGCCAATACGGCCGCACGAATCCAAAGTTCACCTACGAGGTGAGCGGTGCGCCCATCAACGGAGAACCCGTCATCAGCGCAGAGCAAGACAAGACTGCCCCCGTGGGTGATTACCCCGTAGTCATCGAAGCCGGAACCATCACGAGTCCCAACCTGCAACTGTGCAACGGTACACTCACCATAGAACCCGCAACGGTCACCATCGCCTCCAAATCCTGCACGCGCAACGTAGGCGAGCCCAATCCGGAGTTCGAAATCGTATATCCTACCTTCCGCAACCGCGAGAAAGCAGAGGATGTGCTCCTGCACGAGGCCGTATGCGAATGCGACGCTACTCCCGAGAGCCCCGCTGGCGTCTATGAGATTCGCGTAAGCGGCGCCGAGGCCCAGAACTACACCTTCGAGTATGTCTTCGGCAAACTCACGGTCGTAGATCCCACGGGCGTGAGCGACATGGATGCAGACTCCCGCAACGCCGAGCACTACGACCTCAGCGGACGCAAGGTGAGTAAGCCCAACCGCAGCGGTATCTACATTACCAGCGGCAAGAAGAAGGTGGCCATCCGCTAAGCCTCAACACCGGAGCATCCCGCTCCGAACAAACGCCTCCGAATGACAAGTGGAGGCGATGAACCCACGAAAGGGCACAACATCTGTAGCGTCCTTTCGTGGGTTTTCGTGTAGTTAGGGAGACAAGAGAGAGGCGGAGAGGCGTAAATGCACCTCTGTAGGAGTTGGCCCCCGTGCCAGCCCGATAAAGACCCACTCCTCACTCTCCCTGTAAGGGAGGGAATGGTATGTATTTGAGTGGTTTCAATCAATCTTTTTTTTCACACGAATGTCCATGAATGAGGAACATATAATTAACCATAAATATTCATGAACATTATTTGTGAGAAAAATATTCTTGAACATTATTTATGAGAAAATATCATGAACATAATATGTACATAATTCATAAACATTATATGTACATAATTCATGAACATTATATGTGAGAAAAAAAGATCCCCTTGCAAGCTTTCAAACGAGATTCAAGGAAACGGGATGAATCTGAACCTGGAACAAGTTTCTGCAATCTGGCGTTTTGCCACCACAGGACGCAAGGCCTCGCTCCGCGGCAGTTCCGGAGGATTGAAGCAAATCACATCGGCAAAACCTGCAGACAGGAGTTCCTCCCGGTCCGCTACATTACCGGCAATCAGCAGACAAGGCACCGCGGCCGCTTTGGCGTGGCACAATATACGACATGGCAGTTTGCCCATCAAGGTCTGCCGGTCAGCCCCACCCTCTCCCGTGATAACCAGATCGGCACGGGCCAGCAAGGCATCGAAACACATCGTCTCCATCAGCACTTCGGCCCCCGACCGACATTCTGCACCAAAGAACTGCATGAACGCGTAGCCAAGACCACCAGCCGCTCCCGCACCAGCCTCGGCGGAACGATCCAATCCCATTCTCCCGGCGTTCTCCCGGGCAAACTGTAAAGACTGTTGTTCCAACTGCCGCACCATTTCCGTATCTGCTCCTTTCTGAGGAGCAAAGACAGCAGCAGCACCCTGAGGGCCACAAAGTGGGTTGGATACATCCGTTGCCAAGACAAAGGAAAGAGGCACTTGCGGCATATCACCTAACAATAGACCGTTATCCCTGCAGGCCTGCAACATCCCACGTCCAGCATCGCTGGTGCCACTACCGCCCAGACCAACCACGAAATGTGTGCAGCCACGTTGCCATGCATCAACGATGAGTTGACCTACTCCATAGGTCGAGGCACGCAGAGGATTGCGCTCCTCTGGCCTCAGCAGCCCAAGCCCACAAGCCCGTGCCACCTCCACCACAGCCAATGTTCCCTGACGCAGGTACTGGGCCCGAACAGGTCGCATAAGTGGGTCGCAGACCTCCACATCCACGCTCTCGAAGCCAGGGAGAGGCGCGTCCTCAGGAGATGCCCCGACTCCCCCGAAGGCGTCCAGCCAACCTTCGCCGCCATCGCTCACCCTACGCGTCACGACCTCCGCTTCGGGCCACGTGCGCAGCAGCCCCTCCCGTGCCGCCTCGTTCGCTTCGGCAGAGGACAGACAACCTTTCAGACTATCTATAGCTACAAGGATATTCATGTTTTTTTTCATTATTCATAGGTATAAAGAGTGTGTCTGTTAGAGGACACTCGGATGATTAATTGTACGTATAAATGAATATATTGCTGCCCGGTAAAGAATAGTGAGGGGGATTCTCTTCGGCAAGGAGCGTTTTTCTGTATGCGTAGAGGTGGGCGTTTTTCTGTCTGCATTTTCTGACAGGCGTTTTCTGCCCTACAGTGGGGGTAGAATATACGTGTGGGCTGAGACGTATATACGTGTGGGCAGAGACGTATATACGTGTGAGCAGAGACGTATATACATGTGAGCAGAGACATATATACGTGTGGGCAGAGACGTATATACGTGTGAGCAGAGACGTATATACATGTGAGCAGAGACGTATATACATGTGGACAAAAACGTATATACGTGTGGGCAGAGACGAGTCATCGTGTGGGCAGAGACGAAGTGACCGAGTCGGGTTAAAGATACAGAGCAAGCACACGCCAGACGCAAACGATATGGCAGACGCTGCCTGCCAGGACGAAGAAGTGGAAGACGGTGTGGACGTAGGGTTTGTTGTGGGAGAAGGCATAGACGACGGCTCCGGTGACGTAGAACACGCCCTCGGCCAGAAGCCAACCCACGGAGAGGCTGTCCACACACTGCAGCAGCGGCCGAAAGGCGACGAGGACCGAGAGGCCCATGGCCACGAAACAGGCCGTCTCGACATGACTGTGCTCGCGCAGGCCACGGAAGCTGACCACAGTGCCGGCGAGGGCGGCCAGCCACACGAAAACGAAGAGGCCCCAACCCCAAAGGCCTGCACCACGCAAAGCGATGAGGGTGACGGGCGAATAGGATCCGGCGATGTGCCAGTAGATGGCGGCGTGGTCCCAGCGGCGCAGTATCTGGCGCGAGGGCCAGTGCTGCGGCAACGCGTGGTAGATGGTGCTAGTGAGGTAACTACCTATCATCCCTACGAGGTAGAGGATGACGCCGGCGGTGGCCCATCCGTCGCGGGCACGGGCGCAGGCCATAAGAAAGAGAATGCCGACAGCAATGCCGAGGACTATGCCTACGGCGTGGCTGCCGACATTCCATCGTTCTTCTTGGGGCGTGTAGTGAATCATAAAGTCGCTTCGCTCCGGTTTAAGAGAGCGCCCGGAGGGGCGCGATTTAAGGGGTTTAAGGGGCTAAGCCCCCTCCGGCTCCCCCCTCATGGGAGGAGGGGAGCGGTTCTGGGAGTTTAAAGTCGCTACGGCGCTCCAAGACTAGAAGTTAGCGCTCTTGGGAGTACGGGGGAAGGGGATGACGTCACGGATATTCTGCATACCAGTGACGAAGAGGATGAGGCGCTCGAAGCCGAGACCGAAGCCGGCGTGAGGACAGCTGCCCCAACGACGCGTGTCGAGGTACCACCAGAGAGTGGAGGTGTCCATCTGCCTGCGGTTGATTTCGGCCATGAGTTTGTCGTAGTCTTCCTCACGTACGCTGCCGCCGATGATTTCGCCGATGGCAGGGAAGAGGACGTCGGTGCCCTGCATGGTCTTGCCATCTTCGTTCATCTTCATGTAGAAGGCTTTGATCTCCTTCGGGTAGTCAGTCATAATAACGGGCTTCTTGAAGTGCTCCTCCACTAGATAGCGCTCGTGCTCGCTGGCGAGATCATCACCCCAGTTGCAGGGGAACTCAAACTTCTTGCCATTCCGGATAGCCTCCTGCAGAATCTCAATACCCTCGGTGTAGGGCAGACGAACGAACTTCTCCTTGAGGACACCCTGCAGGCGCTCGATGAGCGTCTTGTCGATCATCTTGTTGAGGAACTCCAAGTCGTCGCCACATTTCTCCAAGGCCCAACGGACGCAGTATTTGATGAAATCTTCCTCCAGGTCCATGAGGTCTGTCTTGTCGTAGAAAGCCATCTCGGGTTCAATCATCCAGAACTCGGCCAGGTGACGAGGCGTGTTGCTGTTCTCGGCACGGAAGGTGGGCCCGAACGTATAGATCTGTCCGAGCGCCGTGGCTCCTAGTTCTCCTTCGAGCTGTCCGCTCACGGTGAGGCTGGTCTGCTCGCCGAAGAAGTCATCGTCGTAGATAATCTTTCCATCCTCATCTTTCTGGAGGTCATAGAGGTTCTTCGTCGTGACCTGGAACATGTTACCGGCACCCTCGCAGTCCGAGGCAGTGATGAGGGGCGTGTGGAAGTAGAAGAAACCATGCTCGTGGAAGTAGGTATGGATGGCCATGGCCATATTGTGGCGAATGCGCATAACAGCACCAAAGGTGTTGGTGCGCAGACGCATATGAGCATGCTGACGCATGTATTCGAAGGACTGCCCCTTCTTCTGCATCGGATAGTCGGCACCGCAAGCACCCAGCAACTCTATCTTAGTAGCCTGGATTTCCACGGCCTGACCGCTGCCCTGGCTCTCTACGAGGCGACCCTCCACGCTGAGGCAAGCGCCCGTGGTGATCTGCTTCATCAACTCCTCGTCGAACTTCTCTGCATCGGCCACCACCTGGATGTTCTTGATGGTGCTGCCGTCGTTCAGGGCGATGAAGTTCACGTTCTTGGAGCCGCGGCGGGTGCGCACCCAGCCTTTGGCACACACTGGAGTCTCACTGGGCTGAGCGGCCAGCAGGTCTATAATCTTTGTTCGTTTCATTGTATGATCAATTAGTAATGCCAGATTAAAATGTGAATGCTCATTCAGGAATGAATAGAGGGGCACTTTACTCAAAAGCGCCCATTCTCAGCATGGCTACCTCCTGCTCCGTGAGGAAACGCCAGTCGCCACGCTTGAGGTTCTTCTTCGTGAGACCTGCGAAATAAGTGCGATCGAGTTTAGTAACTTTATATCCCAGGTGCTCAAAGATACGACGGACGATGCGGTTGCGTCCGCTGTGGATCTCTATGCCCACTTGCTTCTTGTCTGTTGCATGAGCATATTCTATGGCATCTGCGTGTATCTCACCATCGTCGAGCTGGATGCCCTCTGCAATCTGGTGCAGATCGGCAGCCGTCAGAGCCTTGTCGAGATATACGTGGTAAACCTTCTTCTTCAAGAACTGAGGATGGGTGAGTTTGCTGGCCATCTCTCCGTCGTTGGTCAGGAGCAGAACACCCGTCGTGTTGCGGTCCAGACGTCCCACGGGATAGATGCGTTCGGGGCAAGCGTCCTTCACCAAGTCCATGACCGTCTTGCGGTTCTGCGGGTCGTCGCTGGTGGTGACGTAGTCCTTGGGCTTATTCAGCAGCACATACACTTTCTTCTCCAGGGTCACCAACTGGTCGTGGAACTTCACCTCGTCGCTGCGCTTCACCTTGGTTCCGAGTTCCGTGACCACTGTTCCGTTGACGCTGACGACTCCGGCCTCGATGAAGGTATCGGCCTCACGGCGCGAGCACACTCCGGCGTTGGCCAGATATTTGTTCAGACGAATAGGAGCTTCCGGATCGATGTGAGCCTCGGAGTATTCGATGCGCTTCTTGAAGCTGTATTTTGCATTGGGATCGTAGTCGGCCGAGTGCTGGCGACGAGGACCATAGCCGCCACGCTGCTGGTAGCCGCCGCGCTGCTGGTAGCCGCCGCCACGCTGCTGATAGCCGCCGCGCTGCTGGTAGCCACCGCCACGCTGCTGATAGCCGCCGCGCTGCTGATAGCCGCCACGCTGCTGGTAGCCACCCTCACGCTGCTGGAAGCCACCTTCGCGGGGCTGAAAACCTTCGCGGGGCTGGTAACCGCCTTCGCGAGGCTGATAACCTTCACGGGGCTGATAACCGCCTTCGCGAGGCTGGTAGCCTTCGCGTGGTTGATAGCCACCGCGCTGCTGATAACCACCGCGCTGCTGATAGCCGCCACGCTGCTGATAACCGCCGCGCTGCTGGTAGCCGCCTTCGCGAGGCTGGTAGCCGCCGCGAGGCTGGTAACCGCCTTCGCGAGGCTGATAGCCGCCGCGAGGCTGATAGCCCTGCGGGCGTTCCTGCTGACCTTCTTCAAGGGCATTGCCGTTGGCATCATAACGCGGACGGTAGGTCCGGCGCTCGCCTTCGGCACTACTGCCATATACTGGACGCTGGATGCGGGGACGCGGAGTTCGTCCCGTGCCATAGCTTTGATTCTGTTCTCGGTGGGAGGGCGTGAAACCTTCACGGTGTTCGTCATTTCCCTCGTTAGCGCCAAATTTCTCGCGCCACTGTTCGTCGTTGTTTTCCATTTTCTTCAAACTGATGTGTAATTCCGTTGACTAATAAATAAAATCGTATATACCTTATTATATATAAATATGTTCAGATTCCCGTGTAGTTGGAGGGAGTGATGCTGCGGAGTTCCTGCTTCACCTCCTCGCCCACATTCAGGGTTTCGATAAATGCCGCAATGCTCTCGTGGCTGATGGCAGCGCCTGTTCGGGTGAGCTGCTTCAGGGTCTCGTAGGGGTTGGGATAACCCTCGCGGCGCAGGATCGTCTGTATGGCCTCGGCGACCACCGCCCAGTTCTGCTGCAGGTCCGAAGCGATGGCATCTGCATTCAGCAACAGCTTGCCCAGCCCCTTGAGGGTGCTCTGAATGGCGATGACCATGTGGCCCACGGGAACTCCCACGTTGCGCAAAACGGTGGAGTCCGTGAGGTCGCGCTGCAGCCTGCTGATGGGCAACTTCTGGGCCAGATGCGCAAAGAGGGCATTGGCCACGCCAAGGTTGCCCTCGGAATTCTCGAAATCGATGGGGTTCACCTTATGGGGCATGGCGCTGGAGCCGACCTCGCCTGCTTTCACCTTCTGGCGGAAGTAGCCCATGGAGATGTATTGCCAGATGTCGCGGTCCAGGTCAGCGATGATGGTGCATATTCGGCGCAACGCGTCGAAGAGCGCACCAAGGTTGTCGTAGTTGGATATTTGAGTAGTCCACTGTTCGCGCTCCAGACCCAGATACTTGCCTACAAATGTATCAGCAAGGCTGCGCCAATCCATGCCTGGATAGGCTACATGATGGGCGTTGAAGTTTCCCGTGGCTCCACCGAACTTGGCAGAGAAAGGAACGGTTGCCAGAAGTTGCTGCTGCTGCTGGAGGCGATAAGCAAAGACTTTCAGTTCCTTGCCCAACCGAGTGGGAGAAGCGGGCTGACCATGGGTCTTAGCGAGCATAGCCACATCTGACCATTCATCGGCAAAGCGGTCGAGTTGCTCCTGCAGTTGCTTCACCAGGGGCAACAGCACTTGTGTCAGAGCCTCCTTGATGCTGAGGGGAGTTGCTGTGTTGTTGATGTCCTGAGAGGTGAGTCCGAAATGGATGAACTCCGAGACACCTTCGCTCACGCCCTTGGCCTGAAGCGTGGGATACATCGTCTTCAGCTTCTCCTTAATGAAATATTCCACGGCCTTCACGTCGTGGTTGGTGACGCTCTCTATCTCCTTCACCCGCTGGGCGTCGGACAAAGAGAAGTTCTCATAGATATTGCGGAGTTGAGGAAAAAGTTCCGTGGGGAACGAGGAGAGCTGAGGAAGGGGCAATTCGCAAAGGAAGATGAAATACTCAATCTCAACCCTCACCCTGTAGCGAATGAGAGCAAACTCTGAGAAATAATTGTCTAAGGATTCTGTCTTTGAACGATAGCGGCCATCGATGGGTGAAATAGCCGTAAGTGAATTTAATTCCATAGCAATAAAAGCTTGAACAAGTGGCTGTTGATAATGAATCTGTAGTTACTATTTATAAATGAATTTGGTTTCCTGTCAATTATTCGTTATTTGACAATTATTTGTTTTCTGTCGACAAGCAATTATCTGTCGATTATGCGTTTCTCTGCCGACTATTCGTTTATGTATCGATTTCTCGTTTTCTGTCGACAAGCGTTTATCTGTCGAATATGCGTTTTTCTGTTAACTATTCGTTTACTGTCGATTTGGTGAACTAGAGGTTTATATGTCTAAAGAATGCTGTTTCTCTCGAAAAGCGGTGCAAAAATAGTCCAAAGCAAGGAGAGGACCAAATATTTTAGTCATTATTAACTACGCTGGGCGCCCCAAGGATATCTTTCTTATCTTGTGAGGGTGAATTTCAGGTTAAATCCGAAATCCTGCGTGATGGTGGGATAAGCGGAAGAGGAGAGCAGAGGCTCGTTGCGCTGTAAATCATAGAAGAGGGAGAAAGTCACCCACCTACTCATGGAATAGTCTGCCGCAAAGCTGGCCTTGAGAGCGCTGTTGCCGCTGGTGGCTTCCGAGAGGTTGGTCTGGATATTGCGGGTGATAGCATCCTGGTTGCGGAGCGAGAAGTCGAAACGAAGATTCAACGCGTGGGCAAAGGTGTTCCTGCCGCTCGTCCGCTGGTTGGCAGTTCTCTTGCCGGAAGCGTTCTCTTCATCCTCGTCCTTGCTGCCCGACTTACCTCTGGAACGGTTTCGGGCCGAAGCGCGCTGGCTACTACTCTTGGTGTTGAAGAGGCTGGACATCTTGAAATCATCTATCTTGTAGCCCCATCCGAGGACGATGTCGGCGGAGGAAGCCTCGTTGATCTGAGCGGAGGTCATACTTAAGGTGAGCACACGTGTCTTCCGGTACTCCGCCTTCAGGGTCATGTTGTTCTGAAGTGTCACATTCAACCCGATGAGCGGCGAGAAAGCCTCATTGATGCTCACGGTGGAGACGTCGTACATCGACGAGGGAACATAGGTGCCGGAAGTGGCATTCTGCACGAAACCGAGGTCGGAGCCATGCATATATTCAACCCAGGAGGAGTAGGTGTTGTAGGAGCCCACACTATAAACGCTCTTGTAGCCATGTGTGAGGGTGACGCTCTTGAGGTGATCGCGCACCCACGGCAGATTCGACAACCCCTTGTAGCTGAAGTTCCAGTTGGGAAGGATACTGGTCAGGGCCGGGAAGATGTCAAGTGGCGACGAGGAGGCGGAATGTCCCGTGTAGGCCGCCAGGAAAGCAGGAACCATCACGTCGGTGCTGTACTTGTCCACCGTGCCGTTGGCCGGGTCGAAGGTTCCAGTATATCCCACTCCTGAAGGGTAAGTCACTCCCGCATAACGTTGCTCCACACGCTGCTGCATGATGTCGAGGTAGTTCTGGAACCTGCGGAAGGGTTCGCTGGAATAACCATTGTCGGCATTGCCGCGACTCTTGAAGGCGGTGCGGATACTGATGGTTGTCATATTGAAAGAGCCCGTCTGGGTCGTGGGATTGCCCGCAAAGACGTATTGCATGCTCTTAGTACGATTCTGCGTACGACTGGCATTGAGGTCGATCTTCAGGTCGGGCAGTGGCTCCAGGGTGGCTTTGATCTGGATGTCCTCTGTGGAGTTGGTGGAGGCTGCCACATTAGCACTGTCGTTGCTGATGAGCCAACCGCGCTCCTGAGCCCGGTCGACATAACTATCGTCCACCAATCCGAATGCGTAGTCCAGACCTGGCGACATGATTCCTCCGAGCTTGCGCTGTCCCAGCATATCGCCCACATTCGGCATGAAACCAGATACGCCGAGGGCATAGGTGTTACGATAGCTGAAACTGACGTTGCGCAACATCATCAGGAAACGTGCTCCAGCCTGTGCCCACTGATACCATCCCTGTTCCTCAGCTTTTGGCAGCGCCATCACGTTCACCCTCAGCTTCAGGTCCTTCAGTGGTTCTGCGTCCTCCCCCTTCTTCGTGTCCTCCACGGCTGTGGAGTCCTGCAGTCCTGTAGAATCGTTCAGGGCGAGCAAAGAATCGGGCAACGCCGCTTTGTCCTTGTCGCGCCGGAGCTGTTCCTTCCTCTGCTGGCGCAGTTCTTTGGGAGGAAGAATGCGAATGGTGTTTTCGTCCACGCGCTTGTATTTTATGGCATAAACCTTGCCGTCTTCAGTCTTGGCGGTGACGCGTATGCGCCGACTCTTCTGTCCGTGCTTCACTTCCACTGCCGAGTCGGGGTTCAGCGTCACCTCTCCGGAGAAGCCCTTGAACTGCTTGTCCTTCTGGGCGCTCTTGCCCTTGGCGTTACTTTGTGGTTTGGCCTTAGAAGGGTCGTCCAGCGCTTTCAGATCCGTGGAGTCGCCGGCTGCTGCCTTCCGCTCGGCCTCAGCACGTTTCTTGGCCTCTGCCTCCTGCTCTTTCTTCTTGGCATCCTTCTCTTTCTTCTTGGCCTGGTCTTTCTTTCTTGCCTCGCTCTTGATGGTCGATGGGTTGAAGCGTTTGTTGGCTTCCTGGAGGAACTTGGAGTGTGCGTAGAGGGTCTCGAGATTCAGTCGTCCGTTGATATTCAGCGAACGCTGGGTGTTGATGGTGTTTCCGAAGGTACTGCCGTCCTCCAGTTCCGCTCCGCGCTTCCAGGAGTACTGAGACTGATAGGAGCCGTCGGCTTGAATCCAGTCGGTAAGTGGCAGTTTCTCAAATGGCACTTTATACGACAACTGGGTGCTCTGGGAGTAGTCCAGGGGAGTTCCGAATCCACGCAGACTGTGGACCACGCTATCCTTCCAGGCCGTGTAGCTGTCGGCATAGAGGTCCTTGTTTACAGGAGTGTAGGGTTCCTCGATTTCGGCCCGGGTTCCACTCTGGAACGTGAAATGCAGGGCTTTGGTGAAGTCCCAACGAAGATTGAAATCGCGATTCCAGAGGAACGAAGGCGTCCAGCGAACAGGAATGGCAGCGGAGGATTCCAGATTCTCCATGTCTCGTTCCTGTATTTCATAATAGGTACGCGCGATATCGGTGTTGAAAGAGATGCTCTGAGGGGCGAAACTGAAGTTCTGGGCTTTCAGCAAATCCAGCCATTTGGATTTGGACTTGATGTTCTTGAAGGGTTCCCAGGCCTTCCAGTTGGGATTCCAGCTGTAGTTCATACCACCTTTCCACGCCTGCTCGCGCTCATAGACGATGGTCTCGCCGCTGCTTTCTGTATGACTATGGCTGTAGTTGAAGGTGAAGTTAGCCGGATCATAAGGCATCGGGTGCTTGCGGTTCTGGATGTTCACTTTCACTCCAGACAGCGACAAGTTCTTGGTAGTCTGCAGGCGTGTGGTCAGCGAACTGATACTATCGTATTCATGCTGTGTGGTGGTAGCATCCAGAGCGTCGGAGAGTTCCATATCCGTGTCCAGCGGGTTGTAGCGGGGTTTCACACTCTCCTTGGAATAACTGTAGTAGAGCGGCACATTGACTTTGGCCTTGGGCGGCAACAACTTGCCGAGGTCCAGTTGGGTGGTGACCGTGTACTCCAGGGTGTTTTCGTTGCTTCGTTCGCTCACGCTCTGCTCAATGCCGCCGAACCCGGCTTTCTCGTAGTGTCCCTGCAGATTCACGCTACCGAGATCGGAAAGCTGGATATTCAAGGCAGCCTGTGCGGCCCAACCGCCTTCGTTGGAGAACTCCTGCAGACGCATCTCATTGGCCCACACCTCCACGCTCTTAACAGTACGTCCGTTGTTGCGGACACCGATCATGATGGTCTTCACCTCGCCCAGAGTAGGATTGCCCATCACCGTTATCTTGTTGCTGGGCCGGTCGCTGTCGAACTGGCTATACTCTTGATTATAACTGACATTTCCGAGGCTCTTCTCGCGGTTACGTTCTTTCTTCAGGGCAGTGAACTTCTCGAGGGCAATATCTATCATATTCTCCTCGGGCCATACGGCTCTGCAGTCTGCGGCGCTGTACTGATCATAGCGTCCCTCGGGTGTCAGCTGCAAGGGAACTTCGTACTCATAGAAATTGGACTTGTAGTCAGAACCGACGCGCAAGAAGACGCTGGTCTCGCCGTCGCGCAAATCTGTTATGTCGTTGGCCAAGGCATTTGCGTGTACGAAGAGTTGCAGATGCTTGTACTGACGCATATCGTAGTTGCAATTTTTGAAGACGGCACGTGCGTCGCCCGGCGAGAGGTTCTTGGCGATCAGCGAGAGCGCTTGCTCGTTCTCCTCCACGAGCTGGGTTTGGGCAGGGTCCGTCACGCGACTGATACCGGGAGGCAACACGTAGTTGACAGGTAACTTCTCGTTGTTCTCCTCTATGTTTACGGCACCTATTTCGAGATTGGCACTTACGGCCGGGGCCTTGCCACTATAGAGGGCCTGCTCATAGCCGCGCCAGTCGGCCTGCACGAGGTCCAGGGTAGCAAAGCGGAGGATGATTGGTTTCTCGAAACCAGTAAGATACATACGGATGAAACGAATGGATGTGAAGTCCGAAATACCACCTTCTGCTCGTTCATATTCCTCCAGGGGAATGCGGAACTGGAACCAGCGTTCCACACGCTTGTCGCCGTTGCGCAGGGAGGCTGTCACCCGGCGGATATCCGTTATGTAGTTGCGCCCCACGAGCGTGTCCTGGGGGTGCAGACTGACGTGGTAATGGAAGAACTTTTCGTACTCATTGAGCGTATAGTCCTGATTGATATCTTCCACATCGGGAGTGGTCTTGTAGGCCGTCTCGTAGCTCTCAGGCGAGTTCTCGGTGTCGGGCGAGTTGCCTTCAGGGAGGTTTATTCGTTTGTAGCGATCAAGAATGCTGACTTGGTCGCGGTCAAAATCGGTACCTCTATAATAATGATAGTCATCTCCGGCGGGGTCGTTGGCAATACTGTCGAAGACCTCCGGCGACACCTTTCCCTGGATGGCAGCGAGGTAGTCCTTGTAGATTCCATATTCCTTTTCCACTTCGCTGTTGATACCATTGAGTCCCACATCCTGTCTGGCGCGCGCACCACTTTCATTATTAAATGCATAGGTCACGCTGCTCGTGCTCGTAGGCACCCTTCCCCAGATGGTCTCTGTGTAATAGAGCGGGTTGTCGTCGATGGGCAGTCCGCTCTCATAGAACTTCTTGCCGTCCTTCAGCACATCTTCAGAAATCTCGCCGAGGTCGAAGTAGAGTTCTCCTCCGTAGCTCTGGTCGCTGCCCGTGTAGAGGAAGGGGTCGAGGAGCCAGAACTCGATGTACTCGTAGTTCTGTGCCTCGAAGTCCGGGTTTTCCACTTTTCGCATCATACCGCCCCAGTTCTCCTGCGGACGGGTGAGGCGTCCCTGCGTGTCCAGTTCTGGATTGAGATTATATGCGCCGCGCTCTGTCGGATAGTAAGCGAGGTTCAGCACATTCAGCGAAGCAGCTTCGCTGTAGCTGTTCTGTCGTTTGTTGGGATAGAGGTCGCGCTCATAAACCTCACGTACATAGCTGTCAGAAAGCTGGTTCAGGTCGCTCTTGATATGGCTGGGCGTGAGGGAACTGCTGCGACGAGTGAAGATAGGATCAATATAGTACCACGCGAGCAGAGCACGTTGGTAACCGCTGCGCACGTCGTTGGTCAGTTTGGACCCTTCGAACTCCGTAGGTACACTGGAAAGCATCCAGGACGTGGGCGAAGAGATGCTCCAACGAGTCTTGGTGTTCTCGAAGTCATCCATGTACGAGGCATTACCTTGTACGCTATGGTTCTGACCTGCAATGAGTTGTGCAAAATCTGCGCTGAAGCTGATTTGCGAGGGGGCCGTGAAGTTCAGAAGTGGAATGGCATTCAGGGCATTCGTGAGCCATTGGCTCTCTTTCTTCCAGTCCATGTGCAATCCCCACAGGGTATTCTTCAGGGGCTCACTTCCCATAGTGACCTTAGTGGTCAGCGGTTGTTCGTTCAGGAATTGGAAGGTACCGCCGAAGACAAGATTCTTGGAGTACTCATAGTCCCAGTTCAATCCGAGGAATGTCTTGCGCTGCATCCCGTAGGTGTCGTCGGACTCCACGTGGGCATCGATCTTCGTACCGGCATCGATGAGACTTTGGTTCAGAATAGTGACCATACCCATGGAATAATCCACTCGGTAGTCCACATTCTCCGTGAGTGTGACACCTCCTGCGGTGACCACGACACTACCCGGCGAGATATTCGAGGCACCCAAATCTATCTCTGCCCCGTTGGTGCCTTTGTAGCGGCCGGCCAACAAGAATTTGTCCTGCTCGGCAATCTGCTTGGCAATGGTCTTTGTGCTGTCGTAGAGCGCATCGAAACAATACTTGTCCGCCAAGTCGTTGTTGCCTATCCACTGGCGCAGGTGGTCGCCGAAAGGTTCTGCCACGGGGAAAATGATACGCCCTTTGGAAATAGTATAGCCTTCTACATAGTCGAATTGTCCGTCGGCATTAGCTCGGTTGTTGTTGTCCAAGCGGTCGAGGTTCATGGCTCGCAGCAGCGGAGTTGATTTCAGAGTAGCCTCGGGCAGATAGGTCTGATAAACACCTGCCGTGTCGTTCTGATACTTCACGTCCAGGCGGAACTTCTCGCGCTGAGTGCTGGTTGCACCTAACGAATAAACGTTCTTCATCATCAGGGGCCAGTTGCCAATGCGCGGAGAACTGGTAGTAGATTTCAGGGCTTTGACGTAGAGGCACTGAGTGTTGTCCGTCAGGTCCGATGCAAACTCACCGACTTGATAAGTCTGTCCGTTCAAAGTATATTCAAAGGCTACGGCCAACACTTCATCAGGCTGCAACTGGAAGTTCAACGACACATATCCCAACGCGGAATTCAGCGAATACTCGGAACTGCTGAGCAGCCGGGCACTCTGCAACTTCTCGTAATCTGTGCCTCCACTGAAAGTGGGATCTATTCCGTCGAGTTCTGTGGTGGAAGTACTGATATCGCGAGCCCCCGGATGATTTGAGACAATGTTTTGGTAGAGGGTGTTGGCGCGGTTGTTGGGCTGATTGCCAGTGCTGGTGGAGCTCCAGAGGGGATTGGAGATATGCTGCGCCTCTCCCAAGTCCGTGAAAGCTATGATATTACGATTGTTCTGCGTGGACGCATTCTTGTTGGTCACCCAAAGTTCCACACGCTTGAGCAGAATACCACTACTTACGGTGGGCAGGGTCTTCATCCATCGATCGTAGTTGTCCCGGAAATAATGGGCAAGCCAGAAGTGACGGTTCTCTTCGTAGTCTACAGCAGAAATCTCGTAGTTAGTGGTCTGTGAGCCACCCTTGGAACTGACACTTTTGGAGGCAGATTTCTTCTGACTGACCACGGTCTGTAACTTCAATTTGCCAAACTGCAGATCTGTACGCAAACCAAACAGGCTGCTGACACCATGTATGAGATTAGAGTTCGACGGCATAGAGACATTACCTGCTTCCACGAGTTTTATGATCTCATCCTCCTTGCCGTCGTATTTCAGTTTCAGCTGCTGCGCATCAACGTCGAAGGTCGCTTCGGTGTTGTAGTCGATTTTCATATTCACCTTATCGCCCACCTTACCCGTGACCGACAGGTTGATCTTCTCGTCGAAATCAAAGCCGAAAGTCTTTCTTCTGTTGGCCGCCAAAGAAGGGTTCTTCACGTTCTTCAGGTTTCCGCCCACCTTCAGTTCAGCCGACCCCTGCGTCTTAATCTGCACCCCGCCTGGGCCAAATATTTTCTCGGCAGGTCCCAAATCAAACTGCAAGTCCGTGAAGTCGAACTTGCTCTTGCCCTCAGACTCGTAGGCCTCTCGGTTCTTTTGTCGATAGAAGCCACGCATGGAGCGTGTCAGGCTCCACTGCTGGTACTCCGAAGGTGTCATCCATATAGGTACATTAAGGAAGCCTCCCTTCCCCAACTTGGTTCCCACTCGGTAGTTCCCCGTCAGGGAATCCAGTTCCGTCACCTGCTGCAGGTTGTCGGGCAGGTGCAGACTGATGGCTGCGGAGTCCAAGTCCTCCACCGTCTCAGGGGCCGTCTTCTGGGGGCGCACCGCCAGAGCCGGGACGCCATCACCACCTTCCCTGCCTCCATTTGTCCCCGGGGACTGAGCGAATAGCGACGCATTTGTCCACAGGAAGAAGACAAGCAGCAGTAGGAATCTATGATCGAGAGGGTTTCTCAAGGGCAAGGACTACAAATAGAAAAGTTACCTATAATTAATAGATCATACCTTAAACCAGAATCGGTCAAAGCATTTTCAGAGCTAATTTTATCACCCTTTCCACATTGGCGTCAGGTTCTGCACGCAGAATTGCCAGAACGGCTTTCTGCGAGGGTGCCGGCGAGAATCCGAGCATAGTCAGAGCCGCCACCGCCTCGTTCTGCACTTCCTTGTTGGCTGCGCTCTGTGGCTGAATGCCAGGCGATTGGCTTGCATCTGCACCCAAGGTAGCGATCTTGTCTTTCAGTTCCACGATGATTCGTTGGGCCGTTTTCCCTCCTACTCCCTTGGCACTTTTCAGCAGCCTTTCGTCGGAGCGGGAAATGGCATCGCACAATTCGGATGGGGTCATAGAAGAGAGGATGACACGGGCGCTCTGTCCCCCCACCCCGCTGACACTTGTCAGCATGAGAAATAGATCTCGTTCCACTTTAGTGGCAAATCCCCACAACTGATAGGCATCTTCTCGGATGCTCTCGACGACATGAAGTTTCACGTCGCTACTCAAGCCTTGTATAGCACCGTACGTGTTCAGGGATATATTCAGGCCGTAGCCGACGCCATGTGCCTCGACTACGACCATCGTTGGATTCAGTTCGGCTATTGTGCCGCGTATGTATTCTATCATTGTAGTTGTTGGAGTCGCAAATAGTTGTTTCTGGAGTTGCAGACAGTGACCTATTAAATAACGCGCGACCAGCGTCATTTATTGTGCAGCCCCGCAGCTACTTCAGGTAGCGGGCCAGCTCACTTCCTGCTCGGCGCAGTCCGATGGCCACTCCCAGTGCATTCAGCCGTGCACCTCTGAGCGACGTGTGAGTGTGGTCGCCGCAGTAGTACTCTCGAGCAGCTTCTTGCCCTATGCCATCCAAGGCGTCGGCCGTGATGTTGTGGAGGTCCACGAAGGTAGTCCCGGTCTCCTCGGCCACCTGGCGGTACCAACGACCGTAGCTGTCATTACGTCGTTCTATCTTTCCGCCGGGCCACTCGTTGCGCGGAGTCAGGCTTACGATGATGGGGGTGGCTCCCTTCTGACGGCAATCGTCGATAAACTTGCGCAGATACCATCCGAAGCTGTAGACCACTTCATTATAGGCCTCATCTTTCAGCACTACACGACTGACACAACTCGTGTCGGCCACTCCGGGAATTTCTCCGCGGTGTTTGCCTCGATGCAGTTCACCTATATCATTGTGTCCGAACTGGATAAGCACGAAGTCGCCCTCCTGCAAATCATTATAGACCTTGTCCCAACGGCCCTCTCGCAGATAGGTTCTCAGCGAACGGCCGGCCTGGGCGCAGTTAATCCACGTTATCTTGTCAGCATCAAAGATGCGGTCGGCCTGAGAGCCCCAGCCCCACATTCCGGTGCTGTCGCGGTCTGTATTCTTAACCGTGCTGTCGCCTGTGATGAACACAACGGGGTTTCCATTCTCACGACGGACGCCTGTTGTGGGCAGTTCCACGCCCGTCATCATCTGCTTCAGCGGCGCCACCTCCGGATGTGCACATGCCATCAGGCCCTCGGCAGCACTACGTGCATTCAGTTGGGCTCCGAACTTGGATGTGTGGATATTGTCGAGATAGAAATGATAGTTCAGTTTCCAAGAAGTCATCTGCTGGTACTTACCAACGGATATTTCATTCAGATCCACAAAAGGCACATTCATCTCCTCAGCAATCTGACGTGCCCATAGGCCAAAGGTCTCGTTCACACGTACAGGCTCCCAATCGCCAGCCTTTCTGTTGGCACTGGCGCCTTCGGCCGTAACATTCCGCTTTCGGGGAGTGAGGCTCATGAGAATGGGATGTGCGCCCAGAGCCCGGGTTTCGCGGACGAAACGACGCATATATTCGCCGTAGCTCCACACCGTCTCCACCTGCCCCTTGCGAGGACCATCCTTCAGGGTGACGACCAACGAGTCCGTAGAAGAGATACCACGAATGGAAGCCCGACAACGACCGCTGTCAAAAGGACCATTATCGTTGTGTCCCAGTTCGATGATGACATAGTCTCCAGGACGTATTCCTTTCTTCACGTCGGGCCACAACTGGTTGTAGAAAGTGCGAGAGCTGGTACCTCCAAGAGCCTGATTCTCAACAGTTATCTTATCCTCATTGAAATAGTTATGGGCATAGAATCCCCAGCCCCACTGGCCATTATCACCATTGCCTTTGGTACCTGTTCGCATTGTTGAATTGCCCACGAGAAACAGAACTGGGTTCTCCCCCTTGCGGCTGCTTCCAGCTTCGGGCCGGGCCGTAAGAACTTTTTCCAGCGAATCCAGTGTTAAATCCACCACTTTGTTCTCATCCTCCATCGGACGAAAATCGGTTTGGGCACTTAGGGTCAGGCAAGCGCAAGTGGCTGCCACCATACTGAGAATCTTTTTCATAGTCTTTCCTATATAATATACAATCATTTTGCGCCGCAAAATTACAAAAAAAATTCCAGATTCCTCCCCTCATGGGTCATTTATTTACTTATGCTGTCGCAGTCTGTCTCTTTTTCTTTTTCCTACAGGCCCGGCAGAACTCCCACCGGCATGATTTGCGGTTCTTTCTGGAAGATGACGATTGTTTAGTTGCACGCTCAGAATCAAGGAGGAATTTAAGAAAAAGTATTATTGCTGTCCGGTAAAAATCAAAATAGTTCCAACAACCCTTCTGAAGTGCCGATAAACAGCCATTTCAGATTCTTTTTTCCAAGAGTAAGCTCCCTTAGGCAAAGAGTGTTGGTTCTTCGGGTGGCGATTCCGCGTTTTCAAGTAGCCTCAACCAGTCTTTCGCGGGCTCTTCGAAGAATGTATAGCAGTAGACATAGTACATCAGCATGATCCTGACCATTGTAGCCATCCCGGAGAAGCTCCATGGCCGTTTTATGCGTCCCCGCAAGACCATGAGCAAGAGGTCCCCTTTTATAAATCAAATTTGAAGGTTCCCGTTTCATAATTCACTGGATATGAGACACTTTTTGAGAACTTATAGATGTGTTTTCAAAATCACTCGGTGATTTATAAAATACTTCCTAAAGTATAGAAAAATAGGTCTAATGACGGGAAACTTGGCATCAAGAACCTGAGACTTTAACCCGCTATTTTACATAAAATGAACAGAATACGTTTTTACAAGAAGGAAGA
>JAILFY010000061.1 GCA_024697285.1 Bacteroidaceae bacterium
GCTATAGATAAAGAAAAATAAAACAACAAAAAAAACAAATAATGAAGATATTAGTTCTGAATTGCGGATCGTCATCGATTAAATATGCATTGTACAACATGGACGACCGCAGCGTGATCACCAGTGGCGGCATCGAGAAGATAGGCCTGCCAGACTCCTTCATCAAATACAAAGCAGACGGACAGAAGTTCCAATTCGAGGCTCCCGTGCCCGAACATACTGCCGGCGTACAGCTCATCTTCAAGGTGCTGTCGGAAGGCGAACACGCTGTCGTGAAGGACCTGCACGAGATAGACGCCGTTGGACATCGCATGGTGCACGGCGGGGAGCGTTTCTCGGAGAGCGTGCTGCTCACCCCCGAGGTGATGGAAGAGTTTGCAGCCTGCAACGACCTGGCTCCCCTGCATAACCCCGCAAATATCAAGGGTGTGAACGCCGTGAAGGCACTGTTGCCCGAGCTGCCCCAGGTGGGTGTCTTCGACACCGCCTTCCACCAGACGATGCCGGACTACGCCTATATGTACGCCCTACCCTATGAGCTCTACAAGAAACATGGTGTCCGTCGCTACGGTTTCCACGGCACCAGCCACCGCTACGTCTCGCAGCGCGTGCTGGAGTTCCTGGGCATGAAGAAAGAAGGTTCCAAGATCATCACCTGCCATATCGGCGGCGGCGCCTCCATAGCTGCCGTGAAGGACGGTAAGGTCATCGACACCTCGATGGGTCTGACGCCCCTGGAAGGACTGATGATGGGCACCCGCTCCGGCGATATCGACGCCGGCGCCGTCACCTTCCTCATGGACAAGCTCGGCCTGGACACCAAAGGCATCAGCAACCTGCTCAACAAGCAGAGCGGTCTGCTGGGTGTGAGCGAGGGGCGCAGCGACTTCCGCGACATCCTGGCAGGCATCGCCGAAGGCAATGACCTGGCTCGCCTGGCCAAGGAGATGTACACCTACCGCATCAAGAAATACATAGGCTCCTATGCTGCTGCCATGGGAGGTGTGGACGTCATCCTCTTCACCGCCGGCGCCGGCGAGAACCAGTATGAGGTGCGCGAAGGAGCCACGAAGGGACTGGAGTTCCTGGGTGTGGAACTGGACGACGCCAAGAACCGCGCCTGCCGTGCCACGGAAGCCATCATCAGCAAGGACACGTCCCGAGTGAAGATCTGCGTCATCCCCACGGACGAAGAACTGATGATAGCCACAGACACCTTAGCCCTCGTAAAGTAGAAGTATGAGATACAGCCTGATAATACCTGTCTACAACCGCCCCGACGAGGTGGATGAGCTCTTGAAGAGTCTCTGCGAACAGACCTTCACGGACTTCGATGTCCATGTAGTGGAAGACGGTTCGGACATCCCCTGCAAGGAGGTGTGCGACAGCTATTCAAGCCGGCTGAACATCCACTACTACACGAAAGAAAATGGAGGCCCCGGCGCAGCCCGCAACTATGGAGCGGAGCGCGCCGGGGGCGAGTACTTCATCGTTCTGGACTCCGACGTGGTGCTGCCGCCGGGCTACCTGGCGGCCATAGAGCAGGAGTTGCAGGAGGCAGCAGCAGACGCCTTTGGCGGTCCGGATCGCTCCCACCCCGACTTCACCCCCGTGCAGAAAGCCATCAGCTACGCCATGACCTCCTTCTTCACCACGGGAGGCATACGTGGCGGCAAGAAGAAACTCGACAAGTTCTACCCCCGCTCCTTCAACATGGGCGTGAGTGCCTCGTTGTGGCGACAGCTGGGAGGCTTCCGGGCCATGCGTTTCGGCGAAGACATCGATTTCAGCATCCGCATCTTTGATGTCGGAGCCCGCTGTCGACTGTTTCCCGAGGCGTGGGTGTGGCACAAACGACGCACCGACTTCCGGAAGTTCTTTCGACAGGTGCGCAACTCCGGCATCGCACGCATCAACCTACATCTCCTGCACCCCGGTTCCATGAAGCTGGTGCACATGCTGCCGGCAGTGTTCACCATCGGTGTCGCCGCCCTGGCAGCCATCTGCCTCACGGGGTTGCTCTTCGCGTGTATCGGGCTGGTAGCCAGCAGCCAGCAGGGCTGCAACCCGGCCCCTGTAGTCGTGGCTTTCGGGCTGTCGCTGATGGCGCTGTCCCTCTCCCCTCTCCTACTCTACTCCTTATTAATATGCCTGGACTCCACGGTGCAGAACAAGAGTCTGTGGGTGGGACTCCTCTCGGTGCCGGCCTCCTTTGTGCAACTCATAGGCTACGGAACGGGATTCCTCAGTGCCGCCTGGAAACGGTTGGTGCTCCGGCGCGAGGGTGAGCATTTCGACTTCGAGAGCAACCAGAAATTCTACAAATAACTGCAACGCATGAACATCAAGGACCTCCCCCTGGACGAGCGGCCTCGCGAACGGATGATGGAACAAGGCGCCTCAGCTCTGTCGCCGGCAGAGTTGCTGGCCATCCTCATCGGTTCGGGCAACACCGAAGAGAGCGCCGTACAGCTCATGCAACGATTGCTCTCGGACTGCAATGGCAGCCTCAAGGCCCTGAGCAGGCTCTCGCTGAAAGACCTCACCCAAGGATATAAAGGGTTGGGGCCCGCCAAAGCGGTGACGATTCTGGCGGCCTGCGAGTTGGGCAAGCGCAGGGAGATGGAGGTGGCAGCGGAGAAACGATTCGTCACCA
Source organism: Bacteroidaceae bacterium (assembly GCA_024697285.1). Lineage (GTDB taxonomy): Bacteria > Bacteroidota > Bacteroidia > Bacteroidales > Bacteroidaceae > Physcousia. Next base: position 2,657 of record JAILFY010000061.1, read on the forward strand.
GCTCCGCAGACCTATATAATATCATGCGCCCCATTATGGGCGACCTGCCCCACGAAGAGAGCTATGCCCTGTTCCTGAGGTCGGACAACAGTCTGGAAGGACTGCCATTCCTCGTTAGCAAAGGTGGACTCACAGGCACCATGGTGGATATCAGAATCATACTGAGAGAGGCGCTGATACGACAGACACCCACCCTGGCACTGGCACATAACCATCCCTCGGGCAACAAAAGGCCATCCCGGGAAGACGACCAGCTCACCAACAGCCTGCAAAACGCCTGCACGGTCATGAAGCTACGTCTGCTGGACCACATCGTGGTCACCAGCAACGACTACTACAGCTACAAAGAAATGGGGAAACTATAACGAACGAAACATGAATAAACTTGAAATAGAAGAAAAAGTCATTGAACTGCTGAAGACAGTTTACGATCCTGAGATACCCGTCAACGTCTATGACCTTGGGCTCGTCTACCGCATCGAGGTTGACGACGCCCTCTGCACCCTCGATGTGGACATGACAATGACAGCACCCTCTTGTCCGATGGCCGACTTCATCCTCGAAGATGTGCGCCAGAAACTGGAATCGATAGAGGGACTGGAGACAGTGAACGTCAACCTCGTCTTTGAGCCCGAATGGACACAGGACATGATGACAGAAGAGGCCAAACTGGAATTAGGAATACTATGAAACCTATCTACTTTCTTTCCGACGCCCATCTCGGCAGTCGAGCCATCAAACACGGACGTACGCAGGAGCGGCGGCTGGTGCGTTTCCTCGATTCTATCAAGGAGAAGGCCGGCGCCGTGTACCTCCTGGGTGACATCTTTGACTTCTGGTATGAATACAAGCTCGCCGTTCCGAAGGGCTACACCCGTATTCTGGGGAAACTAAGCGAGCTGACGGACCTCGGGGTGGAGGTGCATTACTTCACGGGCAACCACGACATATGGGCCTATGAGTATTTCGAACGCGAGTGCGGTTGCATCATCCACCACCGTCCGGCCACCGTGGAACTGGGGGACAAGGTGTTCTACTTGGCCCATGGCGACGGACTGGGTGACCCGAACCGCACCTTCAAGTTCCTGCGCTGGCTGTTTCACAACCGCACAGCACAGGTCGTCTTCTCGGCCATCCACCCTCGCTGGGGACTGGAACTAGGCTTGGAATGGGCCAAGCACAGCAGGCTGAAGCACAACAAAGAGGAGGACCCCACGTACCTCGGAGAAGACCGCGAGCCTCTGGTGCTCTTTGCCAAAGACTACCTGAAGAGCCACCCCAACGTGAACTTCTTCATCTTCGGGCACCGACATATCGAACTGGATCTGGCGCTGTCCCACGACACACGGATGCTGATATTGGGCGACTGGATCACTCACTTCACCTATGCCATCTTCGATGACCAAGGACTGAGGATAGATAATTATCTGGAGGGAGAGACGGAGCCGTAGGCCCACGAGGGGGAGGACGGCTGCGCGGAGAAGGGGGGTATTGCCGCGGACAAACCGCGGCACACTCGACCCACAGAAGGATGGGGATTTTTGGGAAAAAGGAAGAGGGGAAGCAAAGGCAAGCAGCAGTTCCCCTTCCATAAGGAAGGGGTCGAAAAGAAGCGGAAAGGGAGGAAAAAAGCGGGAAAGAAAACTCCCCTGCTTCAACCGAAAGGAGGAAGCAGGGGAGTTTTTAAATTCAAGAAAGAGGCCGGAGCCGAAGAAACCAGGGCTACAGGGCCGGGGCCAAAAAAGCCGGAGCCGAAGAAACCGAGGCCGCAGGACCGAGGCCGAAACCGAGCATCTAGTGGCCGAGGGCCGGGATGCAAGATGGCCGGGGCCTGGGGATGAAGTGTCAGGACTTTACGCGGCCCTGATAGCTGCCATCGCGGGTGTCGACCTCGATGATCTCGCCCTCATTGATGAACAGGGGAACGCGAACCTCTGCACCGGTTTCGACCTTGGCAGGCTTCAGGGTGTTGGTGGCAGTGTCGCCCTTCAGTCCGGGTTCTGTCCATGTCACAGCCAGTTTCACCTTAACAGGAACATCGGCATAGAGGACGGTCTCGGTGGTAGCGTCGGTCACTACCTCCACGTTCTCACCTTCCTTCATGAAATCCACGCCGTTGATGAGGTCCTTGGCGATGGGAATCTGCTCGTAGGTCTCGTTGTTCATGAAGATGTAGTCTTCACCCTCCATGTAGAGGTACTGATAGCCACGGCGCTCGACGCGAACGTCCTCCAGCTTCTCACCGATATTAAAACGGCGCTCGAGAACATTACCGGTGACAACATCCTTGAGCGTTGTGCGCATGATGGTGTTTCCCTTTCCAGGCTTCACGTGCAGGAAGTCGATGCAGAAATAGAGCTTGCCATCCATGCGGATGCAGGTGCCCTTTTTAATGTCTTGTGAATTAATCATAAGATTTCTAATTATTGAGTTATTGAAAAGATGTTCTGTGTTTTATGTTCCTTCTCAGAAAAGTAGCTTTTCGGGCTAATTGTTGTATTTTCGGGCGCAAAGGTAGTGAAAAATAAGCAAAAAACGCAAGAGAAAGCCGAAAAATTCATCTAAGACTTGCGTGAATGAAAAAAAGTACCTACTTTTGCAGCCCGTTAGCGCATATTTTGCAACAAAACAAATACTATAAGAACAATGAAACGTACATTTCAACCCCACAATCGCAAGAGAAAGAACAAGCACGGTTTCCGTGAACGTATGCAGACAGCTAATGGCCGCCGCGTGCTCGCCGCCCGCCGCGCCAAAGGCCGCAAGAAACTCACTGTTTCCGACGAGCGTCACGGCAAGTAAGAAACCAGTGCCCAGTTCCAAGCCAAAGTGCAAAGTAGTACCAGCGCTGGTGTCAGCCGCGAGGGTATCACTTTGCACTTTGTGTATTTAGTCCACAACACCCTTATAACTTTTCCCGCCTTATGTCCCTACGTTCCAAACTCACGTCCCCCCTGGTTTGGGGTAATCTACTGGCAATGTTTATCGTGGTGGTCCTGCTCATCACGGGTGCCTGGTATTTCCTTGCCGCCTACACCTACCATGGAGAGAGCATAGAAGTACCGGAAGTGATAGGACATCAAGAAGGCGACGCACGCTATCAGTTGGAACGACTGGGACTGAAAGCACAGGTCGTGGACTCTGCATATAATAAGGAGAAGCCTGCAGGCTGCATCCTGGAACAGACCCCTGCTCCGGGGCGCAAGGTCAAGAACGGTCGCGAGATCTTCCTGACCATCAACACGGAACGCACCCCCACCATGGTCCTGCCCGACATCGCCGACAACAGTTCCCTTCGCGAAGCCAAGGCTAAACTCACCGCCATGGGCTTCAAGCTCGGCCCCGTGGAATATGTCGCGGGTGATGCCGACTGGGTATATGGCGTAAAGAGCGGCGGACATAATGTGTATGCCGGTGAGCGCGTTCCGGCCGACGTACCCCTCGTGCTGCAGGTGGGCAAGAGTTCCAGCAACGATGAGTTCGAGGATTTCGACGAGCTGGAGGACATGCCTGGGGAAGCACCCATGGGCACGGACGACCTCTTTAAAGATACGGAACTCTGATGGACACGCAGACTCAGGACGACGAGGCTAAGTTCTACGACGATGCGCTGGAACTGGACGACGAAGGTCTGGAAGCGGCGCCCGACGGAACCCTCTACGAGCACCGGCGCGTGGTGGCCGACAAAGGACAGGCCCCTCTGCGTGTGGACAAGTTCCTGATGGAGCACCTGCGCGACACCAGCCGGGCACGCATCCAGCGAGCGGCAGAGGCCGGGTGCATCCACGTCAACGAACGACCCGTGAAGAGCAACTACCGCGTGAAGCCGCTGGACGTGGTCACCCTGATGCTGGACCATCCCCGACAGGAGATGGAGATCACGGCAGAAGACATCCCCTTGGATATCGTTTACGAAGACGACGACTTGCTGGTAGTCAACAAACCGGCAGGATTGGTCGTGCACCCCGGGGTGGGCAACTATTCGGGCACCCTCGTGAACGCACTGGCCTGGCACCTGCGCAACAACCCCCACTACGACCCCAACGACCCCTCCGTGGGTCTCGTCCACCGCATCGACAAGGACACCAGCGGGCTGCTTGTGGTGGCCAAGACTGCGGAGGCGAAGACACACCTCTGCCACCAGTTCTTCCTGAAGACGACGCGGCGGCAGTACAACGCCCTCGTATGGGGAGCTTTCGACAGCAACGAAGGACGCATAGAGGGAAACATCGCCCGCGACCCCAAGGACCGACAGCGCATGACTGTGTTTCCACCCGAGAGCGAGGTGGGCAAACCGGCCGTGACCCACTGGAGAGTGCTGGAGCCCTTCGGACCCGTGACGTGGGTGGAGTGCGTGCTGGAGACAGGACGCACCCATCAGATACGCGCCCACATGAAACATATCGGACACCCACTCTTTGCGGACGAACGCTACGGCGGCAGCGAGATCCTGCGCGGACAGCCCACCGCCAACTACCGCAAGTTCGTGCAGAACGCCATGGCCATCTGTCCGCGGCAGGCCCTGCACGCACGCACCCTGGGATTCGTCCATCCGAGGACCCACGAGGAGATGTTCTTCGAGAGCAACCTGCCAGAAGACCTGACAGCACTGACAGAGAAATGGAGAGCCTACGCGCGAACCTTATTTAATTAAAGAGAGGGACCTATAAAAGAGCTGAGGACAGCATTAAGGAAAGCTGCATCAGAAAGAACAGGAACCATAGCAGAGCAGACAACACCGAGCAAGCAGTTGTGCGCCTGCACACATCCATCGGACATACCAATAAACTATTATAAATAATAATAAGGAGATACATGAACACCAAGAAAATCATAGCCATCGTATGCGGTGGCGACAGTTCTGAGCACGATGTGAGTTTGCGCAGTGCCCAGGGAATAGACAGTTTCCTCGACAAGGAACGCTTTGAAGTCTTCATCGTAGAGATCACGGGCCTCCAGTGGGAAGCCCATCTGAAGGATGGCAAGACAGTGGCCGTCAGCAGGGAAGATTTCTCTTTCAAGGCAGGACGCAGGGTGATACATCCCGACTTCGCATACATCACCATCCACGGCACCCCCGGCGAGAATGGCATCCTGCAAGGCTATTTCGACCTCATCCGTATGCCCTACTCCACCAGCGGCGTTCTTGTGGAAGCCATGACCTTCAACAAGTTCACGCTGAACCAGTACCTGAAAGGCTTCGGTGTCAGCGTCTCCGAGAGCCTGGTGGTCCGCAAAGGCAATGAAGAGCTGGTGACGGACGACGAGATCATCAACCATATCGGTCTGCCCTGCTTCGTGAAACCCAACGCGGGCGGCAGCAGCTTCGGCGTCACGAAGGTGAAGACCATGGACCAGCTGCGTCCGGCCATCCACCTGGCCATGAACGAGAGCGACGAGGTGATGGTGGAAGCCTTCATGCCCGGAACAGAGCTGACCTGCGGCTGCTACAAGGTAGCCGGCAAGGAAGTCGTCTTCCCCGTCACGGAGGTGGTGACCCACAACGAGTTCTTCGACTACGACGCCAAATACAACGGCGATGTAGACGAGATAACCCCCGCCGGCATCGATGACGACCTGCGCGACCGGGTGCAAGAACTCACCAGCGCCATCTACGACATCCTCGGATGTTCCGGTATCATCCGAGTGGACTACATCGTCACGAAGGTGAAAGACGACAACGGCAGGGAGCGCAACCGCATCAACATGTTGGAAATCAACACGACACCTGGTATGACCGCCACCAGCTTCATCCCCCAGCAGGTGCGCGCCGCCGGACTGGACATCAAGGACGTGCTGACCGACATCATAGAAGACAAGCTATAGCCCCAAACCTGCCGACAAAGCGAAGTGTACTCCCCCCCCTTTTTTTTGACCGAACAGAGATAAGGAGGCACACGCCTGTTTTTCAGCACCGACATTCATCACCATAACTAACATTACGACTATGCTAAGTACTCAGATTCCCGAGGAGTTCAAGGACATCCGTCCCTACGCACCCGACGAGTTGCCACAGGTTTTTCAGGAACTGCTGGCCGACCCCCAATTCATGCACGTGGCCACCAAGATAGTGCCGGACCTGTCCGCCAAGATATCCCAAGCCCTGCCCCTGCTGGCAAGCGGTAGCGGGGGCGGTTCCCTGGCCGTGCAGAAAGCCTTCTTCTACCCCCTCGTGAAGGATATCATCAACCGGTGCACCAAAGGCACCGACCTCAGTGTGCCCACCGACTTCAACCGCCAGCAGTCCCACACCTTCATCACGAACCACCGCGATATCGTGCTGGACTCGGCCTTCCTCAGCGTGCTGCTAGTAGAAAACGGATTTCCCACGACCACGGAGATAGCCATCGGCGACAACCTCCTCATCTTCCCCTGGATCAAGAAGTTGGTGCGCATCAACAAATCTTTCGTCGTGCAACGTTCACTCTCCATGCACGAGATGCTGCGCGCCTCGGCACTGATGAGCCGATACATGCACTTCGCCATCTCCCAGAAGCACGAGAACATCTGGATCGCCCAACGAGAAGGACGTGCCAAGGACTCTGACGACCGCACCCAGGAATCCCTGCTGAAGATGATGGTCATGGGAGGCGAAGGCACGGTGGTGGAACGCCTGTGCCAACTGCATCTCGCTCCCATGGCACTGAGCTACGAA
>JAILFY010000073.1 GCA_024697285.1 Bacteroidaceae bacterium
ACACCACCAAATATTTTTCAGATTTTCTTCAAAATATTGCCGGAATTTGTTGTTTTTTCATTTTTAACCATCTGTTTTGTCACTTTGGTTAACAAAATGATGTGCATCTTTCAATAAGTCAAAGAACGCTTTGTAGTCGCACCGCGAGGCGATTTCTGCCGCTGTAGGGGGAGGGGGTGGGTCTTTAAATCACACACCTGTCTCCCAGAATCTTCCTGATTTCCTCAGGTGTGGCCGCCTTCTCTGCTTGTTCATCTCGTTTTCGTTCCCGTTCTGCCCGTTCGGACTCTTCTATGAGTCTTGCCTGCTTTTGTCTTTTCTCCAGATCTTCCTGTGCGGCTGATTTCGGTTTCTTTCCGCTTGCCCTTGCCAATCTATTGTCCCGCACCTGCTTGAGCCACGATCCGTGCTTCACGAAACTGGAGAGGCGGTAGGGCAACCCGAACTTCCGTTCTGCCTCGAAGGCGAGCAGCGTCAGCTGCGAGCCGTCCTCCCTCTGCTGTACCACCTCCTGCGTCCAGTAGAGATAGAATCCCTTTACAGCCTCCACAGGATATTCCGGATGCAGCTTGGCATATTCTTTTATTTTCTCCCAGAAGCGGCTGCGCCGCTCTTCTAAAGAAAGAGAAAAATTTCCGCACGGTTCTTTTTTTCTTGTTAATCCCAAATCTTCTCTTTCTTTATCTTTCTCTTGTAAGAAGGGGGTGCAGGGGGAAGAGAGCCCTTCTCTTTTTTCTTTCTCTTTAACATTTACGGATTCCTTACGGATTTCTTGCGGATTATCATTTTCACAATCATCGTAATATACATATTTACAGATATTTAGAGTTGTAGGTTGCTTTGCGGATTCTTTACGGACTTCTTGCGAAAGTATACCTTTTCTCTTCATAGTCTCGATTAGGTACTGGATGGAGCTTCTCGGAACATTAACCTTGGCAGCATAGTCGTTCAGATTCACTTCCGCTCTCCCATGTTCGTCCGCATTGAGCAACAAGTACATGAACAGCTGCAGTCTCCTTGGATCTAAAAAGAGCCAAGAGGATGTTATATTTTTGTCTAGATGAATGTATTCAGACATGGTGTAAGGAGCGCCAAAGACGCGGTTTAAGGGTTTAAGGTATGCATCCGCTGTAGGGGCAGGCCCCCGTGCCAGCCCGAACAGCCGGAACGGCTGTACGTGTGCAACCAGGTTTGTTGTTCGCGAAACGTTTTCCGCCTGTTATCTTACCGCCTGTCGGCGGTTCGGGCTGGCACGGGGGCCCGCCCCTACAGTGGTTGCATACAGAGGATGCATTCAACCGGTCCGCCAGGTGTTTCCTGCCTGCGTTTTCTGCAATTGCAATTGGGGTGCGCTGGAGAAGAAATGGGAGCGGAAAGAGGGGGGGGCGGGGGTTGGGAAGTAAAAAAATGAGGGACAATGATGGTGGCGGGGAAAAAATGTGTTGATAATTTTTGGCCACGTCGCAAAATCGTCGTACCTTTGCGCCCGCTGTCACGAGATAGCAGCATAATTTCAAACCTATTAACTCATTATTTATTTTTTATGGCAACTAAAATCAGATTGCAGCGCCATGGCCGTAAGAGCTACGCTTTCTACAGCATCGTCGTTGCTGATGTAAGAGCTCCGCGCGACGGTAAGTTTACAGAGAAGATTGGTACCTACAACCCCAACACCAATCCAGCCACTGTAGATTTGAAATTTGATCGTGCTCTCTACTGGGTAGAGACAGGCGCACAGCCCACCGACACCGTGCGTAACATCCTTTCCGATGAAGGCGTGTATCTCATGAAGCATCTCCGCGGAGGTGTGAAGAAGGGCGCTTTCGACGAGGCAACTGCACAAATCAAGTTCAACGCCTGGAAGGCCGACAAGCAGAAGGGCCTGAAGGCTGTGGAAGAGAAGGTCGCCGCCGACAAGAAGGCAGCCGCTGCTGCTGCTCTGGAGGCAGAGAAGAAGACCAATGAAGAGATCGCTAAGAAAGTAGCCGACAAGAAGGCTGCTGAGGCTGCTGCTAAGGCAGAGGCCGACGCTGCCGCTCAGGCTGAGGCTGCTGCAGAGGACACCCAAACAGAGGAGGCCCCGGCAGAAGCTTAAACCCAACTTCCAACAATATACTTCTTTCCAAACAAACATACAAGAAGCGTGGCTGTGAAGCCGCGCTTTCTTGCTTTCTGGCAGGTCGCGCTTTCTTCAGGAAGGGGGCGGGTGCGGAAGCCTGGAAGGGAGCAGGGTGGGGAAGAGGTGAGTGGGGTGCTGTGGAAAAAGAATGGAGGGGCGCGGCAGTGGAATTGTTAAAGTTCGTAAAATGAAACGCATTTCTTGCCCTCACGCGCGCGTACCTCATTAAAAAGTGTTATCTTTGTGCCGCATTTGACATGCAGATGTTACAAAATTACAATGATGGAACAGATTATCAGGCATAAAGCTGTGGTGAAATCCGTTGAACACCAACGGGTTAGGGTGACCATCGTACAGTCGTCCGCTTGCTCCAGTTGTGCCGCCCATCAGCTGTGCAACAGCGCCGAATCGAAGGAGAAGGATGTGGACGTCTTCGTAGCTTCTGCCCAGCAGTTCCGGGTGGGGCAGGAGGTGGTGCTCGAGGGGCGTTTGTCCGACGGACGTGCTGCTGCCCTCATCGCCTACGGGGCTCCGCTGGTGCTGCTGTTGCTGACGTTGTTTGTATGCATCGGGATCACTAATGATGAGACCCAGTCGGCGCTGTGGTCGCTTCTGGCCGTAGTGCTCTACTACGTCGTCGTCTTCCTGTTCTTCCGGCGCAAGCTGGAACATCGCTTCGAGTTCAAGATAAAGCAAAACGATATAACTAATTAAAAAACAACTCAACAAAACTATTATGAATGTAATCCTGATTGCAGTGATTGTTCTTGGTGCCATCGGCCTGGTGAGTGCGCTCATCTTGTTTCTGGCAGCCAAGAAATTTGCTGTTCATGAAGACGAGCGCATTGCCAAAGTAGCAGAAGCACTGCCGCAGGCCAACTGCGGTGGCTGCGGTTTCCCGGGCTGTTCGGGCTTCGCCGGAGCCTGTGTGAAGGCTGCTGACAAGGGCTCGCTGGAGGGTCTGCTCTGCCCGGTGGGCGGACAGCCTGTGATGGAGAAAGTTGCGGATGTGCTCGGAATGAAAGCTGAGGCGTCTGCACCGAAGGTCGCTGTCGTAAGATGCAACGGAACGTGCGAGAGCCGTCCGCGTGTTGCCGAGTTCGATGGCGCTCAGAGTTGCCGCGTTCAGCAGATGTTAGGTTCCGGCGAGACGGCCTGCGCCTACGGCTGTCTGGGATGTGGCGACTGCGTGGCGGCTTGTCAGTTCGACGCCATCCACATGAACCCCGAAACAGGCCTGCCGGAGGTTGACGAAGAGAAGTGCACCGCCTGCGGCGCCTGCGCCAAGGCTTGTCCCCGCGGAGTCATCGAGATCCGGCTGAAGGGACTGAAGAACCGCAGAGTGGTGGTCCTCTGCAACAACAAGGACAAGGGCGCCCAGACCCGCAAGGCTTGCTCCGTGGGCTGTATCGCCTGCCAGAAGTGCGTGAAAGTCTGTAAGTTCGAAGCCATCACGGTGGACCAGAATCTCGCTTATATCGATGCAGAGAAATGCAAGCTCTGCCGCAAGTGCGAGGACGAGTGCCCGCAGAACGCCATTCATGCATTCAACTTCCCACCCCGGAAGCCGAAAGCTGAGGCCCCGGCCGACTCCCCCAAAGGGGACGGAAAGGTGGTAGCTGCTGCTGCTAAGCCTGCTGCTCCCGCTGCAGCCAAGCCCGCTGCTCCCGCTGCTGAAAAGCCCGCTGCTCCTGCTGCTGAAAAGCCCGCTTCTCCTGCTGCTCCCGCTGCAGCCAAGCCCGCTGCTCCCGCTGCTGCTAAGCCCGCTGCACCCGCTGCTGCAAAGCCTGCTGCACCAGCTGCTCCCGCTGCTGCTCCCGCAGCAAAACCTGTTGCAGAGAAGTCTGCAGCTCCTGCAGATAATGTAGAACCCTCTAAAGAACAGAATAACGCATGAAGACATTCCATATAGGCGGTGTACACCCCGCCGAAAACAAACTTTCTGCTGCCAGTCCCATCCGAGTGGCTGGACTGCCGAAGCAGGCCGTCTTCTCTATGTTCCAGCACATCGGTGCTCCCGCAGTGCCCGTCGTGAAGAAAGGCGACGAGGTGAAGGTGGGCACGCTGCTGGGCGAGGCCGGTAAAGGTCTTTCCGTTCCTGTCTTCTCCAGCGTGAGTGGTAAGGTGTCTAAGGTCGACGCCGTGCTCGACAGCAGTGGCACTCGTCGCATGGCCGTAGTCGTTGACGTGGAAGGTGATGAATGGGAAGAGACCATAGACCGCTCAGACAAACTGGTGACCATGAAGGAACTCGGCGGGATCACAGCCGAGGAGGTCGTGGGCAGAATCAAGGCGGCAGGTATTGTGGGTATGGGCGGCGCCACTTTCCCCACTGGCGTGAAACTGATGCCCCCTCCCGGAACGAAGGCCGAAGCGATCATCGTCAACGCCGTAGAGTGTGAGCCTTACCTCACTGCCGACCATCGGTTGATGCTGGAGAAACCCGAACAGATACTGGTGGGTATTCAGCTTATCAAACATGCGGTGAACTGCTCCAAAGCTTATATAGGCATTGAGATGAACAAACCTGATGCCATCCAGCTTCTCACCAACCTTCTGAAAGAGAAAGCTGCGCAATATCCCGGCATCGAGGTCGTTCCCCTGAAAGTGAAGTACCCCCAAGGTGGTGAGAAACAGCTTATCGACGCCGTGATCGGTCGTCAGGTGCCCGCTCCTCCCGCCCTGCCTATTAATGTAGGTGCCATTGTTCAGAACGTGGGAACGGTGTATGCTATCTATGAGGCAGTGACGAAGCGTAAACCGCTCATCGAACGCATTATCACCGTAACCGGCAAGAGCGTGAAGCAACCCACCAACTTCCTTGCACGTATCGGCACACCTATGCAACAGCTCATCGACGAGGCTGGCGGTCTGCCCGAAGACACTGGCAAGATCATCGGTGGCGGTCCGATGATGGGACGTGCTCTGATGTCTCTGGAAGTGCCCGTAACCAAAGGTTCCAGCGGTCTGCTGCTGATGACCGAGAAGGAAAGCCGACGTGGCGAGGTGAGTCCCTGCATCCGTTGCGCCAAGTGCGTGAGCGCTTGTCCCATGGGCCTCGAACCATATCTCCTGGCAAGTATGACACGACTGAAAGACTGGGACGGTTGCGAGAAGAACGACGTGACCTCCTGCATCGAATGTGGCTCCTGCGCCTTCACTTGCCCCAGCAACCGCCCGTTGCTCGATAACATCCGAGTGGCCAAGCAGACGGTGATGGGCATTATCAAGGCTCGTCACATGGAGAGCATCAGCAAAAAATAAATTCCCCTTCCGCCGCCGCCCCCTGCCCTGTGGCAAGGGAGGTGGGGCCGGCGGAAAGGAACTCTCAGAATTATCAAATCAGCAAATATAATCATTAATTATGACCGTATAACCCCCTAAGTGCTACTCGCCGCTCGTCCCCCTCAGGAAAAAAGGGGAGGGCTCGGGGGAGGGTCTGTCTATTATGAAACCCATTATCTCTCTTTCACCCCACGTCCATGGCGGAGATTCCGTGCAGCGCAATATGTATGGTGTATGTATTGCCTTGTTGCCTGCCTTGCTGGCTTCGCTGTACTTCTTCGGACTGGGTTCCGCCATCGTCCTCGCTACGTCGGTGGTCGCTTGTGTGTTCTTTGAATGGGCCATCACACGTTTTATCCTTGGGCGCGAGCGTCTTACGATTTGCGATGGTTCAGCCGTACTTACCGGCCTGTTGCTCGGTTTCAACCTGCCTTCGAATCTGCCTCTATGGATCATCATCATCGGAGCTTTCGTGGCTATCGGTGTTGGCAAACTGACCTTCGGCGGCCTGGGCAGCAACCCCTTTAATCCGGCACTCGTAGGCCGCGTGTTCCTGCTCATCTCCTTCCCGGTGCAGATGACTTCCTGGCCCGTGAGTGGTCAGCTGGGCTATGCAGATGTGGAGACCGCTGCCACCCCGTTGGCGATCATGAAAACTGCCATCAAGTCGGGCGACGCCTCTGTGCTCGAAGATCTTCCCTCGTCGTTCGACATGCTTGTGGGACAGACGGGAGGCTCCCTCGGTGAGGTCAGCGCCATCTGTCTGCTGCTCGGCTGCTGCTTCATGCTCTGGAGGAAGATCATCACCTGGCACATTCCCGTGAGTATTCTCGGAACCGTGTTCGTGCTGGCCGGAATCTTCCACCTCATCGAGCCCAGCTACGCCAATCCCGTGCAGGTCATACTCTCCGGTGGTCTCGTCCTCGGTGCCTGTTTCATGGCCACTGACTATGTCACTTCGCCGATGACCGCCAAGGGTCAGATCATCTATGGCGTCGCTATCGGTGTCCTCACGGTGCTGATTCGTGACTTCGGAGCTTATCCGGAAGGTATGAGTTTTGCCATCCTTATCATGAATGGCTTCACTCCGCTCATCAACACTTATGTTAAACCTAAACGCTTCGGGGAGGTCAAGAAATGAAAAAGCTCGAATCTACTTTACCCAATATGCTTGTTGTGCTGACGCTCATCTCCGTCGTCGCAGCAGGTGCTCTGGCCTACGTGAATGAAATCACTTCCGGACCTATCGAGGAGAACAAGGCACGAACCCTGGCAGAGGGTATTAATTCCGTTCTGGGTGTCGCCGACGCCCAGGTGCTGGAAACCACAGAAGCCGAGGACTCCAATGGCAATCCCGTTGTCATCTACGCCACGAACCAGGGTGTTGCCGTTCAGGCCATAGACCCCAACGGCTTCGGTGGCAAGTTGTCTGTTCTCGTTGGCTTCTCTGATGAGGGTGCCATCAAAGGCTATACCGTTCTGGAACATGCAGAAACCCCGGGTCTGGGTGCCAAGGCCAGCACTTGGTTCCAGCAGGGCGAGAAAGGCGACATCATCGGAAAGAAACCCGGAGAGAAGGAACTCGTAGTGAGCAAAGATGGTGGCGACGTGGATGCTATTACTGCTTCTACCATCACCTCCCGCGCCTTCCTCCGTGCGGTGAACACCGCCTTCCAGGCCTATGCAGGTGCTTCGGCTCCCGACGCCCAGAGCGGAGCCACTGCCCAGCAATATCCCAAATCCGCTCCTGAGGAGGCTGCAGAGACCACGGCTGACGCCGCTGCTGCTCCCGAAGGCGAAACACAAAACTAAATCAAGGAGAAACGATTATGAAATACCTCAAGATCCTATTTAACGGCATCCTCAAGGAGAACCCTACTTTCGTGCTGCTCCTTGGTATGTGCCCCACGCTGGGAACGACCTCCAGCGCCATAAATGGTATGTCGATGGGTTTGGCCACAATGGCAGTGCTCATCTTCTCCAACTTCATCATCTCGTGCATCAAGAGCCTCGTTCCCGACATGGTTCGAATCCCTTCCTACATCGTCGTGATTGCCTCGTTGGTCACTGCCCTGCAGATGTTCATGCAGGCTTTCACGCCCGAAGTCTATAAGACGCTCGGCCTCTTCATCCCCCTGATTGTGGTCAACTGCATCATCCTCGGACGTGCCGAGGCTTTTGCTGCCAAGAACGGTCCGGTGGAGAGTATTTTCGACGGCATCGGAATAGGACTGGGCTTCACGATAGCTCTGACACTGCTTGGCGGAATCCGCGAACTGCTCGGAACGGGTAAGCTCTTCGGCGCAACACTCTATCCCGAGAACTACGGAATGCTACTCTTCGTGCTCGCTCCGGGCGCCTTTATTGCATTGGGTTATCTGATAGCAGTGGTCAAGAAGGTGGCAAAGATTTAAGGGAGACGCCCACGCCCTTCTCATCAAACAGAAGGGGTGGTTGTCCTTCAAGAATTATAGACAAAACCAGTAACAAATAAAAGAATGACCCTACAGACCCTCTAACGTTCCAGACATTCTGCCTCTCTCTCCGCAGAGAGGGTGGGGGTGGGTCCTTTATTATGGCATACTTACTTATCTTTTTCTCGGCCATCTTCGTGAACAACATCGTGTTCTCGCAGTTCCTCGGAATCTGCCCGTTCCTCGGTGTGTCGAAGAAAGTGGACACCGCTCTTGGTATGTCCGCTGCCGTTGCTTTCGTGCTCACTATTGCCACGATAGTCACTTACCTCATTCAGGGGCTCTTGGAGAGCTATAACCTTGAATATTTGCAAACCATCGCTTTCATCCTCGTCATCGCTGCTCTCGTGCAGATGGTGGAGATTGTGTTGAAGAAGGTGTCGCCCTCCCTCTATCAGGCGCTGGGTGTCTTCCTTCCCCTCATCACCACGAACTGCGCCATCCTTGGTGTAGCCATCCTCGTGGCACAGGGCACCTACAACGCACAAGGGATGGAACCGAACCTCCTCACCGGCGTGGTTTACGCCGTTTCCACTGCCTTAGGTTTCGGACTTGCTCTGACCATCTTTGCTGCTATCCGCGAACAGCTTGCAATGATGGATATTCCTAAGGGGATGCAGGGAATGCCCATCGCACTGGTGACGGCAGGTCTCCTGGCCATGGCTTTCATGGGCTTTGGCGGTGTCGATGGTGGTCTGGCTCGAGTATTCGGATTATAAAGGGGGTTGGCCTCACCCCCAACCTCTCTCCCGTGGGAGAGGGGGGAGGGGGGAACCCACTCCATGAGGCTACAGACCCACCCCCCCCCCTCACAGAGGTGGTGAAGGGTGGGTTCTCACTCTTTTGCTCACACGTATATACGTCTTCGCTCACACGTATATACGTGTGAGCATTTATGTATATACGTGTTTGCAAATATGTATATACGTGTGGAAATAGATCAAGTAGGGGTTGAACAAGATGGGTGTTTGTTTACAGCTGGAACGGCTGTTCGTGTGCACCCCGGTTTGTTGTTCGCGAAACGTTTCCGCCTGTATTCTTACCGCCTGTCGGCGGTTCGGGCTGGCACGGGGGCCTGCCCCTACAGCGGGTGTATACAGAGGATGCATTCAACCGGTCCGCCAGGCGTTTTCTGCCTCTGTAGGGGCAGGCCCCCGTGCCAGCCCGAACAGCCGGAACGGCTGTGCGTGTGCACCCAGGTTTGTTGTTCGTGAAACGTTTCCGCCTGTATTCTTACCGCCTGTCGGCGGTTCGGGCTGGCACGGGGGCCCGCCCCTACAGTGGTTGCATGCAGAGGATGCCTTCGCTTCGCCAGGCGTTTTCTGCCTCTGTAGGGGTGGGCCCGCGTGTCACCCC